>JBCEBZ010000597.1:0-8100 GCA_039206675.1 Rhodococcus sp. (in: high G+C Gram-positive bacteria) | reverse complement strand
CGGAACTGGTCATCCGGGTGGTCAACGTCGTCGACCTGATGGGGCTGCTCACGCCGACCGAGCACCCGCACGGATTCGACGCGCGCACGTTCCTCGACCTCTTCACCGCGGACACGGACGTGGTGTTCGCGTTCCACGGGTACTCGCGCGCCGTCCACGAGTTGCTACACGGACGTCCCGCACCGGACCGCTTCCACGTCCGCGGCTTCAGCGAACAGGGCACCACGACCACACCGTTCGACATGGTCGTGCTCAACCGGATGAGCCGCTACCACCTCGCTCTCGCCGCGCTGCGCCGCACGCGGCGAGAGCCGGCCGGTGCCACGGAGTTGGCCGACTTCTGCCTCCGGCAACTCGAACGGCACGGCGAATACGTCGTCGCGCACTTCGAGGACATGCCCGAGGTGCGCGACTGGACGTGGTCGTGACGCCGGACGTCAGTTCATCGGCAGGGGAGCGGCGCCCTTCGCGGTGAGCATGTTCGTCATCACCGTCGATTCGCTCTGCTGGGTGTCCACCATCGTCTGCGCGAGGCTGCGGACCACGTCTTCCGAGGCGTGCTGGGCCGCGTACTCCATCATCGGGAGCCCGCCCTGGTGGTGCCGCAGCATCAGCTGGAGGTAGAGGACGTCGACGGCCGGGCCGGTGGCCTGCCGCAACGCGGCCATGTCCTCCGACGACGCCATGCCGGGCATCTTCGACATCGACTCCATGTGCGTGTTCTCGGCGGTCCCGTGGGTGTGACCGTCCGAGTGCTCGGATTCCATCCAGCCCATGTAGCCGCCGGACGGCAGGGCCGGCTGATCCCACAGCGCGAGCCAGCCCTGCATCTGTCCGAGCTGGTTCTGCTGTGTGGTGAGGATGTCGTACGCGAGGCTGCGGACCGCCGGGTCGGTGGCATTGGCCAGCGCAATCGCCGACATCTCCACCGCCTGGCTGTGGTGGACGCTCATGTCCTGCGCGAATCCGACATCGACGGAACCGGCCTCGGGAACCGGGGTGCCGGAGTCCCCGAGCGGAAGCCGGGCGAGGAACCCGAGCGCGAATCCGAGGGCGATGGCGCCGATCAGCCCGATGACCAGGAGCGCTGTGCGCTGACTGGGCCGGGCCGGGGCCGCCTCGTCGACGGAATCGGTCTCGGGTCCGTGCCCGGGATCGGCAGAACTAGCCATTGCCGCCCTCGGCCGGGGCCTGCTGCAGATCGGACGGCAGTTGCAGGTCGCTCGGGAGCTGCATGCCGCTCGGCAGCTGCGCTCCCGCGCCGCCGGATTCCGACTGGTCGGGGCTGATTCCGCCACCGTCCATCGGCACCGCGTCCGCGCCCGGCGTGGACGGGTCGAACGGCGGCGGGTTGTCCGGGTCGAAACCGGAGCCCGGGATGGACGAGCAGCTCGCGCCGACCTCCGGGTACGTGTTCTTGTTGATCCGCAGCGCGGTGACGAACTGGTCGATGCGCGGGTCGTCGACGCTGTCCACCTTCAACTGGTGGCCCCACGACTGCACGGAGACCGGGCTGTCGAGGCCCGGGTACGGCGACAGCAGCGTGTACGTCTCGCCGTCCACCTTGTCCTTCAGCGTCTCGACCTGGTCGGCGGACAGCTCGTCCGGGTTGTAGGCGATCCACACGGCGCCGTGCTCGAGCGAGTGCACCGCGTTCTCGGTGCGGATCGCGTTCGGGTAGACCGTGCCGGTGCACGTCGCCCAGATGGCGTCGTGCGGGCCGCCGAACGGCGGCGACTGGTCGTACGCGACGCGCTGCGTCGGCTGGATGTGGATGCCTGCCGGGTAATCGACCTTCACGACGCCGTCGATGTTGACCGACGGGTCGGGGTTCTCGGCGCTCGGCGCGTACTTCGCGGCCTCTTCCTTGGCCTGATACTTGGGAACCAGGTTGATCGCGAGGACCGCCACGAGTGCGAGAACGGCCGCTCCGGCGCCGATCGTCAGCCACGGAATGTTCCGCGGGGCGGACGCCCCGCCCTTGACTTTCGCGCCGCCGCTCTTCTTCTTGGCGGCCTTGATGGCCTTCGCCGACTTCGCGCCCGAGTTCTTATCGGGACCGCGACTTTCCGAACCGCTTGGCATCGATTGTGATCTTTCGGTGTGTGGGTTACGGGCGCTCGACCCCCGGTGACCGGGAGCTGAGAGCCGGGACTCAGGGCGATCCCACTCTACTGACCCACCCTGAGCGCAACCTGGGAGAGTGGCCGGGCCCACGCTCGCCGGCGGTCGCCGGGACTCGCGGGAAGCCGGATCACCGCTCGGGACGCGTTGGCCATAGGATAGATACCTGTGACTCCAGCTGACCTTGCCGAACTGCTCCGCGGAACCGCCGCGAAAGTGCTCGCCGAACGCGGACTCGACGTGTCCGTGCTTCCCGAAACTCTCACGGTCGAGCGTCCGCGCAATCCCGAGCACGGCGATTACGCCACCAACGTCGCGATGCAGGTGGCCAAGAAGGTCGGTACCAACCCGCGTGAGCTGGCCGGCTGGCTCGCCGACGCGCTGACCGCCGCCGAGGGCATCGACAGCGCCGACATCGCGGGCCCGGGCTTCCTCAACATCCGCCTGGCCGCCGACGCGCAGGGCGCGATCGTCGCGAAGATCCTCGAGGCGGGTGCCGCCTTCGGGTCCGGCCACACTCTCGACGGCAAGAAGATCAACCTCGAGTTCGTCTCCGCGAACCCGACCGGCCCCATCCACCTCGGTGGAACCCGCTGGGCCGCGGTGGGCGACGCGCTGGGCCGGATCCTGTCGACCCAGGGCGCGGCGGTCACCCGCGAGTACTACTTCAACGACCACGGCGCCCAGATCGACCGGTTCTCCCGCTCGCTGATCGCCGCCGCCAAGGGTGAGCCCGCCCCCGAGGACGGCTACGCGGGCGCCTACATCGCCGACATCGCCGCCGCGGTGCAGCAGCAGCGGCCCGACGTGCTGGACCTGCCCGCCGACGAGCAGCAGGAGGTCTTCCGCGCGATCGGCGTCGAACTGATGTTCGCGCACATCAAGCGCACCCTGCACGAGTTCGGCGTCGACTTCGACGTCTACTTCCACGAGAACTCGCTGTTCGAATCCGGCGCGGTGGAGAAGGCCGTCGAGACGCTGAAGGATTCCGGCAACCTCTTCCAGGAGGACGGCGCCTGGTGGCTCAAGAGCACCGACTTCGGCGACGACAAGGACCGGGTCGTCATCAAGAGCGACGGCAACGCGGCGTACATCGCCGGTGACATCGCCTACTTCCAGGACAAGCGCGCCCGCGGCTTCGACCTGTGCATCTACATGCTCGGCGCGGACCACCACGGGTACATCGGCCGGCTCAAGGCGGCCGCGGCCGCGTTCGGCGACGACCCCGACACCGTCGAGGTGCTCATCGGCCAGATGGTGAACCTGGTCCGCGACGGTGTCGCGGTGAAGATGAGCAAGCGTGCCGGCACCGTCATCACCCTGGACGACCTGGTCGAGGCGATCGGCGTCGACGCGTCGCGGTACGCCATGATCCGGTCTTCGGTGGATTCGAGCATCGACATCGACCTCGAGCTGTGGACGAGCACCGGCAACGAGAACCCGGTCTACTACGTGCAGTACGCGCACGCCCGGCTGTCGGCCATCGCCCGCAACGCCGCCGACCTCGGCATCGCCGTCACGGATCCCGACTTCTCGCTGCTGATCTCGGAGCAGGAAGGCGATCTGATCCGCACCCTCGGCGAGTACCCGCGGGTCGTGACCAGCGCCGCGAATCTCCGTGAGCCGCACCGCATCGCGCGGTATCTCGAGGAGCTGGCCGGTGCCTACCACCGGTTCTACGGTGCCTGCCGCATCCTGCCCCAGGGTGACGAGGAGGTCGGCCCGCTGCACATCGCGCGCCTGGCGCTGTGCGACGCGTCCCGTCAGGTCCTGGCCAACGGTCTCGCCCTGCTCGGCGTCACCGCACCGGAGCAGATGTGAACGCGCACCCCGCCGGCCCCAAGCACGCCGAGCAACTGCACGCGCCCGGTCTGCCCGAACGTCCCGCCGACGCGGCCGCGTTCGCCGCGCTCTCTCCCGAGGTGTGGCCGCGCAACGCGCACCGCGCCGAGGACGGAGTGGTGAGCCTCGCGGGCATCCCGGTCACCGAACTGGCCGAGAAGTACGGCACCCCACTGTTCGTCGTCGACGAGGACGACTTCCGGTCCCGCTGCCGCGACATGGCCCGGGCATTCGGCCCGGCAGCCAAGGTGCACTACGCATCCAAGGCGTTCCTGTGCGGCGAGATCGCCCGCTGGGTCGCCGACGAGGGCCTGTCCCTCGATGTCGCTTCGGGCGGCGAACTCGCGGTCGCCCTGCACGCCGGGTTCCCTGCGGAGCGAATTGCCATGCACGGCAACAACAAATCGGTCGCCGAGTTGAGCGCTGCCGTGTCGGCCGGGGTCGGGCACATCGTGCTCGACTCCGCCACGGAGATCGACCGCCTCGACAAGGTGGCCGCCGAAGCCGGTGTGGTGCAGGACGTTCTGATCCGCGTGACGGTCGGAGTCGAGGCGCACACACACGAGTTCATCTCCACCGCCCACGAGGATCAGAAGTTCGGGTTCTCGCTCGCGGGCGGAAAGGCGATCGACGCGGTCCGGCGGGTCTTCGCCGCCGACAACCTGCGCCTCGTCGGTCTGCACAGTCACATCGGCTCGCAGATCTTCGACGTCGACGGCTTCGAGGTGGCCGCGCACCGCGTGATCGGGCTCCTGCGGGACGTCGTCGCGGAGTTCGGCGTCGACAAGACCGCCCAGATCTCGATCATCGACCTCGGCGGCGGCATGGGAATCTCCTACGTCCCCACCGACGACCCGCCGCCCGTCGACCAGCTCGCCGCCAAACTCGGCGACATCGTGCGCCACGAGTCGGCGCTGGCCGGTCTGCCGGAGCCGACGCTGGCCGTCGAACCCGGCCGCGCGATCGCCGGGCCGGGTACGGTCACGCTGTACGAGGTCGGCACCATCAAGGACGTCACCGTCGGCAGCAACCTCACCCGCCGGTACGTCAGCGTCGACGGCGGAATGAGCGACAACATCCGCACCGCGCTGTACCAGGCGGAGTACGAGGCCAAACTGGTCTCGCGGGTCAGCGACGCGGCACCGGTGGTGTCCCGCGTCGTCGGCAAGCACTGCGAGTCCGGTGACATCGTGATCCGCGACACCTGGATGCCCGAGGACATCGACGCCGGCGACTTGCTCGCCGTCGCGGCCACCGGTGCATACTGCTATTCGATGTCGAGCAGGTACAACCTGCTCGCCCGCCCTGCCGTGGTGGCTGTGCGCGACGGACAGTCGCGCCTGATCCTCCGGAGGGAAACCGTGGAAGACCTGTTGAGCTTGGAGGTACAAGAGTGACGAGCGAATCGGCGCATCGCGCTATCGGTGTGGCCGTCCTCGGCCTCGGCAACGTCGGGAGTGAGGTCGTGCGCATCCTGCGGGAGCACAGCGAAGACCTCGAGGCTCGCGTCGGCGCCCCGCTGGAACTGCGTGGAGTGGCCGTCCGCCGCCCCGGCAAGGACCGCGGAATTCCCGAGGAGTTGCAGACCACCGACGCGGAGTCCCTCGTGGCCCGCGACGACGTCGACCTGGTCGTCGAGGTGATCGGGGGCATGGATCTGCCCCGCAAGCTGATTCTCTCGGCGCTGAACTCCGGCAAGTCCGTCGTCACCGCCAACAAGGCGCTCCTCGCCGATCACACCGGTGAACTGGCCGAGGCCGCGGAACTGCACAACGTCGACCTCTACTTCGAGGCCGCGGTGGCCGGCGCGATCCCCGTGATCCGCCCGCTCATCCAGTCGCTCGCCGGCGACCGGGTGAACAAGGTCGCCGGAATCGTGAACGGGACCACCAACTTCATCCTGTCGGCGATGGACGAGACCGGCGCGGACTACGCCGCGACCCTCGCCGAGGCCGGACGCCTGGGATACGCCGAGGCCGACCCGACCGCCGACGTGGAGGGCTACGACGCCGCGGCCAAGGCTGCCATCCTCGCGTCGATCGCGTTCCACACCCGGGTCACCGCCGCCGACGTGTACCGCGAGGGGATCTCCAAGATCACCGCGGCCGACCTGACGTCGGCTCGCGCCCTCGACTGCACGATCAAGCTGCTGTCCATCTGCGAGCGGATCACCACCCCCGAGGGCAAGGAGCGGATCTCCGCGCGGGTCTACCCGGCTCTCGTGCCGCTGGAGCACCCGCTGGCCTCGGTCAACGGTGCGTTCAACGCGGTCGTCGTCGAGGCGGAGAACGCCGGGCGCCTGATGTTCTACGGTCAGGGCGCCGGCGGCGCCCCCACCGCGTCGGCCGTGATGGGCGACCTGGTGATGGCCGCGCGTAACAAGGTGAACGGTGGCCGCGGACCGCGCGAGTCCAAGTACGCCAAGCTGAAGATCGCACCGATCGGCGACATCCCCACCCGCTACTACGTCAACATGCAGGTGACGGACAAGGCCGGGGTCCTGTCGGCGGTGGCTGCCGAATTCTCGCAGCACGGCGTCAGCATCTCGACCGTGCGGCAGGAAGGTGCCGGCGACGGCGCCCGCCTCGTCGTCGTGACCCACGTCGCGACGGATTCTGCCCTGTCGGAAACCGTTGAGGCCCTGAGCAAACTCGAATTCGTCACCGCTGTGACCAGCGTGCTGCGACTGGAAGGCACCGAACAATGACCGGCACCCGTAACCCCGTTCACACCCCCTGGCCGGGGCTGATCGAGGCTTACCGCGACCGCCTCGCCATCGGACCGAACTGGAAGACGGTCACCCTGCGCGAGGGCGGCACCCCGCTGCTGCCCGCCGGGCACCTCTCGGAGATCACCGGTTGCGACGTCTACCTGAAGGTCGAGGGGCTCAACCCCACCGGTTCGTTCAAGGACCGCGGCATGACGATGGCCGTCACCGATGCGCTGGCCCGCGGCCAGCAGGCCGTCCTGTGCGCGTCCACGGGTAACACGTCCGCCTCCGCCGCCGCGTACGCCGCCAAGGCGAAGATGACCTGCGCCGTGCTGGTGCCGCAGGGCAAGATCGCGATGGGCAAGCTCGCGCAGGCCGTCATGCACGGTGCGCGGATCATCCAGGTGCAGGGCAACTTCGACGACTGCCTCGAACTGGCCCGCAAGACCACCGCGGAATTCCCCACGATCGGGCTCGTGAACTCGGTGAACCCGGTCCGCATCGAGGGTCAGAAGACCGCGGCGTTCGAGATCTGCGACGCCCTCGGCAAGGCCCCCGACGTGCACGCCCTCCCGGTCGGCAACGCCGGCAACATCACCGCCTACTGGCGCGGGTACTCCGAGTACTACGCGGACGGGCTCACCAGCGTGAAGCCGCGCATGCTCGGCGTGCAGGCCGCGGGCGCGGCGCCGCTCGTCCACGGTGCGCCGGTGAAGAACCCGGAGACCATCGCGACCGCGATCCGCATCGGCTCGCCCGCTTCCTGGAACGGCGCTGTCGCCGCCAAGGAGGAGTCGCACGGCGCCTTCCGGGCCGCCACCGACGACGAGATCCTCGAGGCGTACCGGCTCATCGCCAGGACCGAAGGGGTCTTCGTCGAACCCGCGTCGGCCGCGAGCGTCGCGGGCCTGCTCGCCGCCCGTAAGGAGGGCTGGCTGGACTCCGGGCTGACCGTCGTCTGCACGGTCACCGGTAACGGCCTCAAGGACCCCGACACGGCGTTGGCGGGTATGCCTGAGGTCCAACCGATCCCGGTCGACCCTGTCGCTGTCGCCTCGGCCCTCGAGCTGGCGTAGTGGGGGCTCCCACGCCCACCACGCCGCAGGACCAGACCGCCGCCATGACACAGACCCTCCCCGCGGGCCTCACCGTGACCGCCCGCGTTCCTGCGTCGAGCGCCAACCTCGGCCCGGGTTTCGACACGCTGGGCATCGCGCTCGGACTGTACGACGAGATCACCGTGACGACCACGGCTTCGGGGCTGAACATCCGAGTCGAGGGCGAGGGTGCCGACGACGTGCCGTGGGGTCCGTCCCATCTGGTGGTCCGGGCGATCGAACGCGGTCTGGAATCGGCCGGCGTGTGGGCCGATGGTCTGGATGTGGTGTGCCGCAACGTGATACCCCATTCGCGCGGTCTGGGGT
>JBCEBZ010000596.1:0-8104 GCA_039206675.1 Rhodococcus sp. (in: high G+C Gram-positive bacteria) | reverse complement strand
GCGTACAACCGGGATCTGCAGGAGGACAAGGAGCCGGTCTTCGATTCGGTGGCGCAGCTCGAATTGCTCCTGCCTGCGATCACCGGACTGGTCTCCACCCTCGAATTCCACACGGATCGAATGGCGGAACTGGCACCGGCGGGCTTCACCCTGGCCACCGACATCGCCGAGTGGCTCGTCCGCCAGGGCGTCCCGTTCCGCGTCGCGCACGAGGCGGCGGGGGCGTGCGTCCGCGTCGCCGAGGCGCGGGGTGCCGGACTCGAGGATCTCACCGACGAGGAACTCGCCGGGGTCGACCCGGCCCTCACCCCGGACGTGCGGGAGGTGCTCACCGTCGAGGGCTCGATCGCCTCGCGTAACGCTCGCGGCGGTACGGCCGGTATCCGTGTGGCCGAACAGTTGGGCGGGGTCCGTCAGCTGTCGGAGTCGCTGCGCGAATGGTGTCGATGACACCGGCGTCGGACGCCCGGATCAGGGCTGTGTGACTGTCGGGGCGCAGTAGGGTGAGGGCGGGCGGCGGCGAGGCGTGCGTCACGGTTCGAGAGTCTGGGAGAGTATTCGTGGGACTGAATACCGAAACGGTGATGGGCCCGATCCGTCGCGTGGTGGCGACGGCGCAGAACGGGTTGGAGGTGGTCCGTCTCGGCGGACTCGAGACGGACCTCACCACATCGCCGTTCGAGGTGGTCGAACGCGCACCGATGTATCGGCTGCGGCGGTATTTCCCCGACACGGACCCGGCCGACGCCGGACCTCCGATCGTCCTGGTCCCGCCGATGATGATGTCGGCCGACGTCTACGACGTGACACGGGACCAGGGTGCGGTCGGCATCCTGCGCTCGATGGGAATCGACCCCTGGGTCGTCGACTTCGGATCTCCGGATTCCGAAGAGGGCGGCTGGGATCGGAATCTCGCCGACCACATCGTCGCGATCAGCGAGATCATCGATCAGGTGCGGTCGCACACCGGTCGTGACGTCTATCTCTCCGGATATTCGCAGGGCGGCATGTTCGCCTACCAGGCCGCCGCGTACCGCCGCAGCCGCAACATCGCCGGACTCGTGACGTTCGGCAGCCCTGTCGACACGCTCGCCGGGCTGCCGTTCGGGATCCCGGCGGGTTTCGCCACCGACGCCGCGGGCTTCCTCGCGGACCACGTCTTCAACCGGCTCGCGGTGTCGGGGTGGATGGCCCGCACCGGTTTTCAGCTCCTCGACCCCGTCAAGACACTGAAGTCGAGGTTGGATTTCCTCCGTCAGTTGCACGACAGGGAAGCGCTGTTGCCGCGGGAGCAGCAGCGACGGTTCCTCGCGACCGAGGGCTGGGTTGCGTGGTCCGGTCCGGCCGTCGCCGAGTTGCTCAAGCAATTCATCGTGCACAACCGCATGATGACCGGCGGGTTCGTGATCAAGGATCAGGTGGTGTCGCTCGCGGAGCTGACCTGCCCCGTCCTCGCGTTCGTGGGGGAGGTCGACGACATCGGTCAGCCGCTGGCCGTCCGCGGCATCCGCCGGGCCGCTCCACGCGCGAACGTGTACGAATCAACTTTGCGGGCAGGGCATTTCGGTCTCGTGGTCGGTTCTGCCGCGGCGACGCACACGTGGCCCACGACCGGCAAGTGGGTGCTGTGGAACGAGGGACTGGGGCCGCGCCCCACCAACATCGAGCTCATGCGCTACGACGAGCACTTCGGTAGCGAATCCGGGGTCTCCATCAGCGATCGCATCATCCACACCGTGGCGTCGGTCGCCGAGGTCGGTGTCGGTGTCGGCAAGGGGATCAGCGAGTTCGCGTCCGGCGCGTTGCGCGGCACGGTGGAACTGTCCGGCGAGGCGACGCGGGCACTGCCCCGGCTGGCCCGGCTCGGCCAGATGCAGCCGCACACCCAGATCTCGCTCAGCCGGTTGCTGGCCGAACAGCGTCGGAAGGCGCCGGGCGGCGAGTGCTTCCTCTTCGACAATCGCGTGCACACCTACGAGGCGGTCAATCAGCGGATCGACAACGTGGTCCGCGGTCTGATTCACGCCGGTGTCCGTCCCGCCGCGCACGTCGGCGTCGTGATGCAGACGCGCCCGAGCGCGCTCGCCGCCATCGTCGCGCTGTCCCGTCTCGGTGCCGTGGCGGTCCTCCTGCCCCCGGGGCGGGAGGTGCACGGCGCCATCCGCATCGACGGTGTCGAGCGCATCGTCACCGATCCGGAGAATCTGGACGCCGCGATCGCCACCGGCATGCAGGTTCTCGTGCTCGGCGGCGGCGCCCAGCGCGACCTCGACGTGGATCCGTCGGCGGACGTCGTCGATCTCGAGAAGATCGATCCCGGTACCGTGACGTTGCCGGGCTGGTATCGGCCCGATCCGGGCCTGGCCCGCGAGCTGGCGTTCGTCATCTGCAGTGAGTCCAACGGGCACTGGGAGACCAAGCAGATCACGAACTACCGGTGGGCGCTGTCGGCGTTCGGAACGGCCTCGGCTGCCGATCTCGATCGCGGTGACACGGTGTACTGCCTTGCACCTCTGCATCATTCGTCGAGCCTGCTCGCCGCCATCGGGGGCGCCGTGGCGGGTGGATCCCGGATCGCGCTCTCGCGCGGACTCGACGCCGAACGGTTCGCCGAAGAAGTCCACCGCTACGGCGTGACGGTGGTCAGCTACACGTGGACGATGATGCGCGAGATCCTCGACGCCGAGAACCTCGCGCTCGACGGTAGTCACCCCGTCCGGCTCTTCATCGGATCCGGAATGCCGCAGGGGTTGTGGCGCCGCACGACGGAACGGTTCGCACCGGCGAAGGTCCTCGAGTTCTACGCGTCCACCGAGGGTGACGTGGTTCTCGCGAACGTCGCAGGCGCGAAGGTCGGGGCGAAGGGGCGACCCCTGCCCGGGAGCGCCGAGGTGCGGCTGGCGGCCTACGACCCGATCGCCGGCAGGCTGCTGGAGGACGAGCAGGGATTCATCCGCGAATGCGAGGACGACGAGGTCGGTCTGCTCCTCGGCAGGGCAGGCGTGCACGCCGAGATGTCCGGCGGCGCGATGCGGGGAATCTTCGCCGCAGGCGACGCGTGGATTCCGACGGAGAACCTCTTCCGCCGCGACGCCGACGGCGACTACTGGCTGGTCGACCACAGGAAGACCGTGATCGCGACTGCCCGGGGTGCGGTGTTCACCCAGCCGATCGTCGACGCGCTCGGGTCCGTCGATCGTGTCGACCTCGCGGTGGCCTACGGGGTGGAGGTCGGCGGCCGCACGCTGGCCGTTGCCGCGTTCACCCTCCGGGACGGACGGCCGCCGAGGCTGGCGGAGATCTCGGACGCGCTCGACGCGCTTGCTCCCGCGCTGCGACCCGACATCATCCAGGTGGTGGGGGACATCCCGCTGGGGTCCTCGTACCGCCCGAATGCCGATGCCCTGAGCGCTGCCGGCCTGCCCAAGCCGGGAACCCGTGTGTGGTACGTCGATCCGGAATCGCAGCAGTACCGGCGGCTGACCAAGGCGGTTGCCGCCGAGTTCCGGGACGGCTCCGCCGGAGTGCCCGCCGGTGCGCGGTAGCCTGACACTGCTCACCCGAACGGTTGGAGAGGACTTCCGTGGTTATTGATCCGACGTTGCTCGGCATTCTCGCGTGCCCACAGGACAAGGGTCCTCTGCTGTTGGTCGGAGACGAGTTGCTCTACAACCCTCGCCTTCGGCGGGCGTATCCCATCGAGAACGGGATCCCCGTCCTGCTGATCGACGAGGCCCGGGACGTCGACGCGGACGAGCACGAGACGCTGCTCGCCCGGGCGGCCGGCGAGGCCTGATCACACCGGGAGATCGCCGGTGAGATAGCGCTGCAACGTCGGTGCGACGATCGCAACCAGGTCGTCGACGGGCAGCGACGCGAGTGGCTCGAATTCGAGGACGTACCGCGTCACCAGGACGCCGGCCATCTGCGATGCCACCAACTGAACGCGCAGCATCCCGGTTCCGGGTGGTTCGTCGACGCGCGGTTCGAGGTCTCGGAGCACGACCTCGAGGAGGAAAGTGCGGATGAGGGTCGGTTCGTTCCCCGCCATCGCCGACCGGAACGCCGCGACCACCGCGGGCTTGTGCGGCGACTCCCAGACCGAGAACACGGCCAGGGCGAGGCGGCTGCCGATCTCGTCCCGCGGGGTGTCGAGCACCGGCGCGATCACCTTCGTCGGATCCACCGGTATGTCCACCGACGCGAGGAACAGTTGTCGCTTCGTTCCGAAGTAGTGGTGGACCAGTGCGGAGTCGACGCCTGCCCCGGTAGCCACCGAACGCACACTGGTCTTGTCGAAGCCGTTCTGTGCAAACAATTTTCGGGCTGCTGCCAAGATTCGTGACCGGGTGTCCGGATTGCCCGGGCGTCGCCCGGTCCGCAGCCCGGGTGTGGCGTCCGTGCGTGTCGCGGGGTCGGTCATGGTGTGCGGCGTCTCAGCGTTGCGGCGCCCAGCGACAGTGCGAGCAGGGCGAAGGCGGCGACCACGGCGAGGTCGCGCCACATGAGGCCCGTTGCGCCGGGGTGGGTGGCGACCTGCTGCAACGCCTCGACGGCGTAGCTCAACGGGAGGACGTTGCTGATCCACTCCAGCCAGGTGGGGAGCTGATCCCGTGGAACGAGGAGTCCGCACAGGAAGAGCTGGGGAACCACGACCACCGGCATGAACTGCACCGCCTGGAATTCGGTGCGCGCGAAGGCGCTGCACAGCAGCCCGAGGGCGACACCGAGGATCGCGTTCAGCACGGCGATCAGCAGCACCCACGTCACGCTGCCCTCGGTGGTGAGGCCGAGGAATCCGAATGCCACCGCACACGCCAGCCCCGCCTGTGCGGCAGCGGCAGTGGAGAACGCCGCCGCGTAGCCGCCGAGCAGGTCGAGCTTGCCCATCGGCGTCGTGAGCAGACGTTCGAGGGTTCCCGACGTCCGTTCACGTTGCATCGCGATCGACGTGACGAGGAACATCACGACGAACGGCAGAATGCCCAGCATCGTGATCGCGACGCGCTCGAACAGCGATTGCTGACCGGGCGGCGCCGGGACGTTCTGATACAGGAAGTACAGCAGCACCATCAGCAGGCTGGGCACCACCAGAATCATGGCGACGGTGCGGTGATCCGTACGCAATTGCGCGAGGATCCGGCCCGCCGTGGCCGCGAAGATCGTGACGTTCATCAGTTCTCACTCCCGACGTGTGATGCGCGGATGAGGTTCAGGAAGGCGTCTTCGAGGCTCGTCTCGCCCGTCTGTTCCCGGAGCCCGCCGGGGGAAACCTGCGCGAGAACGTAGCCGTCCCTCATGAGCAGGAGCGACGCGCAGTGCTCGGCCTCGTCCATGACGTGGCTCGACACCAGCAGGGTGGTTCCCGCGGCGGCGAGTTCCTCGAACCGCTCCCAGAGTTCGACCCGCAGGAGTGGGTCCAGGCCGACGGTGGGTTCGTCGAGTACGAGGATCTCGGGGCGCGCCACCAGTGCGCACGCGAGGCTGACGCGGCCCAGCTGCCCTCCCGACAGATCGGCCGCCTTCTGGGTGGCGAAGCGCGTCAACCCCACCGCGTCGACGGCTTCGGTGACCGCGCTCGACGGCTGACCGTAGAGCGCGGCGAAGTAGGCGACGTTCTTCCGGACCGTGAGGTCGGCGTACACGCTGGGGGACTGGGTGACGTACCCGACGCGGCTTCGCAACGAGACCGAGCCTGCGGGGGACCCCAGTACGGTGACGGTCCCGGATTCCACGATCTGGGTGCCGACCACGCACCGCATCAGCGTGGTCTTTCCGCATCCGGAGGGTCCGAGGAGGCCGGTGATGGATCCGCTCGGCACCTGGACGTCGATGCCGTGCAGCACTTCGTTCCTGCCTCTGCGCACGTGCAGATTCCGGATGTCGATCGCTGCGGTGCCGGTCATGGTGGACCTCAATTCATCACTGGGTGAATTCATTGTGTGATGAATTATGCGGCGGTCGGCGCAGCGCCGTCAACGGTTGTGGAGAATCGGGGCGTGAGCATCGATCGACTCGACCGGGCGGCACCCGTGGACGCCGCGCGCATCGTCCTCGGATCCACGCTGATCGTCGGCGACGTTCGCATCCGCATCGTGGAGGTAGAGGCGTACGGCGGGGAGAAGGACGGGCCGTGGCCCGACCCGGCATCGCACTCGTTCCGGGGGAGGACCCCGCGCAACGAGGTGATGTTCGGCCCGGCCGGGCACCTGTACGTGTACCGCAGTTACGGGATGCACTTCTGTATGAACGTGTCCTACGGCCCGGTCGGCACCGCGGGAGGGGTGCTGCTGCGCGCGGGCGAAGTGCTCGACGGGTCCGCGACGGTCCGGGCCCGCAGACCTCGCGTCACGAGGCCGGCCGACTGGGCGCGCGGGCCCGGCAACCTGGGGTCCGCGACCGGCATCACCCTCGCCGAGAACGGTGCCGGACTGTTCGAAGCCGACTCGCCCGTTCGGCTGGAGATCGCGGACTCGGACGGCTGGCTGAGCGGCCCCCGGGTCGGGGTCAGCACGGCCGCCGACCGTCCGTGGCGCTTCTGGATTCCGGAGTCGCCGGCCGTGTCCGCGTACCGCAGAAGCCCGCGTGCGATGCCCGCCGACGAGCAGATGGGATGATCGGAACCGTGACTGAGAACATCATCGATGAACTGACCTGGCGTGGGCTCATTGCCCAATCAACCGATCTGGACGCGCTGCGCCGTGATCTCGACGCCGGACCGGTCACGCTCTATGCCGGTTTCGATCCGACCGGACCGAGTTTGCACGCCGGCCATCTCGTGCCCCTGCTCGCGCTGAAGCGATTCCAGCGCGCGGGCAACCGCCCCATCGTGTTGGCCGGTGGCGCGACCGGTCTGATCGGTGATCCCCGCGACGTCGGGGAGCGCACGATGAACTCCGCCGACACGGTGGCGGAATGGGCCGACCGGATCCGGGGTCAGCTCGAACGGTTCGTCGACTTCGACGACTCACCGAGCGGCGCCGTCATCGAGAACAACATGAACTGGACCGGCAAGCTGTCGGCCATCGACTTCCTCCGCGACGTGGGCAAGCACTTCTCCGTCAATGTGATGCTCGCGCGAGACACCGTGAAGCGCCGCCTCGAAACCGACGGCATGTCCTACACCGAGTTCAGCTACATGCTGCTCCAGGCCAACGACTACCTGCACCTGCGACGCAGCCACGGCTGTTCGCTGCAGGTCGGCGGATCCGATCAGTGGGGCAACATCATCGCCGGCGTCGAGCTGAACCGGCGCGTCGACGCAGAGTCGGTTCACGGTCTGACCGTCCCGCTCGTCACGTCGGCGGACGGCAAGAAGTTCGGTAAGTCGACCGGAGGCGGAAGCCTGTGGCTCGACCCGGAGATGACGAGCCCCTACGCGTGGTACCAGTACTTCGTGAACACCGGCGACGCCGACGTGATCAAGTACCTGCGGTGGTTCACGTTCCTTTCCGCCGAGGAGCTGGCGGAACTGGAGACGGCGACCGCCGAGCGGCCGCATGCGCGCGAGGCCCAGCGCAGGCTCGCCGCGGAGATGACGACACTCGTGCACGGCGAAGCCAACACCCGCGCCGTGGAGCTCGCGAGCCAGGCACTGTTCGGGCGCGCGGAACTGCAGGACCTGGACGAGCCGACGCTCGGTGCCGCGCTTCGGGAGGCGTCCGTCGCGGAACTCGCGCCGGGCGAGCCGTCCAGCATCGTCGACCTTCTCGTTCTCAGCGGATTGTGCGAGAGCAAGGGCGCGGCCCGTCGCGCCGTGAAGGAAGGCGGCGCCTCCGTCAACAACCAGAAGATCTCCAGTGAGGACTGGACGCCCGAATCGGGTGATCTGCTGCACGGGACGTGGCTCGTGGTTCGGCGCGGAAAGCGCAACTTCGCCGGCGTCAGAGTGCTGTCGAACTAGCGTGCGGCGGGTCACAGCGGCGTAATTCGGATCGACTCCGTCGGGTGGCCCGCGCGCAGCGCGGGCCACCAGCGGATTTCACACACCGGATACCTGTGACCTGGGGATTTGACGCTCCGTTTTCCGTCGCGTAACTTATTTCAGGTCAGAGCGACACGGACACCAACCCCGACCGAGAGGCCGGGGACACGAGGTTGGACG
>JBCEBZ010000595.1:0-8118 GCA_039206675.1 Rhodococcus sp. (in: high G+C Gram-positive bacteria) | reverse complement strand
GAGGTCTGCTCGCAGTGCCACCCGTTCTACACCGGCAAGCAGAAGATCCTCGACACCGGTGGACGTGTCGCCCGCTTCGAGGCTCGCTACGGCAAGCGTGCCGGCAAGGGCGCAGCCAAGGAATCTGCAGAGTCCTAGCTGTTCCGCCGACGCCCGTCCTGCGATAATTGCAGGCCGGGCGTCGGCTTTTTTGTGCCCATTCCCGAGAAGAACGCAGAGCGGAGCGAATCATGGCAGGGACCACCCAGCCTTCGGCCATCGACGACATCCTGGCCGAACATGCCGGCCTGGAGCAGCAGTTGGCGGACCCGGCCCTGCACAACGATGCGTCCGCGGCCCGCAAGGCGGGCAAGCGATTCGCCGAGCTCGCGCCGATCATGGCGACATACACCAGGCTCAAGTCGGCGCAGGACGATCTGGACGCGGCGCGTGAACTCGCCGCCGACGATTCCAGCTTCGCCGCCGAGGTGCCCGCACTCGAGGAGCAGGTCCTCGAACTGGACAAGACCCTCACCGACCTTCTGGCCCCCCGCGACCCGCACGACGGCGACGACGTCGTGCTCGAGGTGAAGTCGGGGGAGGGGGGCGAGGAATCCGCGCTGTTCGCCTCCGACCTGGCCCGGATGTACGTCCGGTACGCCGAGCGTCACGGCTGGCGGGTCGAGATCCTCGACGCGACCGTCTCCGACCTCGGCGGATACAAGGACGCGACGCTGTCGATCAAGTCGAAGGGCGATGTGCGTGACGGGGTCTGGGCGCGGCTGAAGTTCGAGGGCGGTGTTCACCGGGTGCAGCGCGTGCCCGTGACGGAATCGCAGGGACGCGTCCACACGTCCGCCGCCGGTGTCCTCATCTACCCGGAACCGGAAGAGGTGGAGGAGGTGCAGATCGACGAAACCGATCTGCGCATCGACGTCTACCGCTCCTCGGGCAAGGGCGGTCAGGGTGTCAACACCACCGACTCCGCGGTCCGGATCACGCACCTGCCCACCGGCATCGTCGTGACCTGTCAGAACGAACGCTCGCAGTTGCAGAACAAGGCTCGCGCCATGCAGGTGCTCGCCGCCCGGCTGCAGGCTGCGGCGGAGGAGGCCGCGGACGCGGAGGCGTCGGCGGGCAGGCAGAGCCAGGTCCGCACCGTCGACCGGTCCGAGCGGATCCGCACCTACAACTTCCCGGAGAACCGCATCACCGATCACCGGATCGGATTCAAGTCCCACAACCTGGACGCGGTCCTCGACGGTGAACTCGACGCCCTCCTCGACGCGCTCGGCAAGTCGGACCGTGAGGCGCGGCTCGCCGCGGAGTAACCGCGAAGCCGGGACCGCGCCACCGGACGGCGGGCCGCGTGGCAGTCTGTACCTGTGAGTCGCCTTCCTCTTCGCCTGGCCCTGATCGACGCAACCGCGCAACTCGACGAGGCCGGGGTGCGTAGCTCCCGTGCGGACGCCGAACTGCTCGCGGCACACCTGCTGGGGGTGGAGCGGACCCGGCTCGGGCTCGTCCCGCTCGTCGACGAGTCGGTGATCGACGCCTACAAGAAGATGGTCGACCAGCGGGCCAAACGGATTCCGTTGCAGTACATCCTCGGTACGGCCGCGATGGGAGACATCGACATCGAGGTGGGCCCCGGCGTTTTCGTACCGCGCCCCGAGACGGAACTGCTGCTCGGGTGGGCGCTCGCATTCCTCGGAAGCTGCGATCAGCATCCGCCGGTGGTCCTCGACCTGTGCACCGGGTCGGGCGCGCTCGCGCTGGCGATCGCCAACGCCCGCCCCGACGCCGTCGTGCACGCCGTCGAACTGGAACCGCATGCACTCGCGTGGGCCCGTCGTAACGCCGACGCCCGCGAACAGGCAGGTGACGCGCCGATCCGGCTGTACCAGGGCGACGTGACCGACCGGACGTTGCTCGCCGGGCTCGAGGGCGGGGTCGACCTGATCGTCGCGAATCCGCCGTACATCCCGGAGGGTGTCGAACTCGAACCCGAGGTCGCCGACCACGATCCGCACAGCGCGCTGTTCGCCGGACCGGACGGTCTGTCCGTCATCAAGCCGATGATCTCGAACGTCGCGCGCTGGCTGCGCATCGGGGGAGCGGTGGGAATCGAACACGACGACTCCAACGGGTCCGACGTGGCGGCACTGTTCGCGTCCCGGCGGGTGTTCGGCGAGGTCGCGGAGCACCCCGACCTGGCAGGGAAGCCGCGCTTCGTCGTGGCCCGGCGCGTCGCAACGGATATCGAGGCGCAGCGTGCAGGGGCCGACGCCGAGGGTGAAAGAATGAACCGGTGAGTACCGTTTACGACTGTGGCCTTCCCGATTCACGCTCCGCCGGACTGAGTGCGGCCAAGAATGCGCTGAAGGCCGGGCGTCTCGTCGTGCTCCCCACGGACACGCTGTACGGAATCGGCGCGGACGCCTTCGACAGCGAGGCCGTCGCCGCCCTCCTGCGGGCCAAGGGTCGCGGTCGCGACATGCCGGTGCCCGTGCTCGTCGGTTCGTGGAACACGATCGACGGCCTGGTGTACAGCGTGCGCCCGCAGGCCCGCGACCTCATCCGCGCGTTCTGGCCCGGCGGGCTGAGTCTCGTTGTGGAACAAGCGCCTTCGCTGGCGTGGGACCTCGGCGACACCCGGGGCACGGTCATGCTGCGCATGCCGCTGCATCCGGTCGCCCTCGAACTGCTGCGTGAGGTCGGACCGCTCGCGGTGTCGAGTGCGAACGTCTCCGGGCGCTCGCCCGCCACGACGGTGGAGGAAGCCCGTGAGCAACTCGGCGGATCGGCGAGCGTGTACCTCGACGGTGGCCGGGCGGAACAGGGGCAGGCCTCGACCATCGTCGACCTCACCGGCGCGGCCCCGCGGATCCTGCGTGTAGGCGCGGTGCCCACCGGCGATGTCGCCGACGTGCTCGGAGTGACGGCGGAGAGTCTGTCCGCCCAGTGAGTGCTGCCGAGTCGGCCGGCGTGGTGCTGGCCCAAGCAGGTGGGGGCGCGGGTGTCCCCCTGCGTGAACTCCTGCTCGTCCTCTTCACGGCCGCGGTGGTGACCTACCTCGCCACCGGGGCCGTGCGGCTGTTCGCGCTGCGGTTCGGCGCGGTGGCGGTGCCGCGGGACCGGGACGTCCACGTCACCCCGACGCCGCGCCTCGGCGGGGTGGGCATGTACCTCGGCATGCTCGTCGCGTTGTTGTTCGCGCAACAGCTACCGGCGCTCACCAGGGGTTTCGAGTTCACCTCCGACATCCCCGCCGCCCTGGTCTCGGGGTTCGTGATCGTGCTGGTGGGCGTCGTCGACGACCGCTGGGGCCTGGACGCGCTCACGAAGTTCGTCGGCCAGGTCACCGCGGCCGGAATCCTCGTCGTGATGGGGGTGAGCTGGTTCATCGTCTACATGCCGTTCGGGGACGGCAGCACGGTCATCCTCGACCAGCTCCAGGCCGGTCTCGTCACCGTGGGTGTCGCGGTGGTGATGGTGAACGCCATGAACTTCGTCGACGGCCTCGACGGCCTCGCCGCGGGCCTCGGCCTGATCTCCTCGCTCGCGATCTGCGTGTTCTCGGTGGGACTTCTGCACGATCAGGGCGGCGACGTCAGCGCCTATCCGCCCGCTCTGATCGCCGCCGCGCTGGCAGGTGCGTGTCTCGGATTCCTTCCGCACAACTTCCAGCCCGCCAAAATCTTCATGGGTGACTCCGGCTCGATGCTGATCGGGCTGATGCTCGCGGCCATCTCCACCAGCGCGTCCGGTCGCATTCCGTTGACCGCGTACGGCACCCGCGACCTGCTCGGTCTGCTCTCTCCGCTGTTGCTGGTCGGTGCGGTCATGTTCATTCCGATCCTCGACCTGTTGCTGGCAGTGGTCCGGCGAACCCGCGCCGGGGTGAGCCCGTTCAGCCCCGACAAGATGCACCTCCACCACCGGCTCCTGCAGATCGGGCATTCGCATCGTCGAGTCGTGCTGCTCATCTACTTGTGGGTCGGTGTGCTGGCGTTCGGCGCGGTCGGTTCGGCCCTGTTCGACCGTCGCGTCGTCGTGCTCCTGGTGGCGGGAGGCCTCGTGTTCGCACTGGTCGTGACGGCTGTCCCGTCGATTCGCGGACAGCAGCACGACCGCCGGGGCTGACGGGAGGGTTGCCGCGGACCGGCGAAGATCCACTACCCTTGGCGACCGTGACGTTCACCCCTGCCTCCGCCCCTGATCACACCGCGTCGTTGCGGGCTGCCGTCCGCTACGGAGTTCTCGGGCTGATCGTGCTGGCAGTGGTCGGTTCGATCGTCGCGTTTCTCGTCGCGGGCAAGCCGGGCCTGTACGGGGCACTTCTCGGTGCGGCCGTCGGGGGAGGGTTCATCCTGTGCACCGCGCTCGGTGTGCTGTTCACCGCGAAGCTCCCGGCACTGACGGCGGGAGCGGTACTGCTCGGTACCTGGTTGCTGAAGATGATCCTCGCGATCACGGTCCTCGCCGTCCTCAAACCGCTCGACTTCTACGACAAGACGGCATTGGTGCTGGTCATGGTGCTTTCGCTGGTCATCGTTCTGGGCGCGGAAACGTTCGGCGTGCTCGGCACCAAGGCGCCGTACGTCGAACCCACGCCGTCGGACGACGGTGGATCGCCCGATTCGGACGATAAGTAGTACTACGAGATGTAGTAAAATTGAATCGACCCCGACCCCGTCTACACAACGTCGTAGATGACTTGCTAAGGTCTGGGTCAAGCGAGAGCAATGAGAGGGCGAGTCAGTTACTCGCCGGTATTGCATGCTTGTAGGTGGCCGCACTTCCAGGGCCGCCGAGTCGACGAGAGTCGCCGACACCGACAGACGCTGGACTCGAACAGTCCACAGCAGCTGACGAATACGCGAGTCGAGCTTGTCGACTTGTTTGATCGTCAATGTCCGATCGAACCGCAGTCAACGAAGGCTGCGGACCGACTACGGGAGAGAACGCTGAGCGTCATCAACGTGGCCGCGGAAGAATTCCACGCGCCTTCCCTGAACGACTTCTTCCCGCCCGCGGTCCTGTTCGAAGGGACTCCGTTCGAACTCGACCGCCTGATGCTGGTTCGCATCCTGCTGTCCGCACTGATGATGCTCTTCTTCGTCATCGCGATGCGCAGCCCGAAGATCATTCCTCGCGGTGTCCAGAACATCGGCGAGATCGCGCTCGACTTCGTGCGGATCAACATCGCGGAAGAAATTCTCGGCAAGGAGCAGGGCAAGCGCTTCCTGCCGGTCATCACCACCATCTTCTTCCTGGTGCTCGCCAGCAACCTCGGCAGCATCATCCCCTTCATCAACATCTCGCCGAACGCGCGAATCGGCATGCCGCTCGTGCTCGCCGCCCTGGCGTACATCGTGTTCAACTACGTCGGCATCAAGAAGTACGGCTTCTTCAAGTACGTGAAGAGCAGCATCGTGGTCCCGGGTGTGCCGCTCCCGCTGCACTTCCTGCTCGTGCCGATCGAGTTCATCTCGACGTTCGTCCTCCGGCCGTTCACGCTCATGGTTCGTCTCATGGCCAACATGCTGGCCGGCCACATCCTGCTGGTGCTGTTCTTCAGTGCCACCCAGTACTTCTTCTTCGTCTCCGGTGGGTTCCAGGCCGTGTTCGGTGTGGCCTCGCTTGCCGCCGGCATTGCATTCACCTTCTTCGAACTGCTGGTGATCTTCCTGCAGGCCTACGTCTTCGCGCTGCTCACGTCGGTGTACATCGATCTGGCGCTGCACGCGGATTCGCACTGAGCACCACAAAGCTTCACGACCAGCTACACCAAGAACTGAGCCTCGCCGAACACGGTGGAGGTCAACAGAAAGGGAACGAAACACCATGAGCCTCGCGTACCTGGCACAGGAAGCGGTCGAGACCACCACCACGGCGAAGGGCTACGGAGCCATCGGCTACGGCCTCGCCGCGATCGGCCCCGGCATCGGCGTGGGTATCGTCGTCGGTAAGGCGATCGAGGGCATGGTTCGCCAGCCCGAGATGGCCGGACAGGTTCGTACCACGATGTTCCTCGGTATCGCCTTCACCGAAGCCCTCGCGCTGATCGGCCTCGTCGCCGGCTTCATTTTCTAAGACCGTCATGGCAGCCAACATCGCATTGCTCGCGGCAGAGGAAGAGAGTCACAACCCTCTCCTCCCCGCGACGTATGACATCGTTTGGTCGATCGTCTGCCTGGTCATCGTTGGTTTCGTCTTCTGGAAGTACGTCCTTCCGATGTTCCAGAAGGTCCTTGCCGAGCGAACCGAGCAGATCGACGGCGGCATCAAGCGGGCCGAAGAGGCCCAGGCCGAAGCGAAGGCGGCGCTCGAGCAGTACCGCGCTCAGCTCGCCGAAGCTCGCACCGAGGCTGCGCAGATCCGTGAGGACGCGCGCACCCAGGGGCAGCAGATCATCGCCGAAATGAAGGCACAGGCTCAGGAAGAAAGCGACCGCATCGTGGCCGCCGGCAACAACCAGCTGGTTGCGCAGCGTCAGCAGATCGTCACCGAACTGCGCGGCGATCTCGGCCGCACTGCCGTCGACCTCGCGGAGAAGCTCATCGGTGAGTCCCTCGCCGACGACGTGAAGCGGGCCGGCACGGTCGATCGATTCCTGAACGAGCTCGACTCCATCGGCGCAAATTCCGCAGCAGGGAAGTGAGCACCATGTACGCAGCGAGCCGTGAGGCCTTGACGCAGACCCGTGCTGCGTTGTCTTCGGCCTTGGGATCCGTCTCTGCCGGAGCAGCCACAGCGGCCGCGGCCCAGATCGGGGCCGAGCTGTTCTCGGTCGTCGAGATCCTGGACGAGCAGCGCACTCTCCGGAGTGCCCTGTCGGACACCTCGACGACCGGGAGCGTTCGCGAAGGTCTGGCCGAGCAGGTGTTCGGCAGCAAGGTCTCGGCCGAGACCCTCGCCGTCGTGAAGTCGGCGGTGGGCCAGGACTGGTCCGCCACCTCCGACCTGCTCAACTCGCTGGTGCTCCTCGGTCGGGAATCGCTGCTGAAGGCAGCGGCCGATCAGGGACAGCTCGACGCCGTCGAGGACGAGCTCTTCCGCCTCGGCCGCATCGTTGCCGGTGACCCGAAGCTCGAGCAGTCACTGTCCGACCGTTCCGTACCGGCGAAGGGCAAGCGTGACCTGCTCTCCAAGCTGCTGTACGGCAAGGTCACCGCGGTCTCCGAGGCATTGGCGACCCAGGCAGTGGGCCGGTTGAAGAACTCCGCACCCGCGGACGCCTTCGACGAACTGTCGAATCTGGCAGCAGCACAGCGGAAGGCGGTTGTCGCCAAGGTGCGCAGCGCTGCACCGCTGTCCAGTGAGCAGTCGGATCGGCTGACCGCCACCCTCACCCGTACCTACGGGAAGCCGGTGACGGTTCACGTGGAGGTCGATCCTGAACTCCTCAGCGGCTTGGTCGTCCGGGTGGGCGACGAGGTGATCGACGGCAGCGGAGCGGGACGTCTCGCAGCGTTGCGGAAGTCCCTCAAGTAGTCCGCAACCGAACCCCATACCCCAGATCTTTTCGAAGACCAGACACCGAGAGCAGGAAAAACATGGCGGAGCTGACGATCTCCTCCGACGAGATCCGTAGCGCGATCGAGAACTACACCGCGAGCTACTCCCCGGAGGCCTCCCGCGAAGAGGTCGGCGTCGTGACCGACACCAGCGACGGCATCGCGCACGTCAGTGGCCTGCCTTCGGCGATGGCCAACGAACTGCTGGAGTTCCCCGGCGGAATTCTGGGCGTCGCGCTCAACCTGGATGCCACCGAGATCGGTGCCGTCATCCTGGGCGATTACGAGAACATCCAGGAAGGTCAGGAAGTCAAGCGGACCGGCGACGTGCTGTCGGTACCCGTCGGCGACGCCTTCCTCGGCCGCGTCATCAACCCGCTCGGCCAGCCGATCGACGGCCTGGGCGAGATCGCGAGCGACGAGACCCGCGCCCTCGAGCTGCAGGCTGCCTCGGTCCTCGAGCGTCAGCCCGTCGAGGAGCCGCTGCAGACCGGCATCAAGGCCATCGACGCGATGACCCCGATCGGCCGCGGACAGCGTCAGCTCGTCATCGGCGACCGTAAGACGGGCAAGACCGCCGTCTGCATCGACGCGATCCTGAACCAGAAGGCCAACT
>JBCEBZ010000594.1:0-8194 GCA_039206675.1 Rhodococcus sp. (in: high G+C Gram-positive bacteria) | reverse complement strand
GATCGACCCCACCGAAATATCCAGTCCCGCCGAGACGATCACCAATGTCATGCCGCCCACCGCGGCGATAGTTGTGGCCAGACGCTGCCGCAGCGCACCCGTTCTCCGATACGGCTGAGCGGCATCAGTCATGGAGCAAGACGGTAACCGAGACCGCGTACCGCACGAATCGCAGGGCCATTGGTGAACGCCACGATCTTCTTCCGGAGCCCTGCGACGGCCACGTCGAGGGCGTTGCTTGCTGGCGCTGATCCGTCCCGCCACACTGCGTCTATGAGTTCGTCGCGCGTACTCACCCGGTTCGCGTCTCGGAAGAGCAGGTCGGCAATGATGGTCTCGGTGCGGGTCAGGTTGACCCAGTCGGTTCCGCAAATGAGCCGCCGCTGGTGGATGTCCAGGGCTACGCCCCGCCACGTCGGATACTCTTCCGCGAGTTGTTCTTTATTCCGGCGTCGTGTGAGGGCTCGGACTCGTGCCCGGAGCTCGCTAACATCAAAGGGTTTCCCGAGGTAGTCGTCGGCGCCCGCATCAAGTCCGGTCACACGCTCTGTTGGCCGATCGTGGGCTGTCAGCATCAGCACTGGCACGTCATCACCTGCTGCTCGTAGTGTCCGGCAGACACCCACGCCATCCAGAAAAGGCATGGAGAGGTCAAGTACCACAGCGTCCGGATCTTCCCGCGCGACCGCGGCCAACGCGCCTCTTCCATCAGCGGCGGTGACAACGCGATGCCCGTCGGTTTCGAGTGCGATGCGAACGCCGAAGAGCACGTTGGGATCGTCGTCCACGACGAGTACTGTCTGCACGAACACTCGGCGTCTCATAGCGTCAGGTTCGCACGGGGAGCTGAACCGTCTGTGTTAGCGGTCAAGGAGGCGAAATATCCTGGCATCTCGCCGCCACTGACACATACGAACCGATCGACTTGTTGCGGACGACCACGCCTGCTACTTCGATGCGGATCGGCGTCGATGTGGGCTTGACCGCTGCATCGCCACAGTGGCGGCAGGCGAACTGCTGCAGCTTTGATCGGCCCGTTAAATTTCATGCCCGATGCTGCCTAGGTCGATGCGTTCAGGCGCGGTTCGCAGGCGCGAGGCAAAAGCGGGACTGCTGCAGGTTCGGTTGACTCCTGAGAAGTAGGGGCGTTTGCTAGGACGGAAACGGCGGCTGGCGTGAGAGAACGAGTTCGTCACGTTGGTCGGGAGCGGAATGTGTGCCGAGGTGCTGCCCGCCGACCGCGGCGCTCTCCGTCCACGGTCAGCCGGTAACTCCGCGGGCACATGCTCCTCAGCGATCGCAGTGTCTGCGCCGCTGCTCTCGCGCATGCGAGATCTCGGTAGAACGCACGCCCGACCCATCGGACTGTGTTCGCACGCGAACGTCAGCTATAGCAGTTGGTGCAGTCCAAGCTCGAGCTGCGGCATCGCGGCATCGCTTCGGAGCGAGCATCCCGGCCGGACGGGATGGCACGTTTGCCGCGACACTATTTACCAGGACCTGTACTTCGGCGGCCCAAACGGACTTGCCCGTGCGCTGACACGGCGTCTACGGACCGGTCGGGGCCCGCGGTTCCCGCGACGACCGCGAAGAGCCGCCGGCCCCGCTTCATTGTCGTGGCGAAACTGATCGGTGAACGGCCCGTCGCGGTCAAGGAACGCTTCAGGATTGGCGACTTCGAGAGTGCCTTGATCATTGGCCGTCGCGGTGAGTCCGTTACCGCGACGCTCGCTGACCGCAAGCCACGGCTGGTCAAGCTCGTCCGCCTTGGCAAGGACCGGGGCAGCGAGTCCGTGGACGCGGCAATCCGAACTGCGCTGTTGTCGCTTCCTGCGCACGCGCGGCGGACATGAGTGTCGGATCAGGGGCCGGAGATGGCCCGGCACGATCTTCTCGCCGACATTTTCAAGGATGGCGTGTTCTTCAGCTACCCCGCCGCGTTCTGGCAGCGCGGCTCGAACAAGAACACCAATTCGCCGCTCCGACAGTACCTCTCCTGCAAACACAACCTCATGGCCGTCACCGCTGCCGAACTCGCCCGGGTGAAAAACCTGCTCAACACCCGACCACGCAAGTCCCTCGGCTGGCACACACCCGCTGCGCTCTTCACTGCAACAGTGGCACCCTGATCAGCAATCGTTGCGGCGACCACCAGAATTCGCCACTTTGCGACCGCGACGTTGTCGGCTTGTTTATTAGGGCCGCTTACTGTATCCGTGACGCGCGGCACCGGTGCGGCGAGGCTCGACTGACAAGCATGGTGTGCCGCGGCAGGGTCAGGTGCACGTGCTGTTGCACCCGACGTACCGGGCGGTGCTTGCGGACCCGGTCCCCGAGGGGCGCATCGTGTTGTTCATCGGCCCCGCGCACCCGCAGACGGATCGCGAGGTGGAGATCCTGGTGCATGAGTTCCCGGACTCGTCGCGACAGGCCGTGATCTTGCACGCGATGGAGCTGGGTCCGAAGTTCCGTCGGTATCGAGAGGAGAACCCTCATGGGTGAGCGTGATGTGGATTACGACGCGCTGGCAGCGCGCCTGACTGACCCGGAGGTGCCGTTGGCTGCGCCGTCGAGCGCACAGTCGGGGGCTGCTGCGGGGGCTGAGGGGCGCGCGTTCCTGCTCCGAGAGTTTGGTTCCGAGGAGGCGATCGCGAAGGCGATGCGGACCCCGGGCCGGCCGCCGGTCGGTGCTGGCCAGAGCGGCCCGTCGCCGGTGGTGCGGGGTGCGGTCACGAAGGATGATTTCGACGCGCTCGTGCAGCTTGGCGAGCGCAGCGGGAAGAAGCAGGCGGTCATGGTCCGCGAGGCCGTGCATGACCTCCTCGCGCGGAAGGCTGGCTAACCCTTCTCCTGCACCGTTGGCCAGATCATCGGAGCGTTTGCGAGGTGGATTCATCCGGTATCCGCGGCGTCCGGTGGAATCGTTCCGCTGCGCTGCGTGAAGCCCACGGGGCACTGCTGGTGCAGGGCGTGTGCATGCTGCTCCGGCCGGGGACGTGGCTGGTGAAGTTCGGCGTTGAGGCGTTGCAGTGGATGACGGACGAGGAGCTCGTCGTGGCGCGGCGACGAGCGATCCGGGATTTGAACCTGCTGCAGCTCGGCCGGCCCAGCCCGGCGCGGCGGAGGCAGAAGTTGGGCTCCGCCAGCGGAATCGAGCGATTCAGACGATGTAGCAGGACCGCAAGCGGGTCTAGCCGTGCCCGCCGCCGGGCAGCGGATGGGCGAGGCCTCGCCGCATGCGGCAATTTCCGGTCAACGGCCTCTCGCGGCCGGAGTACCCCATGTGTCGCCAGGCTCCAGGGAACCCACACTTTCTGCAGCCGGCGCTGCCAGGTCGTGTCGACCAAAACCGCGTACTCGGATGCGGCGACGGCGAAGCCGTGCGTACGAAATCCGACCGTAATTTCAGCACAACCAATCTGGTTCGTGCTTGACAATGAAACTATCGAGGCGGCCGGTTGAAAAAAGCAGGTGCGATGCCTCCATTGAAAGACAAGATTTAGACCTGATCAAAATGCTGAGGTCGAAAGATTATGTCGATAGTTGGGTGAGGTGTTTACTTGCGGCCGAGTGTGACACTCATCTGTTAGTTGGGCGTGGCAAAGGGAGCTTTCCATCTTTCGTTCAGGCTGCATCCAAATGGCTTGCATTCTGAGTATTGATGACTTTCAGCTTGCAGAATTATACAGTGTTCGGAGCGGTAATCGCGGATACATCAGATGGCGCTCGAGATTCGGGCGACGCCTGTCAAGGGAAGGGTGATTCGTATTTTCTGTAGGCTGTTCAGTGCTCGACTGTGGGTGATGGTTTTTGGACTTGGAATCCTGATAAGCATTATAGGAACCGATTCAGTTTCGGCGATCGCCGCGACGCAGACAATCCCCCAGCCAAGGCAGGAAGCGGATCCGACGCCGACGCCGACGCCGACGCCGACACCGACACCGAATCCGACGCCGTTGCCTAATCCGGGGGCTACCCCTGGCACGGGACTGGTCGCGTCGCCGGAACCGAACCCGATCATCCCGACGGCTGATCCAACGCCCGGGCGGCACCGCGCGTCAGAGTCGGACGGGGCTAAGCCTGCAGTGCCATCGGCCGGAGCACGATCTGAGTCCGACGGTGCAGGTGTCACGGCAGCGGTCCCACTGACGCTTACCGGAATCACCCCTTCGACAGTTCCTGCCTTGATCGGAGGCCCGGGCCCCACGATTCGGGGATCGGGGTTTGCGCAGGTCGGTTTCAGGCTCTACATGAACGGGAATGAAGCGCGGACTGTTGGTATTTCCGATACGGAGATGCGTTTGCAGCAGAACGCCTGGTCGGAGTCGGGAGAGTACGAATTCTCCGCAACAAACATTCATTCCGGAGAATCGGTCCGCTTGGCGCAGAAATTGGTTGTCGTCCCCGCGCCAAGCGCCGATAATTTGCCGTGGTACGACTCTCGAGGTGGTGAGGAAGCGACTGCGAACGGGTGGGGGCTGAATACCATCACGCGGATTACGATCGATGGCATGTCGGTCCCGTTCACCGCTGACGGGCACGTGCTGCGGTTCACAACGGTGCCCCACCCGCCAGGGCCAGCGCGTGTACTGTTTCATGACCGAAATGGCAATGCGTACCCGTATGGCACGGATCCCGTTTACTATAACCCATTCTCCGTGAATTCGATCACGCCGGATGCGGGGCCGGCGGCGGGTGGTACGGCCGTGACCATAACCGGAACAGGATTTTCCGATGTTCGCAGCGTGCGGGTGGGAGATGCACGCCAGATCCCGGTCACGGTGATCAGTGACTCGGAAATGCGTTTTGTGACACCGCCCGCAGGTAATGCTGGTGGAGTTGACTTCCTACTTTACTCGCACCGCTCGCTTCGGACCCTACCTGGCGTTTTCACCTATTTGGGGCCTGCGGATCCCGTTGGCGTGACACCATCCACCGGAACTGTAGCGGGTGGGACGGAAGTGACGGTGACCGGTTCGGGGTTCACTGGTGCGACCAGCGTGCTATTCGGCGACACGGTGGCATCAGAGATCACCGTCATTGACGACACCAAGCTGCGCGTCTTTACCCCGTCCGTCGCCGATGCTGGCGCTTTGGATATCACGATCCGCACGCCGCGGGGTGATGGCACCCTGAAAGGCGCGTTCACCTATCTGGGCCTTCCGAGATTGATAGAGGTGGCACCTTCCGTCGGATCTAACGCTGGAGGAACACAAGTGACAGTGGCGGGGTCAGGGCTCACCGGCGCAACGAGCGTGCGCTTTGGAGGCGCGTCAGTGTCGGAGGTGAATGTCGTATCCGACAGCGAAATGCACGTCATTGCGCCGGCATCAACCGATACCGGGGTTGTGGACGTCACGGTGAGCACGCCGCGGGGTGATGACACCCTTTCCGACGCATTTACCTACGAATCCGCACCCGGGCCTTCGCCGGAGCCCAGCCCCGGACCTACGCCGGACCCGGGGCCCGTGCCTACACCTCAGCTTCCCCGGGGTCAGGCTGTGAACAATGCGGAGGTCGCGTGGCCGGGGCCAGCACTCAGACACTCGGTTCCCGAGATGATGAAGGCGGGCACTGTTGCGTTGCCCACCGCCGCCATCGACCGACTAATGTTGGACAAGGATAAGGAGCTGGCGTATACCGGCACAGCAGTCACAAGCGTGCCTGTGCTTGCGGCCGCGCTGATGCTTACTATGACCGGCTATCTTCTTCGCCGCATGACACTTCACAAGCCGTGACCACACAACGCCCGCCTTTGTCTCGGCACAATCAGGCGCCTGCGGTGTCGGCGAAGTCATCGGTCGTGACATGCCATTAACGCGATGATAGTGGTGCGGTAGAGCGGACTCGATCTTCACGCAAAGCTCCGGAAACGACATTGCGGACCGAGCTACTTTTCAGGGGCGATATTCAGTCATCGCTTTCAGGAAGGTCGGAGACCTCACGCACAATTGCACCTCGGATAGCCGATTGCTGAGCATCGCGGCGCTGAGGGCTGCTATCGAAGTCCGTCAGTGACCTGTGGCTCGCACGTCGAACGGAGGCTCGCGACGCTTTTGCGTTCCGGGCCACCGTTGCGGCTGGAGGCTTCAGTGGAGGATCCCGCTGCCGGATGGATGTTCAGAGTGCGTTTAGGTCGTGTCCACTGATCTTTGTGCCATGGGATAGGTGTAGTTCCTCGCAAGGTCGTGAACGTTGTCTTATGGGATCTGGCGAACTTGTGCAGATTGAGTTGACTCGTTCGTCTCGGCCGCGAGTGTGACCTGTGGGTTGATGATCGTCTCGTACTCGATCGGGGTCAACCTCCCCAGACCACGTTGATGACGTCTTCGGTGGTATGTGCCCTCGATCCAGGTGATGATAGCCAGCCGGAGTTCCTCGCGTGTGGCCCAACGTCGCCGGTTGAGGACGTTCTTCTGCAACAGAGTGAGAACGATTCCATTGCGCGCTGTCCACCATGCACCGACCCGACCCATCGGGCCAAGCAATTCGGCACCATCGAGCGCCCGGACCTACTCCTTCGACTGGAACTGACTACCCCGGTCCGAATCAAGAACGGTTCCTGCTGAGTCTTGGCGATACACCGCCGTCTGCAGGGCCGCGTCGGTGAGCGAGGACCGCATCCGATCGCTGATCGTGTCGCCCTCGATGCGGCGAGGGCACGCGTCCTTGACCGCACAGAGGTAGCGCTTGCCTTCCCCGGTCGGATGTTCCGTGATGTCCGTCAACCAGAGCCGATCCGGATCCGGCGCCGTGAACGCACGTCGGACCCGGTCGTCGTGCACCGGGGGCCCGGCCTTGCGGTTCATGCCGCACCTCTTCGCGGGCAGCGACCACAGCCGCTGTTGCGAGCACAGAACCGCCACACCCGCCACTCCGATGCACGATGGGCGGCAGCATCCAGGTCGTCAGCGATGAATCGGTACCCAAGTCCGTTTCCGCGTTTCGCGCAGCGCGGCCTGTTCGACCGCCTTCGTCGACGGCGCCGCTGCCGATCCGTTGCCGTCGTCGCAATCCGCCAGCCGCAACCACCGCGCCAGACAGGTCTCTGAGATCGCGAAGTCCTTCGCGAGCTGCCGCACCGACGTCTCGCCCTTCCGGGCGACCGCGATCACGTCGCGGCGGAACTCTTCCGGATACGCCTTCAACATGGCGCACATCCGTCCACTAGGAGCCGATGCCCCTACCTCAGGAGTCAACCGAACCTGCAGCAGTCCCACTCGTTCAGTGGGACGAGAGCGCGTTCCGCGGGGTGCGCAGCTGATCCGACTGAGGTGCGACAGTTGGAACCATTACCGTTCCGTAACCGCGTCGTCGGTAGACCGATCCGAACTACAACGGCCCATTATTTGGCGCGTTCGGTATTGACCCATGCCTGGAGAGCTGGGTGTGTGAGATTCGTGTAATCGCCTGGCTGACCCTCGATACCGCCGGAGACAATCCCGATTTGAGTGATGGCGCCGTCCTTCTCGGCTTGAAACAAGGGGCCACCACTGTCTCCGCTGCCAGAGTCCGCGTCGGGGGTCCCGGCGCATAGCGCGGGACCACGCGTGGTAGTGGTGCGTGTTTCATCGAAGGGTTCGTCGCACCGGTCGGGGTCGATGATCGGGAGATCTACTTCTTGGAGGTAGGTGGAGTAGTCGTTCTGAGCTTTGTCCCATCCCCATCCTGTCACGGTTGCTGTGCCGGTGGGCTGCACTCCAGGAGTGGGTAGACGCACGGTTGATGACGTTGGGGCGGCTTCCTTCAGCTTGATAATGCCGACATCAGGGTCGTACGCCGGAGTTTCGCTTTCCCATTCGGGACTGATCGCGAAGCCGCGGATACCATCCAGTCCAACAATGTCCCCGCCGGGCTTATTAGTATCGACGCGGTTGAAAACCGCACGGAATTCATAATCAAATCCTGGCAGAGCGCCCGGAAGGCAGTGCGCTGCCGTGAGGAGAGTCTTGTCGTCCAGAAGGGACGCACCGCAGTGGGGCTTCCAATCACCGCCAGCTTCACGGAGTTCAAGCTGCACCATGAATGGATACTTTCCATCTGGAACCGCGAAGCCCCCGGTGATCGCTGATGCTGGTGCGCCCAGGAAGACACTCCCCAGGAAGATCGCGGCTCCGGCCGTCGCGGCCGCAGTTTTCCCCAGCTTATGTTGCGTATTTGATAGGTGATCGATGCGCTTGAAAAACATGCCAAT
>JBCEBZ010000593.1:0-30477 GCA_039206675.1 Rhodococcus sp. (in: high G+C Gram-positive bacteria) | reverse complement strand
CCTCACGGTAGGCGACCCCCATCACCCCGACACCGTCCTCGGACCGCTGATCACCCGCGAGCACCGTGCGAATGTGGAGGGATTCCTGGCGCGCGCCCGGGAGGAGGGCGCCGAGACACCAGTCGGTGGGGGCAGGCCGCCCGGCCTCGACGACGGCTTCTTCCTCGAACCGACTTTGGTAACCGGCATCTCGAACGACGCGGAGATCGCGCAGGAGGAACTGTTCGCGCCCGTCGGAGTGGTGATGTCGTACACCGACCTGGACGAGGCCGTCCGCATGGCCAACGGTGTCAAGTACGCCCTCAACGCCAACGTGTGGGGTCCCACCCCCGATGCTCTCGCGTTCGCCCGCCGAGTGCGCTCGGGCACGGTCACCATCAACGGTGGGGGCGGCATGCGCGGGGACGCTCCATGGGGCGGTCCCGGACACAGCGGAATCGGCCGCGAGGGCGGCGAAGAGGGATTCCGAGAGTTCTTCGAAGTCAAGCACATCCAGTGGCCGGTATAACCGATCCGACGTCACGATCACCATCTCAACAACAAGAGGAAGAATCTGATGCCAACAATTGTCGAAGAACTCGCGGATTTCGCCGCCCGCGCCGAGGGACGATCACTCCCGGGTGACGTGGTTGCCGAGTCCAAGCGGATTCTGCTGGACACCCTCGGCTGTGCGGTGGCGTCGCTCGGCGACGCGGGCGCGCGCCGGGGCATCGAGCACGGCCGGTTCCTCGGCGGGTCGAGTGGCTCGGCGTCGATCATCGGCACGGGCACGACGACGTCGGTACCCGGTGCGGCGTTCGCCAACGCCGAATTGATCAACGCCCTCGATCAGGACGCAGTCCTGCCGCCCGGTCACGTGACGCCCTACGTCGTGCCCGGTGCGCTGGCGACGGCCGAAGCCCTGCACTCCTCGGGCGAACGGCTCCTCACGGCGATCGCCGTTGCACACGAGATGTCGTTCCGCATCGGCAAGGCCACCGACTATCTGCGCGACATCAAAGACGGCGTGGTCACGATCCCGAAGGTCATCGGCTACAGCAGCACGCTGTTCGGTGCGGCGGCGGCGATCGGCGTGGTCAAGGGGTTCAGCGCCGACACGCTGGCCGATGCGCTCGGGATCATGGGATCGACGACGCCGACCAACACTCAACGGGCCTGGATGATGCACGCGCCGTCGACGACGATCAAGTACCAACTCGCGGGCGGGATGGCCCTGTCGGCGGTGACGGCCGCACACCTCGCCGAACTCGGGCACACCGGTGACCGCCAGATGCTCGACGACCGTGAATACGGCTTCCCCCGATTCATCGGGACCTCACGCTGGGAGCCGGCGCCGATCACCGCGGGTTTGGGGACGGAGTGGACCTTCACCCCGTTCCAGTCGTTCAAGCCGTATCCCCACTGCCGGGTGATGCACGCGCTGTTCGACGCCCTCACCGAGATCATCGAGGTCAACGACATCAAACCCGGCGAGATCGACGCCATCGACGCCTGGGGCGAGAGCTTCGTGATGCAGCCGGTGTGGGTCAACGAGACCATCCGCAATCCACGCGATGCGCAGTTCAGCATGACTCACGGCCTCGCGCTCGCCGCCCACCGGATTCCCCCGGGCAAGGACTGGCAGACGCCGGAAGCGGTGCTCGATCCGTCCGTCCTCGAGCTGACCACGAAGACGACGTTCCAGGAGCACCCCGACTACACCGCGGCGCTGGCGAGTAACCCGGCCGCACGTCGTTCGCGCGTGGAGGTCCACGCGCGCGGGACCCAGTTCTCGGGCGAACGCGGCTACCCCAAGGGCAGTCCGTCGCCGGATCCGGTGACCTACATGACCGACGACGAACTGATCGCCAAATTCCGCCACAACATCGACGGCGTGGTGAGCGACGCCGACGCGGACGCCGTCATCGAGGCCGTGTACGACCTCGAGAACGTCGAGAACATTTCGACCATCCTGAACCGGGTGCGGCCCACGCCCGCAGCCTGATCGAACGGTTCGATCGTTCCGAACCACCGCGCCGCCCTTGCCGAAGAGTTCGTCGGCAAGGGCGGCGCAATGATGGGCAGGTCTCGTTGTGTCGCTACCGCTTCCAGCGGCTCCATTTTCTCGCGGCGCCGAGTTCCCTCGGCGTCAGTCCGCCCCACACGCCGTGTTGTTCGCCGAAGTGGATTGCATACTGCCGGCACTCGGCGATTACCGGGCATCGTCGGCAGATGTTCTTCGCGGTGCGCTCGCGTTGGGTTTGGGGCTTCAGGCTGTCGTCGTCGAGATAAAAGACGGCGATGTCCATGCCGCGGCAACGCGCGCGCAACCGCCATTCTTCGGCGGTGACATCCGGCGCGGCGTGCGATGCGGTCATCAGGACACGCTCCGTTCGTTCGGTGAGGTATGCAAACATAATATATTGCTAGTGGATCAGGGTCAAAGGGGCGATAGACGCGTGTGCCCGGCCCTCCCGATGTTCGGCAGGAGGGCCGGGCACACAGCAGATCCTCGTGCGGATCCGCCTCTGAGTCAGCGGGTGACGCGGAGGAGCTCGCGGTCACGCGCCGGGTCGGCGAGAACGAGTGCGGCGATCGCAGCGGCGGCGCCCACGATGCCCAGGCACTGGAACGACGCCTGGTAGCCGTCGATCTTCGTCGCCGAGGCGTCGACGACGATCCCCATCGCCCACGGTCCGACGATCCCGCCGATGGCCTGCAGCGCGAAGAAGGCGCCGATGACTCCGGCTGTCTGGCGCGGCGGGCAGGTTGCGATCACTGCGGCGTTGAGCAGCGGGAACACCGCGACCACCAGCCCGTAGGCCACGGAGACCGCGCAGACCGCGAGGAGGGGAGACTCCAGGAGGGGCAGGCTCAGCAGCAGCACCCCGGCGACGACGACGCCGACGCACGGCACGACCACGCGGACCAGGCGGATCGACAGGCCGCGGCTGATCCCGCGGTCGCTCAGCCAGGAGCCGCCGACGAGCGTCGCGAGTCCGACGACGCTCGGCGCGGCGAACAGTGTGCCCGATTCGAGGCGCGAGTACCCCAGCCCCTGCTCGAAATAGGAGGGTAGCCAGGTGAGCACGACCGTCATCAGCGCGTAGGCGCTCATCGCGACGAGGACGGCGGTCACGAAGGTCCTCGACGTGAGCAGTCGCCGCCAGCCGACTGCCGGCTCGCTGTCGGCGTCGTCGGTCGAGGACGTGTGCTTGCCGCCGACGGTGTAGGGGCCGGGCCGCCAGGTCAGGAGCCACGGGACGCACCACAGCGTGGTCGCGCACGCGAGCACGAGGATGGCTGCTCGCCAACCGTATTCGGCCACCACGAGCGCGAGGATCGGGACGACGGCCATCTTGGCCAGCATGCTGCCGCTGATGATGAACGCGCTCGGCAGACCCCGCTTGGCGGGCGCATGCCACGAGTAGGCGGCGGTATGCAGCAGGGCGGATGTCGGCCCCTCTGTGAGGCCGAGGAGCATCCGGCTCGCGAGCAGCACTGCAAACGTCGCCCAGATGACGAGCGGCAGCATGACGACGCCCCACAGCACGGCGATGATCGCGATGGACCAGCGGAGCGCGAGAACCTTGTTGATCGGCCCGGCGAAGAAGCCTCCGACGCTGAAGGCGAGGAAGAACATGCTGCCGGTGAAGCCGATCTGTGACGCGCTGAGCCCGAGGTCCTCGCTGAGTGGCTGGGCGATGAGTCCGAACACCGCCTTGTCGGACGCGTTCATGAGATATAGCACCACGAGCATTCCGGTGATGCCCCAGGCCGTGAGCCTGCGAGTGTGCGTTGCCGGTCCGGACTGAGGGGTTTTCGTGGACGCGAGATCCGTCATGGGGTGTTCTTCGGTGTTGTTCACGTAAGGGCGTCCTTCAGTCGTGTCGTGGGGATCACACCATCGACGCTGTGTGCTGTGCATCATATACTATTTGTGTGGTCACGGCGATGCGCAATGCCGCCGGGTGTGAGACATAGAATGTTGCATGCATAATATATTTCTTCTACAGTGAAGCTACGCACTGCAGCGACCGACGGTCGTACTCGTCGTCGCTCGAGAGAAAGGACATCACATGCCGGGTCTGTACTTCGAGGAATTCGCACCGGGAATGGTCATCGATCACGAGGTACGCCGTACCGTGACCGAAACCGACAATGTTCTGTTCAGCACGATGACCCTGAACATGGCGCCGCTTCACCTGGATGCGGAGTACAGCAAGGACTCCATCCACGGGCAGCGTCTGGTGAACAGCCTGTTCCTCCTGGGCCTGGTTTCCGGCATCTCGATGCAGGACACCACGTACGGGACCACCCTCGGCAACCTCGGCTTCGACTCGATCAAGTTTCCGAAGCCGGTGTTCCACGGTGACACCATCCACGTGCGCACCGAGATCGTGTCGGCTCGGGAGTCGAAGAGCCGCAACGATTCCGGAATCGTCACGTTCCGCCACTACGGCATCAACCAGCGCGACGAGATCGTGTGCGACGCCACCCGCGTCGGCCTGATGCTCAAGAAGTCGGCCGACGAGCAGGCCTGACCGCTCACCCGAACCCGACGACCGACAGCCCCAGACGAGGAGAACACGGAAATGGGCATCAGTAGCGAGCCCGAAGAGATGGCCTGGGTTCCCGGCCCCGCGGTGCGCGAGCGTGCGAGGCTGCTCACGGCGATGCAGCGCTGGGGCTTCGGCGACGACGCCGCCGCCGTCGCCGAGCTGGGTCGTCGTGCAGTCGCCGATCCGGAGTGGTTCTGGCGTGCGGCGCTCGCCGACCTCGATGTGGCATTCGCGACGCCGTTCGACCGGGTGCTCGACGAGTCCGAGGGCAGGGAGTTCCCGCGATGGTTTGCCGGCGGCCGGATCAACGTCGCGGAACTGACTGCCCTGCGGCATGCCCGCGGTGATCTCGCGGGCAAGACCGCGGTGGTCTACGAGGGCGACGGCGGGCAGCGGCGCACGCTGACCTTCGCGGAACTCGCGGCGGAGGTGAGCCGGTTCGCTGCACACCTCGCGGGGCTGGGTGTGCGCCGCGGCGATCGCGTGGTGCTGTTCATGCCGGTCGTGCCGGAGGCTGCCGTGGCCTTCCTCGCCGTCGCGATGATCGGCGCGGTCGCAGTGCCCACGTTCAGTGGCTACGCGCCCGACGCACTGGCCACCCGTTTGCAGGATTCGGACGCCGTGCTGCTGGTGACCGCCGACGGCACGACCCGCCGCGGCAAGGTCGTCGAGATGAAGGCGACTGCCGATGCCGCCCTGGCGCAGGCGCCGTCGGTGCGCTCGGTCGTCGTGATCCGGCACCTGGGCACCGAGGTGCCGATGCAGGCCGGCCGCGACGTCTACTACGATGAACTGCCGGCCGACCCGGCCCCCGTGGACGTGGCGGACACCGAGTCGAACGACCCGCTGACGATCGTCTACACGTCCGGTACCACGGGCAGGCCGAAGGGAATCGTGCACTCGCACGGGGGTTTCGCGGCCAAGACGGCGGTCGACTTCGCCTACGGCTTCGATGTACACGCCGACGACGTGGTCTCCTGGATCACCGACCTCGGGTGGCTCGTCGGCCCGATGCTCATGACCGGTCCGCTGCAGCTCGGTGCGACCATCGTGATGATCGAGGGCCTACCCACCCATCCCGCACCGAATCGTATGTGGGAGATCGTCAATCGTAACGGCGTCACCGTGCAGGGCATCGCGCCGACGGCGGCCCGCGCACTGAAGGCGGCGGGCGACGGCACCGCTCCGGAGATGCCGACCCTGAAGACGTTCGTCTCCACCGGTGAAGCCTGGGACGAGCCGACCTGGTGGTGGCTGTTCGACGACGTCGGCGCGCGCGAGCGCGCGATCGTCAACTACAGCGGCGGCACCGAGGTCGGCGGCGGCATCCTCGTCGGCTATCCGTTCCTGCCCGCGGCGCCGGCGGCGTTCACCGGACCGCTACCCGGCGTCGATGCGGCCGTGCTCGGCGAGGACGGCACGCCCGTCGTCGGCGAGATCGGGGAACTGGTGGTGCTCAACACGTTCCCGGGGATGACGCACGCGTTCTGGCAGGACCGGGACCGCTACCTGGACACCTACTGGAGCCGCTGGGACGGCATCTGGGTGCACGGGGATCTCGCGAGCATCGACACTGCCGGGATGTGGCGGATCCACGGTCGCTCGGACGACACTATCAAGCTGTCCGGACGCCGGGTCGGGCCGGCCGAGATCGAGGCCGCCCTGCTGCGGGACAACCGGATCACGGAGGTCGCGGTGATCGGGGTGCCGGACGAGATGCGCGGTCAGCGGGCGGTGGCGTTCGCGGTGCTGCGCGCAGACGGCGTCGACACCGACGACCTGCAGGCGACGGCGTTGGCGAACGCGGGCAAATCCTTTGCGCCCGAGGTGTATGCGGTGTCGACGCTACCGAAGACGAAGAACGGAAAGATCATGCGCCGCGCCATCCGGTCGCGGTTCATCGGTGCCCCGATCGGCGACATGTCGTCGCTCGATCCGGCGACGCCGCTCGAGGACATTCCCGTGTACGCGGGCGAAGACTAGGAGAGTTCAGATGGCAGATTTCGATACCGAGAGCAACATCGAGATCGTCCGCAAGGCGACTCGCGAGCTGGCGCGGAAGTTCGACAACGACTACTGGCTGGACAAGGACCGCAACCACGAATACCCCTGGGACTTCATCAAGGCGTTCGCGGACGGCGGCTGGCTCGGCGCGATGATTCCGGAGGAGTACGGCGGAATCGGCCTGGGCCTTCAGGAGGCCGCGGTGATGATGGGCGAGATCGCGTCCTCGGGCGGCGGTATGAGCGGCGGTTCGGCGATCCACTTCTACGTCTTCCCGCCGGCGCCGATCGTCCGGTACGGCTCGGAGGAGATGAAGAAGAAGTATCTCCCGAAGCTCGCGTCGGGGGAGATGCTCACCGCGTTCGGCATCACCGAGCCGACCGCCGGGGTGGACACCTCGCGCATCAAGACGAAGGCGACCAAGGTCGATGGCGGCTGGGTCATCAACGGCCAGAAGGTGTTCATCACCAACGCCCAGAACGCGCACCGCATCCTGCTGCTGGCCCGCACGAGCCCGCGTGACGAGAACAAGCCACTCGCCGGGATGACGATCTTCTTCGCCGAACTCGACCCCAAGCACGTCACGATCCGCGAGATCGACAAGCTCGGACGTGCGGCCATCGACACCAACGAACTGTTCATCGACAATCTGTTCGTGGCCGACGAGGACGTGGTCGGCGAGGTCGGCAAGGGCTTCTACTACATCATCGACGGGCTCAACCCCGAACGCATCGTGGTCGCGATGGAGGGTATCGGCCTCGGCCGCGCGGCCCTCGAGATCGGCACCGAGTACGCGAAGAACCGGGTGGTGTTCGATCGCCCGATCGGCCAGAACCAGGCCGTCGCTCACCCGCTCGCGGACTCGTGGATCCGCCTCGAGGCCGCCGAACGGATGGCGATGCACGCGGCGAAACTCTTCGACGACAAGCAGGAGTGCGGGCACGAGGCCGCGGCGGCGAAGTACCTCGGCGCCGAGGCCGGTTTCGAAGCCTGCGACCGCGCGTTCTCGACGCTGGGTGGGTACGCCTATGCGAAGGAATACCACATCGAGCGGCTGTGGCGGGAGGTCCGGCTCCTGCGCAACGCGCCGTTCTCGCAGGAGATGGTCCGCAACTACATCTCGCAGCAGGTGCTCGGCCTGCCGCGGTCGTACTGAGAAACACGTTCGGAGGAGGGTGACGATGAGCGGTCCGCTGGCTGGAGTCCGGGCGCTGGTGCTCGCGGGGATGGGCCCGGTGCCGTACGTCTCGATGCTGCTCGCCGATATGGGAGCCGACGTGGTGCGGGTGGTGCGGCCCCCCAACCGGTCGGCCCGCGCCCTCAGCCAGACGGACGGTCTGACGGAGGACGTCGACGTGGTCAACCGCGGCGTCGACGCGGTGGCCGTCGACCTCAAGGACCCGGCCGGCCGTGAGAGCGTGCTGCGCCTGGCCGGATCCGCGGACGTCTTCATCGAGGGATACCGGCCCGGCGTGACCGAACGGCTCGGGCTCGGACCGGACCAGGTGCTGGCGCGCAACGAGCGCCTCGTCTACGTCCGGCTCACCGGCTACGGGCAGACCGGTCCGCGGTCACGGGACGCCGGACACGACATCAACTACGTGGCGCAGTCCGGGGCCTTGCACGCCATGGCACGGTCCGACAGCGCGCCGCGCCCACCGATCAACCTGCTCGGCGATTACGCGGCAGGCGGCGCGATGGGCGCGTACGGGATTGCGTGTGCGCTCGTGTCCGCCGCCCGCACGGGCCGCGGGCAGGTGATCGACGCCGCCATGGTCGACGGTGTCGCGGCCCTGACCGCGAAGCTGCAGGGCCTGCGCGCCGCGGGCCTCTACTCGGACGATCCCGGGACGAACTTCCTCGACTCCGGAGCACCGTTCTACGACACCTATCGATGCGCCGACGGGGGATACATCGCCGTCGGAGCACTCGAACCCGATTTCTATCGGGAATTCACCTCACGCCTCGGCCCCGACACCGCCGATTGGCCGGACCAGGACGATCGCGAATCGTGGCCGCATCTGCGCAAGCTCATCGGCGACGCCGTCGAGCGCCGCACGCGTGACGAATGGGAGCAGGTGTTCGCGGGTACCGATGCCTGCGTCACCCCGGTGCTCACGTTCGACGAGGCCGCGGTGGATCCCCACAACACACAGCGCGGCGTGTACCGGACCGTCGGCGGTGTTCTCCATCCGATGCCCGCGCCGCGTTTCAGCGGCACACCCGCACGGGAACCCCAGATTCCGCGGGTGGGCACCGTCGCGACCGCGGACGTCGCGTCGCGGTGGGGCGCCGGCGACTGAGCGAACCGCTCGACCCGAGAAATTGCAGGAAGGAAGTAATGGTGACCAGCTACGAGGCCTTCACCTCACTGAAGGTCGACCGCCCGGAAGACGGCATTCTCCGTATCGCGCTGGACGGGCCGAACCTCAACGCGGTGGGCCCGGGCGCACACCGCGAACTGGCCGACATCTGGCCGGTGATCGGGCTCGACGAGTCGGTGCGCGCCGTCGTGATTCGCGGCGCCGGTGAGCGGGCGTTCTCGGCGGGCGGCAGTTTCGATCTGGTCGAGGCGATGATCGGCGACTACTCGTCGCGGACCCGGGTGATGCGGGAGGCCCGCGACCTGGTGCGCAACATCATCGAGGTGCCGCAGCCGATCATCTCCGCGATCAACGGGCCGGCCGCCGGGGCCGGTCTGGTGGCCGCGCTGCTGGCCGACATCTCGGTCGCGGGCCGCCGCGCCAAGATCGTCGACGGTCACGTCCGGCTGGGTGTCGCCGCCGGCGATCACGCCGCGGTCTGCTGGCCGCTGCTGACCAGTATGGCGAAGGCCAAGTACCACCTGCTGACCAACGAGGTGCTCACCGGCGAGGAGGCCGAACGGATCGGCATGGTCTCGCTGTGCGTCGACGACGAGCAGGTGCAGGACCGGGCGATGGAGATCGCGCGGAAGCTGGCCGCAGGCTCCCGGACCGGCATCCAGGGCACCAAGATGGCGCTCAACGGCTGGTATCGGCAGGCGATGCCGATCTTCGACGCGTCGCTGGGGCTGGAGTTCTACGGCTTCGGTGGTCCCGATGTGGTCGAGGGTGTGTCCTCGCACCGCGAGAAGCGGGAGCCGAAGTTCTCGTGACCGGAACCGAACAGGACAAGCAGGGCCCTCTCGCGGGCATCACCGTCGTCGGTCTGGAGCAGGCGATCTCGGCGCCGCTGTGCACGCGCCATCTCGCGGACCTCGGAGCCCGCGTGATCAAGGTGGAGGCGCCGGGCTACGGCGACTCGACGCGTGCGTACGACTCCGTGGTCGGTGGCATGTCCGCGCACTTCACCTGGCTGAATCACGGCAAGGAGTCGGCGACACTGGACCTCAAGTCGGCGTCCGACGTGCGAATCTTCCGAAACATCCTCTATACCGCCGACGTCGTCGTCAGCAATCTCGCCCCGGGCGCACTCGATCGGCTGGGAATCGGGACCGCCGAATTGTCGCGCTGCTACCCGCGCCTGATCGTGGTGGACATCTCCGGTTACGGAAAGGGTGGTCCCCTCGACCACAAGCGGGCGTACGACCTGCTCATCCAGGCGGAGGGCGGGTCCTGCAGCATCACCGGCGCGCCGGGACATCCGGCCAAGCCGGGCATTCCGGTGGCCGACGTCGGGACGGCGTTGTACGCGTATTCCGCGGTGCTGGCCGCGCTGTACGACCGGGAGCGGACGGGGCGTGGGGCGGTCATCCCGATCGCCATGCTCGACACCGTCGCCGAGATGATGGGGTTCGCCCTCAACCAGGTGATCCACGCCGGCACCGAGCCGGTGCCGGTCGGTATGGGGTCGCCGATGATCGCGCCCTACGGCGCGTACCCCACTTCCGACGACCAGACTGCGGTGCTCGGGACCACCAACGACCGCGAGTGGCGACGCCTCGCCGAGATGATCGGCCGACCGGAGCTCGCCGACGAACCGCGATTCGCGCACAACGACGATCGCGTCGAGGCGCGTGACGAATTGGACGCGGTCGTGGGCGCGTGGTGTGCGGAGCACACGCTGGCGGAGATCCAGAAGACGGCGGACGCTGCGGGCATCGGCAACGCCCGGCTCAACAGCGTGCGCGATCTGGCCGAGCACCCGCAGCTGGTCGACCGCGGACGGTGGCGCGAGGTGGGGACGCCGTCCGGCCCGGTGCCGGCGCTGCTGCCGCCCGCGGTGGCCGACGGGTGGCCGGTGCGCAGCGGATCGGTGCCGGCACTCGGTGCGCACACCGACGCCATCCGGGCCGAATTCGAGTAGAGGAAAAGGATCGCACCATGGCTGTTCCCCATTCGGCACGGCACTGGAGCGCGGTCGAGTCGCTCGCGCCGGGCGACGCTGCGGCGCTGCAGAACCGGCGCCTGCGCGAGCAACTCGACTATCTCGCCGCCCGCAGCGAGTTCTACGCGGCGAAATTCGCTGAGCATTCCGTCGACATCACCCAGGTGCGGACGGTGGACGACCTCGCCGAGTTACCGTTCACCGAGAAACAGGAACTCCGAGACAGCCTGGCGGCGACGCCACCGCTCGGCAGCCACGTCGCGGCCGATACCGCCGACATCGTGCAGATCCAGGCGTCGTCCGGCACCACCGGCAGCCCGTCCTACGTCGGGTTGACGCGGCGTGACATCGACGTCTGGTGCGAACTCGGAGCGCGAGCACTGTACGCCAACGGTTTTCGACCAGGCGACCGGCTCCTGCACGGATTCGGAATGAGCAAGGGTTTCGTCGGCGGGATCCCGGTCGTACAGATGGCGCAGTACATGGGCATCGTGGATATTCCGATCGGTGCCGAGGCCGGCGCCGATCGACTGCTGCGCGTGCAGGCCGATCAGCGGCCGAACGCCCTGATCGGCACACCGAATTTCCTGGCCTACCTGGCCGAGCAGGCGCCGGCGATCCTCGGACGGCCCGCCCGCGATCTGGGTGTGCGTGCCATCAGCGTGGGCGGCGAGCCCGGCGGCGGCCTTCCCGCGGTTCGAGGCAAGCTGGAGACGCTGTGGGGCGCGACGTCACGGGAGATGCTCGGCGGCACCGACATCGCATGCATCTATTGGGGTGAATGCGAGGCGGGTGACGGGATGCACTTCCTCTCGCCTGACCTGATGGTGGCCGAGCTGATCGACCCGGAGACCGGCGATATCGTCGCGCCCGTGGCCGGCGCACGGGGTGAGTTGGTGTACACGGCGCTTCGACGGCAGGCGTCCCCGTTGCTGCGGTTCCGCACCCGCGACCACGTGGTGGTCACCGGCACCGACTGCGCATGTGGCCGCACCGGGTACAAGGTGCGGTGCGTGGGCCGGACCGACGACATGCTGATCGTGCGCGGCATCAACCTCTTTCCCTCCGCGGTCAAGCAACTGGTGTCGGAGCTGGCCCCGGCCACCACCGGCGAGATGCGCATCCGCGTCGACTTCGAGGGGCATTCGACACAGCAACCTCTCGTGCTGATCGTGGAGCATGCCGACGGACTCGGTGCCGAGCAGCAGGAGGAGCTGCGATCCTCGATCGAGCAGCGGGTCCGGTCGGCGCTGGGTGTCAAGGCGGTGGTCGAGCTCGTGCCCGACGGTACCCTCGCGCGACCGGACCACGTCAAGGTGAACCTCATCGAACGGACGCCGTGACGGAGGTCGCGACCCGAACGTTCAGTGCACCGCCGCGAACATGAGGCTCTCCTCGTCGGCTTCCTCCGGTGAGAACTCGGCTGCGATGCTGCCCGCGCGTGCTACCAGGACCCGGTCGGACAATGCCTGGATCTCGGGCAGGTAGGACGAGATGACGACCACCGCGACTCCGTCGTCGGCGAGAGCGCGAATCATCGCGTGAATCTCCGGAATCGTGCCCAGATCCACACCGCGGGTGGGCTCGTCGATGATCGCGACCAACGGCTTGCGGGTCAGTCCCTTGGCCAGCACGACCTTCTGCTGATTTCCGCCGCTCAACTCCTCCAGGGTGGCCTTGCCGGGCGAAAGGGTGCGGACCTCGAACTGGTCGACGAACCGCTGAGTCACCGTCTTCCGGACACGAGGGCGGAACAGGAACGGTAGGCGGAGCGCGCTGCACAGGTGGCCGAGATAGATGTTGTCCGCAATCGTCAGATGGCTGAAGAAGCCGGACGCCTTACGATCCTCGGTGATGTAGACGATGCCGGCACGCCGCGCGTGCCGCGGTGTCCGGAAGCGGACCGGTTTTCCGTTCAGCTGCACCGTGCCACCGCGGAGGCGACGACGCTTCGTGATACCGCTGATGATCATCGCGACCTCGCTGCGTCCCGCGCCGACCAGACCGTAGAGGCCGACGATCTCACCCGCATAGGCGGAGAACGCCATGTTGCGCACAGCGGGCAGCAGTGTCAGGTCCTCGACCTGCAGGGTCGGTGTCGGTTCCGGGGTGCGGCCCGGTGGCACGCGCCCCATTTCGACGGTGCGGCCCACCATCATCTTGACCACCCGGTCATGCGTGAATTCCGGTTTCGTCAGAGTTCCCTGGACCACGCCGTCGCGCAGGACGGTAATGCGATCGGCCTGTTCGAATGCCTCGTCGAGCATGTGGGTGATGAAGATGACGCCGATCCCGCGCCGGGCGAGACTCTGCATCGACATGAACAACTGCAGCCGTTCCTCGGGTGTCACCGATGCGGTCGGCTCGTCGAGGATCACCAGGTTCGCTTTTCGGTGGACTGCGCGGGCAATCTCCACCATCTGTTTCTGGCCTACACCGAGTGCACCGGCAGCCACGTCGGGGCGGATGTGGAAGTTGTGCGATTCGAGTAGTTCCCGGGCAACGACATTGAGGTGCCCGAGGTTGTTGAACACTTTCTCGTCGCCCATGAACAGGTTCTGCGCGACCGTCATCGACTCGACGAGCGACCCTTCCTGATAGACCATGGCCACACCGGCTTCCACCGACTCGCGCGGTGTCGCGAACGTTCTTGCCCGCCCGGCGATCTCCAGAGTGCCGGTGTCGTGCGGCACCGCTCCCGAGATGATCTTCACCATCGTGGACTTCCCGGCACCGTTCTCTCCCAGTACGGCATGGACCTCGCCCGGGCGGACATCGAAATCGACTCCGGCGAGCGCGTGGGTTCCGTTGTAGCTCTTGCCGACGTTCGTCAACCGGATCACCGGCGCGGCGGATGAGCCATTCGCTACCTCTGACATCGTTGCAATCCTCATCTGTTGTGCACTTGTAGTTTCAGCAGATTCCCGTACCCGCGCGTCGCGGCGATCACCTGTCCATCCCGGACGGTGACGCCGGTGACGCCGTGACGCTTGCTGTCGACACGGGCATGAGCGCTCTCGACGACCCGGCCGGCGCGGTCCATCCGGAACACCAGCCCGCAGGAGCGGGCGGGCGCCCAGCTCTTCACGACCCCGAGCACCCTCAGTTGTCCCATCTGCATCGTTTCGGTGAAGGGATCCTCACTGTGCAGGCGCGGGACGAACCATTCGTCGCGGCTGATCGTGCCGACCATCTCGGCGAGCACCTCGGGTTCGTCGAGCAGCATCTCCGTGACCCGATTGCGTACATACGGCGCGGCGAACCAGTAGCCGTCGTCGGCGACGCCGATCCGACCGGGGTAGAGCGGAAGATTCGCTGTCACCGTCCGCCCCCGGTCGCCGAGCGCCGCGAGTTCGCGCAGTTCGACTCGGTGTTCCAGGCTGACCGACACGAGCACGTCGCGGTCGGACGCCATGCCGATCCCCGACGGCCACGCCAGACCTTCGGCAACCACCCGTGCCCGGGCCCCGTCCACCCGCACGATCTGCCCCGACCTGTCGCCGGTGACCAGGGCATGTGTCCACTCCGCGGACTGCCCGGCGGTCGAGCCGACGGCCACGAGCAGGGCGCCGTCGGCAGTCCCCGTCAGCGCGGTCACGCACGAGGTGACCGACGGATCCGTGCAGATCTCCGCGACTGCACCGGACGGTGAGATCGCACAGAGTCCGCGACCCTCGACCGCGGCGACGACCTCGTCGCCGCGGGCCGCGAGTGCCGTTACCTTCGAGGAGAACTGGGCGCGGAGGACACCCTCGCCGTCTCCATATTCGAGCACGAGGTTCTCACTGCTGAAAAATACGGCGCCGGCGCGGGTGGTCACCACGTCGTCGGGCTCGTACCGCCCGGGAGGCAAGAGTTCCGTTGCCTCGTCCAGCCGGAGATTGGGGCGCAGTCCGGTGTCCATCGGCGGTACGGTGCGGTGCCTGCCCCGATTCGGGTTGATCCATTCTCTGAAGGTGCTCAGCGTCGAACTCATCGGGTGACCTCCTCGGGAGTGCGCGTGCGAGCGGTCCCCGGCACGGCCGACGGATCGATGGTGCCGACTTCGCTCGGGTCGAGTTCCAGCCGGCCGATACGATTGTTGCTGACGCCGCACAGGTAGAGCGCACCGTCGCGTTCCTTCACGGCGGTGACCATCGGATAGTTCGCCATCGATTCGTCCCACAGCACCGACAGGATCTCGCCGCGGTCACTGAACTTGATCACGCACGAGACGTTGAGCTGTGGCACCACCCAGTTGTCCACGGACACCTCGCGGGTCATCCGGCGGCGGACCGCGGGGTACTTCCCGAGCAGATCGGACATCTGGGTACGCATCGCGCACAACGGCATCCAGTAGTTTCCGTCCGACGACCGGTTGATGTTGTCGGGGTAGCCGGGCAGGTTCTCCAATACCGGTTCGAGCTGCCCCGTCTTCGATCCGGAGATCCAGAGCCGATCGACCCGACACAGGCCGGTGCTCGCGATGAGGATCGATTCGCCGTCGTGAGCGGTGCAGATGCCGTTGGGGAAGACATAGTTGGACACGACCACCTCGGTCCTGCCCTCGGGGGTGACCCGGATGACCCGCCCGTTGGGCCGGAATTCGACGAGCTCGAGGAGGAAGTCGGCCGTGTTGGTCCGCGTGGAGAAGTCGGAGGCGTAGATCGAACCGTCCGGTGCGACGTCGAGATCGTCGATGGCGCGGAGGCCCGAATCGTCGATCAGCGACAGGGGGCTGCGCTTGACCTTGTTGGCGACGAGCGCGGGTTCGCCGTCCTTCCCGATGCGGTAGATACCCATGCCGCCGACAGCGACGACGAGGCGCCCTTCCGCATCCCAGACGTGTCCGCAAGGGAATCCGCCGGTGCGGGAGAAGATCTCGCCCTCGGTGTCGTCGATGCCGCGGAACCGCCACACCCAGCCGCGCTGGTCACCGCAGTACACGTTGCCTTCCGGGTCGACCGCGCAGTCCTCCGCCCCCCGGATCTTGCCGAGGCCGACCGGCGGCGCATCGGTGAGCCGCCGGTTCAGCGACCAGACGGTGCCCGGTTCGGTGACGTCGACGAGCGGACCGAGTGACAGGCGGGCCGGATCGATCTTCAGCTTCTCGACCGCACGCTGCCGGTACTTCCCCCACTGCAGATCGAGGATCGTGAACACCAGCAGCACGGCCGCGAGAATGACCGTGTAGTAGGACCCCTGGGCGCCGTCGGCGACAGTGGCCTGCTGAATGACGGCAACCACGACGACGCCGACCGTTGCGCGGAGTACCGAACCACGTCCGCCCTTCAGGCTCACCCCACCGAGGACGACCGCGGTCAGCACGATGATCTCCCAACCTCTTCCGATGTTGGGATCGGTACGACTGAGCCGTGCCGAAGTCAGGATTGCAGCGGTACCGGCCAACGCGCCGGAGAGAACGTACGTCCAGAAGGTCACGGCGGTGACCGGAATGCCGTTTCTTCGCGCCGAGCGCCGGTCGGATCCGGTCGCCGTCACCCACCAGCCCCAACGTGAGCGCGTCAGCACCAGGTGCGCGACGACCAGCGCAACCGCGAAGACGAACCACTCGGTGGGTATCCCGATGATCGTGCCGTTGCTGAAGAAGTCCCATACGAGAGACTGCTTGCCTATGCCGATCCTGGTGCTGTACGCGTTCTGCAGTGCGGCGGCCGCGCCGCCGAACGCGATGAGCGTGACGAGGGTGGTGATGAACGGGCGCATCCGCCGATAGGCGATGAGGTACCCGTTGACCGATCCGAGTATCGCCCCGAGCGTGATTGCCGCGGGGACGACGACCGCGGTCGGCCACATCCAGACCCGGTCGGCGACCATGGCCCCGAGCGCGCAGACGCCGACCATCGATCCGATCGACAGGTCGATGCCGCCGCCGACGAGTACGACGGTCAGCCCGACGGCGAGCAGGCCGTACTCGGACACCTCGTTGATGATGAGCGGCGCGTTGGCCGCGCCGACGTTGGTCGTCGCCAGGACATACGCGCACAGGGCGAGTGCCAGCACGAGTGGGACGGCACCCTCCATCCACCTCTTCTCGAACAGGTCGGAGATCGTGCGGAACCGCGGGATGCGTTCGGACGGCCGGCCCCCGGTCAGGGGAAAGGCATCGATTCCTCGGCGAAACGAACCGAAGCCGCTGCGGCGTAGGGTAGTCGATGTTGTCATCAGTGCCGCCCCTACTGGCTCTTGTAGCAGGCGATCGTGGTCTGGTCGACGTTGCTTCTGTCGACCACTGTGCTCGAAACGTATGCGACCGAGTTGCCGGAACCGGGTTGTGCGCCGTCGAAGATCAAGTTCTGGGCCGCCGCGGCGCCGGCGGCGCCGATGCCCTGGACGTCGTAGGCCGCCGACGCGGTCACCAGTCCCTGCCTCAGTGCATCACACCAGTTGCTGTCCGCATCGAGGGTGTAGACGCCGATCGATCCGGGCTGAACCTGTCCCCGCGACTCCGCGGCCCTGACCGTCTGCCCCACGGTGATCGAATTGAGGTCGAACGTCACCAGAAAGCCGCACAGCTCGCCCTGCTGCTGGATGACCGACTCCGCGGCAGCTTGCGCCTGCGCATTCTGGAACTGCGAGTGGTTGACGAGAACCTTGTAGCCCAGCGGCTCCACCGCGTCCTTGATGCCCTGATTCCAGAGGATCGATGCCGGGTCGTTGCCCGGACCGTCGATGATCGAGATGGTCTTCGGGGCGTTGCGCTTTTCGCAGTCTTCGACGGCACGGCCCGCGATCGACTGCGCGGCACCGTAGACGTCGACTCCGACGAAGGCGTCACCGAGCCGATTGGACATCATGTTGAGCACGACCGTGTAGATGCCCGCCTTCGCGGCCTGGTCGATGACGCTGTCGAGTAGGCCCTGATCCTGGTTCTGCAGGATCAGCACGTCGGCCGCCTTTCGGGCAATCAGATCGTTGATGGTGCTGAGCATTCGGTCGCTACTGAAGTTCGAGTCGTAGACCGTGAACTCCGCTCCCAGGTTGTCGAACGTCCGCTGCATCGTCGTGCCCCAGTTCTCGGTCAACTGGTAACCCTTGTAGAGAATGGGCACGAACGCGATCTTCTTGCCCTGCATCGCGTCGAGTGCGGTCTGTCGCGCCGGAAGCAGTTCGACGTTGGTACCGAAGGCCTTTTCGCCGCCCTCGGACTGCGTGGCGGCAGTGCCGCTGTTGACCGTGCACCCCGCGACGGCGACGGTCGCCGCCACCGCCATGATGCATGCGGCGATCTTCTTCATCGTCTTCATGGTTTCGATTCCTTCCGGTGGGCGGAAAAGCCTGTACGAGTGGTGTTCTTCCGATGGGGTGTCATAGTTCGCCGGATTTCTCGGTCTCCTCGTTCCGTGGATGCAGCCAAGCGTCGAATGCGATCGCCGAGATGAGCACCGCTCCCCGGATGAGGTCCTGGACAGCGGTGCTCAACCCGTGAAGTACCAACAGGTTGTTGAGGATTCCGACGAATACCGCGCCGGCAAGGACACCGAGGACGGTTCCCCGGCCGCCGGACAGCGACACACCGCCGATCACCACTACCGTGAGGGCGGTGAACAGGATCGGATCGAACGACGTGATGGTCGTCTGAACGCTTCCCTGAATGGACACCGTGACATACCCCGCCACAGCGGCGAGCAGTGCCGAGATCACGTAGGTGAGGATCTGCAGCGGTCGGACCGGAGCGCCCGACGCTCGGGCGGTATCGAAGTTGTCCCCCATGGCGCGGATCAGTCGTCCCGGGGACGTGTACGAAAAGAATGCCCAGGCAACGAGGAAGACCGATCCCGCGATGATCACGGGACTCGGGACCCCGAGCACGGAACCGTTGGCGATCGCTGCGAGTAGCGATGAACCGGGAACGCTGTAGACGTTCTGGGTGAGGACGAGAATGTCGATTCCGCCGATCACCAGCATGCCGGTCGCGAGCGTCACGAACAGCGCGGGCACGTTGAGGAAGGCGATGATCACTCCGTTGGCGAGGCCGACGACGACGGCCAGGGCGACCATCAGGCCGACTGCCTGCCACTCGGGCATACCCGTGCTCATCAGTGCCAACGTGGCCTGCGCGCAGCCGAGACCGATCCCCGCTACGGAGAGGTCCAGACCCTTGCCCAGGATCACGATCGCCTCGCCGACGGCGAGGATCCCGAACGCCGCGGACAGACTGAGGATGCTGGTGAGGTTTCCGGTGGTGAGGAAGTTCGTCGTCGTGGCGCCGCCGACCAGTGCCAATAGCACGGTGATGCCGAAGACCAGGTACGCCTGGTCGAAGCCGCCCAGGCGGCCGCGGAGCGTTACTCGGCTCGGCTCGGCCGCCACTGTTGCCGTAGTCATGGGACTCCTGTGTCGATTCGGATATGGGTGTCGACCGCAACGAGGCGGAGGTAGGCAGATCCAGTCCGTGATCTGCGTCATAGGTGTCGAGCCAGTGTGGCGAATGACGGAACGCGTCTACATCTGCCTGCGGTCGGATTCCCTGTACGACTTATGGACGATCTCCGACTGTCGGGCAGTGTCCAGATATCTGGACACTCGATCGGTTCGCGCGCGGGCAGCATGGGTGACGCAGATCACCTGCAGTGAATCCGACAGGAAGGTCCGAAAATGAGCAGCACCCCCGACCAGGCAACCATCGAACTCTCGGAGAACTGGGTCAAAGCCTTGGCGAACATCGACCTGTTCCTCGAGATCTGCGTCGAGGACTGCCCCGTGTGGCACAGCGCCGACGACAAGTGGGTCTCGGTGTCCGAGGCTGTCGCCGCCGTGTACGAACGCGCCGGGGACGGGCCGGTGCCGGACTTCCGTCCCGAGGGCATCACGTTCACGGAGAAGGGCTTCTTCAACGAGGCATCCGTCGAACTGGAGATGGGCGGCCAGGAGGTCAAGTTGCACCTCGTGCAGATTGTGGAGGCGCGCGACGGAAAAGCCGTTCGAGTTCGGGAGTACATCGGTCCGGAAATGGGCATCCAGCCCTGAAATCGCCGTCCGGGGGTGTGGCCTACATCATATTTGTATATGATGTAGGCCCCCGTCTTGAAGTGGTGCCGATGAGAATGACTTCCCCTGACACACGCAGCGATGTGGAGCTCGACGCAGACGTCGCCGCGCAGATTCGCGAGCTGGGAATCGCTGTCTGCGACGTCCTGGACCGCAGCATCTCCGTTGCCGAGTGCTCGCACGTGTCGTCCGCGAAGCGGCTCCTGGCTCGTCTGTGGGACTGCGTGATAGCGGAGATGAACCGGCCCGCTCCGGGCCCGGCGCCGCCTCGTCTCGCCGAACTGACCGGACTCCTCGGCCGTATCCGGGACCTGGAATCTCGGGTCGAGGACGCCCGCGTCGCCGAGAGCGTCGAGATCATGCGGCGGATACGCCGGGCGCTCGGCCGGTTACGGGTCGCGAAGACCGCGAACGAGCTTCTGTCCCAGGCTGCGGCCGAGGCGTGCACCATAGGGTTCGATCGCGCGCTCGTCTCCACCATCGGTGATGCGACGTGGAACCTGCATTCGATGTTCATCGAGCGGGACCCCGGACTGGCACGGGACATGGTTGCGGCCGGCCGCCAGGATCCACCGAAACTCGACGGATCCATCATCGAATCGGACGTGGTCGATCGAGCTCGCTCCGGGCTGGTGTTCGACGTTCAGAACAATCCCCGGGTGAATCGCCAGCTGGTCTCGATGTCCGGATGCACGTCGTACATCGTGGCTCCGTTGCGTTCGCACGGCAACGTCATCGGGCTCGTCCACGCCGACAGCCACTATCCGGCTCGCGACGTCGATACCACCGACCGCGCTGTGCTCAACCTCTATGCCGAGGGGTTGAGTCACACGTTGGCGCGAGTCTCGGTTCTGGAGGGACTGACCTCGATCAGCGAAGGGATGACCCGGTTGGTGAGTGACGCGAAGATCGCTGCGCCGCCCCCGGTCACGGCGAGCGAGCTCCGCCACCCCGTGCTGTCGATCCGTGAGGTGGACGTCATCGAGCTCATGGCGGCCGGTGACGCGAATCGATCGATTGCACGAAAACTGTCGATCTCGGAGGGGACCGTCAAGACCCACATCACGCACATCCTGCGTAAGCTCGACGCGTCGAATCGTGCCGAAGCGGTGGCCTACTGGCTGAGGCGATAGCATTCGACCGCCGCCGAGGTCTCACGTGCTGCGGAAGATGGTCTTGTACTCGAGATAGGCATCCAGGCTCTGCGGGCCCAGTTCACGTCCGATGCCGCTGTTCTTCACACCCCCGAACGGTGTCTCGATCGGGAGGGTCGACGTGTTGACCCCGACGCTGCCGGTCACGATGCGGCGGGCAACTTCGGTGGCCCGATCGCGATCGGGCGAGAATACGCCGCCGCCCAATCCGTAGTCGGAGTCGTTCGCGATGGCGATCGCCTCGTCGATCGTGTCGTACGGCATTACCACGAGCACCGGTCCGAATATCTCCTCGCGAGCAATACGCATGTCGTTTGTGACATTGCGGAAGATCGTCGGCTCCACGTAGTAACCGCGATCGAGCTTCTCGGGACGGCCGCCGCCGGTGACGACCTCGGCGCCTTCGATGCGACCGAGTTCGATGTACGACTCGACTCGGTCGCGCTGCGTCGCGTTCACGAGCGGTCCGAAGAAGTTGGCCGGGTCTGTCGGATCACCCTGCGGTATGGCGCTCATTGTCGCGCACAGCATCTCGACGATCTCGTCGTACCGCGACGAGGGTGCCAGCACTCTGGTCAGCGCTCGGCACGTCTGGCCGGTGTTCGGCGCACACGCCGACATCACGAGGGGTCTGAATGCGTCCAGGTCGACGTCGTCGAGCAGAATTCCCGCTGACTTGCCGCCGAGCTCGAGCGTGACGTGCTTGAGTTGCCTGCCGCATTCGGCCGCGATCGCCTTCCCCGCGACCGTCGAGCCGGTGAATGCCACCTTGTGCACGCCCGGATGTGAGACGAGGGCAGCGCCGGTTTCCCGGCCGCCGGTGACGATGTTGACTACACCTTCTGGAATTCCTGCGGCATCGAGGATCTCGGCGAAGACGAGCGCATCCAGCGAGGTCTCCGGTGCGGGCTTGAGCACGGCGGTGCAACCGGCAGCCAATGCCGGCCCCAGTTTCCAGGCGATCAGCGGTTGCGGTCCGTTCCACGGAGTGATGGCGCCCACCACGCCGACGGGGTCGCGGCGCAGCACCGCGTCGCCACTGGCGGTCTCGACCAGTTCTTCGGTCTCGAGACCGTCGGCCAACGACGCGAAGTACCGGTAGGCGACCGGAACCTGGCTCTGCATGGCGCGGGAGATGCTGATCGGTGTTCCGTTCTGACGCGTGACCAGAGCCGACATCTCGTCGCTGCGCGCCTCGAAGGCATCGGCCAGGCTGCGCAGATAACCGGCGCGTTCGGCCGGCGGGCGCGCCGCCCACTTCTCGACGGCCTCCGCGGCTGCGGTCACCGCGGCGTCGACGTCGGATGCGTCGCCGTCGGCGATGGACGCGAACTGCTCCTCGGTGGCCGGATTGATCACCGGTATGCGGTCCGCCGATTGGGCGCGCTCCCGGCGGCCGTTGATGAAATGGTGGTCGCGGTCGCATGTCATGAGGACTCCTGGAATCGGCGGGCGGTCGAGTGTCGTGAGGCGGTCATTCGTGATCGAAGACGACAATCCCGCGGATGTTTCTGCCCGCCTTCATGTCCTCGTACCCCTGATTGATCTCGTCGAGGGTGTACCGGTTCGTCACGAGTTCGTCGAGCAACAGATTCCCCTGCCGGTAGAGCTCGAGTTGCGCGGGTATGTCGGACGTCGGCCGACTCGCGCCGAAGAGCGAACCCTGCAGCCTCTTCTGGCTCAGCGTGAGGTCGTGCAGATTGATGTCTCCGTCCTTGGAGAAGGTGTCGCCGATTCCGACCGGGACACACGTGCCGCCCTTGCGCACCGCGGCGAGTGCCTCGCCGACAATCCTCCCGGTGATCACTCCCACGGTGACAATCGCCGAGTCGGCGCCCTGGCCGTTGGTCAGCGGGGCAGTGATCGCGTTCGCTTCCTCGATAGTGGCAACTGCGTGTGTGGCACCGAATTTCAGTGCGGTGTCCCGCTTGAAGGCAACGGGATCGACCGCGATGACGGCACTGGCACCGGCGTGAGCGGCACCCTGGACGGCGTTTATCCCGATTCCGCCGATCCCGATCACGATGACGACGTCGCCGACGCGCACCTCGGCTGAGTTGACCGCAGCGCCCCAGCCCGTTCCGACGCCACACCCGGTGAGGCATGCCACCTCGAGTGGAACTGCCTTGTCGATCTTCACCGCCGACGCGGTCGAGACGATGATGCGCTCGCAGAATGTTCCGAGTCCGGCGAGCTGACCCACGGGTTTGCCGTCCCGAGAGAGTCGGTACGAACCGGGATCGTCGAAACGGCAGCCCGTGGTCAGAAGAGCACCCAGATCGCAGAGATTCTGCAGTCCCCGGGCACACCACGTGCATCGGCCGCATACGGGCAGAAAGGAGAAGACGACGTGGTCGCCGATCTCGTAGCCGGGGGTGTGGGGACCGACGGCCTCCACGATGCCTGCACCTTCGTGACCGCCGGCGATGGGAAGGATGCCGGGCATCTGGTCGCCGGTGGCGAAGTGGTCGTCCGAATGGCAGAGGCCGGCGGCGACCATCCGAACACGAATCTCGTTCTGGCGCAGCTCGTCGAGTTCCAGGTCGACGAGCTCGTATCGTCCCGGGACCTCGAGCAGAACTGCCCCTCGCGTCTTCATCTTCCCACCGCCGGTGAGATGGATGTGCTGGTCGTGTCGAGTGTCATCTGCGGCTTCCTGGAGTAGTGGGATCCCGAAGTGGATCGCGGGGTCGGGTGGGCGTGACGATTGCCGTACTGCGCTCCAGTGTGATTGCCCTCGCGGCGTACGGAAATCTGCCGCCGGTCGTATTCCGATACATCCAACGAGTGATTGACGAGACAGGGCACAGGTGTGCAGAGTCTTGACGTTCCGAATTGCCGTCGGTGGACACGGGAACTGTCGTGGCACATGGACCGGTGCCGGTGAAGACGCCAAAGGCCCGAGCGCGACCGTGCCCCCGGCGGGGGCCGGGGGCACGTCGAATCCGGCCGGAAATCGTTCCGGCTATCCGGCCAGGTTCTTCGTGAAGAACTCGGTCAGCTTGTCCGCTGCCTGCGAGACGTACTGGTCGACGTCGTACAGGTCGACGTGGGTGGCGCCGTCGATTTCGAACAGCTCGGCGGTCTCGCCGCCGGCCGCAACGGCGCCCTCACTGAAGCCCTTGGTCTCGGCCTCGGTTCCCGCGATCATCAGCAGCGGCCTGGGCGCGATCTTGGCGACACCGGCGTAGGCGTCGAACTGGTCGAGCTGGTCGACGCTGCGCAGCGCGAACTGCCCGATCGACCGCGGGTGCTGTGCGCGCGGAGTCTTGTAGTAGTCGAAGAACTCCGCGACGGCCTTCGGCGTCGACGCGTCCACCGAGTCCGGCAGCACCGGAACCATGGGGATCTCCTCGCCCTTCGCCTCCGCGGTCCGCGCAGCGCCGGCCTGATCCACGAGCTTGGCGAAGGCCTCGGGATCCGGCACGCGGAAGAAGCAGGTGGCGTCCGCGCCGCTGACGGTGGCGACCGCCTTCATCCGGTGGTCGGTCTGCGCGGCGAACGGCACGTAGCCACCCGAGGCGCAGATGCCGAGGACGCCGATCCGTTCCGGGTCCACGTCGTCGCGGGCGCTCAGGTAGGTCACCGCGTTGCGGAAGTCCTCCGCGCGCTGGAATGGATCCTCGAGTCCGCGCGGCTCGCCCTCGCTCTCGCCCTGGTACGCGGCGTCGAATGCCAGGGTGATGAATCCCTGCTCGGCGAGGCGCTGCGCGTAGAGTCCCGCGGTCTGTTCCTTGACGCCGGTCATGGGGTGGCCGACGACGATCGCGGGCAGCCGCCCCTCGGCCTCGGTCGGCGTGTAGAGGTGGCCGGCGAGCTGAAAGCCGCTGCTGGTGAATCGAACATCGGACTTGGTGGTCATGGTGCCTCCGTGGTGTTTCGGGAATATCGATCCGCATTCCGAATCGGTCGATACCTAGTTTCGGAGTTCCGGGGAAACCGGGGAAGGGAGGCTTTTATCCTGGGAACAATCTTTCCCAGGATAATTCTGCGCCCCGGACCTACGCTGGTTGTATGCCCAGTCCGGTACATCAGGCACCACATCTACGTGAGCTCGGCGCGTTCCTCAAGACCCGCCGCAGCGAGCTGTCGCCGTCCGACGTCGGCCTGCCCGACCTCGATCAGCGCCGCCGGGTGACCGGGCTGCGGCGGGAGGAGGTGGCGCAACTCGCCGCGATCAGCACCGACTACTACACCCGGATCGAGCAGGGCCGGCTCGTCCCGTCCGAGCAGGTGCTCGCCGCGCTGGTGCGCGCGCTGCAACTCGACTCGGATCAATCCGAGTACCTCGACAGCCTGGCCGATCACGCCACCCACCGGTCCGCACCCCGTCCGGCGGCGCCGTCGCGCACCGGCACGAGCCGGGTACGCCCGCAGGTGCGGCGGCTGTTGGACCAGCTCACCGATACTCCGGCCATCGTCCTGGGACCACGCACCGACATACTGGCATGGAATCCTTTGGCGACCAGAGTGTATGCCGACTTCGACGGGATGGCGCCGCACGAGTTGAACTACGTGCGGCTCATCTTCACCGACCCTCGCATGCGCGAGTTGTTTGCCGACTGGCCGGCGGTCGCGCGGTCGTGTGTGGCGATCCTGCGCCGCGAGGCGGCCATCAATCCGGCCGATCCGGCTCTGTCCGCGCTCGTCGGTGAACTCACGATCGCGGATCGTCAGTTCGGGCAGTGGTGGGCGGCCAGAAACGTGGCGCGCCAGGACTTCGGCGTCAAGGTGCTCAATCACCCGGTCGTCGGTGAATTGACCCTCGACTGGGAGATCTTCCGCTACTCGGGCGCGCCCGAGCAGCAGTTGGTGCTCAACTCCGCCGAGGACGGGTCGCCGACCCAGGAACGCCTGGCGCGGCTGGGCCGAATGTAGTCCGCGCGCGGTCAGGCGATCTCGAGAACCCGGAGCCGGTTGTAGAGGGTCGACCGGCTCACCCCGAGTGACTGCGCGGCCTTGAGCTTGTTTCCGCCCGCCGCTTCGATCGCCGCGACGATCACCTCCCGTTCGGCATGTCGAATGGGTGACAGGGGCGTGCCGACCTGCCGGTACGGTGCGGGAAGATCGGTCGGAATGATGTCTCCGGCCGAGCGGGTCCGCGCCAGGGCGTGGATCACCCGCCGGAGTTCGGTGAGGTTGCCCGGCCACGGATGAGCTGCCAGGGCCTGCAGTGTCGCCGAGGTGAGTCGCACGTCGGACGACACCGCTTCCTCGGCCAGCATCCGACGCGCCAACCCGGGGATCTCGTGGCGGCGCCTGCGGAGCGGAGCGAGATCACGCCGTGCGGCGCAGAGACCGAGCAGGGTGGGGTGAAGCGCCGCGCCGTCACCCGCGCTCGTCGAGGTCAGGACGACGCGTCGTCGTGTTCCCCGGATGAGCTGGGAAACGAGCGTGGCCATCGATTCGGTGAGGAAGTGGACATTCTCGATGATCACGCCCGCGCCGTCCTGCGCCAGTTCCCGGCCGAGTCCGACGGCCCAGGTCTGCTCACCCCGCGCCACGATGTCGGCGACGTCGACGATAGTCCCGCCCGGTCCGGCTACCCGCACCGCTTCGGTCGTCCGGCCGGTCCCGATCTCTCCGACGACGAGGAGTGGCCAACCCTCGACCGCGGTCAGAGGTTTCGGCCTCGGACTCGTTCTGCCCGAGGAGAAATCGACCAGCACACCGTTCCCGCCGTCGACCGGGGTGCAGGTGAACTCCACCTCGCGCCCGGATCCGAGCGTCAGGAGATGGGTGACGGCCGAAGAGCGAGCGGCATCGGCGCCGGCGCGGACGGCCGCATGGTCGGCGGGATCGAGGAGGTCGAGGGCCGCCGGTGTTGCGAGCACCATTCCCTCGCCGAGCACCATCACCGGCCGTTCCTTCCGCCGGGCCGCAGAGTGGAAGGCGGCCAGCAGCTTCCGTTGCGCAACAGAGGTGCTCAGTGTCAGCCGGTCTTCGATCTCCCTGACCAACCGCTGGGCGATGGGCGCGAAGTACCGGTGATCCTCGCCCGCGCCGCCGCCGACGTCGAGAACACCTTCGAGTCGTCGTGTGATCGGATGGATGATCGGATGGCCGAAGCAACTGAATTCGTGGAACGCGGACTTGAAGTGCTCGGGGCCGCGGACGAGAAGCGGCTGCCGAGCCTCCAGGACGGTGCCCACCGCGTTGGTTCCCACCTCGTCCTCCGCCAACCGGATGCCGGGCTCGATGCCCATCCAGTCGACCGCGTCGCGGACGGCCGGATGGGCGTGCCGGATGTCCAGGATCCGGGCCTCCTGATCGGCGAGGACGAACACCAACGGCGCACCGCCGAACTCGAGGCAAGCGCGATCGAGCACGGGTGTCGCCGCGCGTCGGAGGTGCCCGTCCGGCGCGACGTCGACCCGGTCCAGCGACGGTGTCGTATCGCAGTCGAGACCGGACAATTGCGAACGCATCCACGACGACGCGATCTCCGGTCGGGCGTCGACCGTGGAATGCGCTGAGCTACCGGGCACTCCGGCACCCCCTTCGGCCAGGTGCGACGAGAACGGACGCACTTCGCATGTGAGCAAGAACACAACATAATATATGCCGCCCGCCTCGGCAAGGGGTGGTTGAGGGTTCGTCGCAGACAACCGGCCCCGACCGCGTCGAGCGGGCGGGGCCGATGGTGTCGGACTGTCAGAGATCGTCGGGCGACTGCGCGGGAGAACGGTAGCGATCGGCCTCCGGGCCCTCGGTCTGCGGTGCGAAGTTCACGCCGGGCAACAGCAGGTGACCGGCGTCGACCGGCAGGGCGACACCGGTGATGTGCTCGGCGTAGTCGGACAGCAGCCAGCATGCGGCATTGCTGGTCGCGTTCGGCGGAAGCGCGGGCCGGCCGGCGAGTGGCGCATAGCCGTAGGTGGCGGCTATTGCCACGTCGCGGTTGGCCGTCTCGCCTGGGGCGACGAACAGTTGGTGGCCCATCGGGTTGTCCCAGATCTTCGCGTCCACCGCGCCGGGGCAGACGGCGTTGCACCGCACGTTGTGCTCCGCGATCTCCAGGGCGGTGTTCTTCATCAGGCCGAGGACGCCGTGTTTGGCCGTGATGTAGTGGGTGTAGCCGGCCGTGGCCTCGAGGCCGCCCACGGACGCAATACAGACGATCGCACCGGTGCGCTGCTCGACGAGATGCGGTGCGGTGGCCTTGATCGTCCGGAATGTGCCGCCGAGCACCACGTCGGTGACCGTCGTCCACATCTGCTCGCTGATCTCCCAGGACTTGGGACCGAGGTCCCAGAGTCCGGCGTTGGCGATGACCGCGTCGAGGCGGCCGAAGGCGTCGAGCCCCAGAGCGACCGCCGCGTCGAGCGCGGCCTGATCGCGGACGTCGGCGACGGCGCTGACGGCCCGTCGGCCTTCCCGCTCGACGAGGGCCTGCGTCTTGGCGAGGTCTTCCTTGCTCGCCAGCGCGTATCGAATCCCGTCGACGGGGGAGCAGACGTCGGTGATGACGACATCGGCTCCTTCCTTTGCCGCGGTCACCGCGTGCGCTCGACCCTGACCGCGTGCGGCGCCGGTGATGAAGACGACCTTGCCGTCCAGTAGTCCCATGTCGATGTCCTTTCCATATTTCATTCGGTAGTGCGGGGGTAGACGGGTTCTCACGAAGGGCCGACGGACGCGAACACTCCGGTGGCACCGTCGGAGAACGTCACACCCGTATCGGCGGGCGGCTCTCCCGAGGCGTCGAGTGCGCCGTCCGGCTTCACCCGGTAGGTGAACACCTTCTCGGTGCCGGTCGTGGTCAGCGTGTCGATGACATAGAGCCGCTGAGCATCCGGGCTGAGCACGACGCGGCCGGGGAAGTGTCCCGGTGCGCTGGGTGCGTCGGCGCCGGGCACGGGAACCAGGGCACCGTCGTCTCGGATCTCGAATCCGTTCACGCTCTGACCGCCGGTCTGGGGTAGATAGAGATACCTGCCGTCCGGTGTGATGGCCATACCGTGTGGGATCGCTTTCGTCGGAAAGTGCCCGATCGGGGTCAGTGCACCGTCGGGAGCGATGCGGTAGCCGGAGACGTCGTTGGTGCCCTCGTTGGTGATGTAGAGGAACTTGCCGTCGGGTGTCACCGACGGCAACGCCGGACGTTCGCCGGTCGGCACCTGCGAGCCGGTCGGTGTCAGTCTGCCGTCGGCTCCGATCGCATAGGAGTTCATCGTCGCCCCGATGAAGCTTGGGGCGAACAGAAATCGTCCGTCCGGCGACACCACCGGAATGGACAGTCCGCTCGTCGCACCGGGAATGGTCACCGAATCGACCGCTGCCAAGGCGCCGGACGGCGCGATGGCATACGTGTACACGTCGTTGGTCACGGACCCGACGGTCGCGAAGAGCCACTTCCCGTCCGGGCTCACGACCGCTCCCACGATCGGCCGGCCCGGCGAGAGCCGGGCGCTCTCCAGTCGCTGGAGTGCACCGTCGTCGCCGACTCGAAATCCCTGAAGAGTGCCCGAAACAGTGTGTGCGACATACGCGTATCGGCCGTTCGGCGTCGCCGTGATCGACAGTGTGCCGGTCTCGGTGGGCACCGGTTGCCCGACCGGAGTCAATCGGCCGTTGGATTCGCGCAACACTCCGATGTTCGACGAACCCGTGCCGCCGACCAGTAGATAGCTCAACCTCTCCGCATCGTCCGCCGGAGCCGCGCCGGCTGCCGGGGTGACAGCGCCGGCGGACACGGCCGCAGCAACGCCGAGCGCCAGTACGGTCGTACGTATTCGCTTAGTTGCCGGTGGGTTCCGAGTTCTCAATGCAACCTCCGTGGTTCCTGGTGTCGGTGGGTTCGCCACGCCGAACGTAAACCCGGGAGCCGGGGTGGCAGTGTCCAACTATCTGGACACTCCGGCGCGGGCGAGCCCGAGATGGGGCCACGTGCTCCGCATCGAATACGTTTCGGCACAAACAATTACGTGACCGTCCATTGACATCGAACTGGTGTTCGAAGTAGTCTTCCTGCATGGGTGACGGGGAGGGAACTCAGGGGGCGGTGCCGGACGATGATCCGGCGGTGGGGGAGACGTGGCGGTTGTCCGAGGATCAGTTGCTCGAGACGGTGCTGACGGTGTCCTCGGAGATCGCTCGCCTCGAGGCGGCACGGGTGAAGCTGATGGACGCGGTGGATGCGCGCTGCCGGGTCGACGTCCTGGGCCATCCCAACGCGAAGGCGTGGCTCGTGGCGCACACGCTGCTCGAACCGGGGGCGGCGGGACGGATCGTGAACCTGGCGCGAGGGCTGCGAGAACAACCGACTATCGCCGAGAAGTTCTACGGCTGCCGCATTTCCGCCGCACACGCGGGGCTGATCCTGCGGTTCTGTGAACGACCCCCGAAGGGAATGCCGCTGAACGCCTTGGCTCCGGTGCTGGACGCCCTACTGGCCGCAGCGGACGGACCGCAGGCCCGCACAGACCTGATCCGGGAAGGTATCGCGAAGGTGGAGCGGATTTTCGAAAGCGACGAGC
>JBCEBZ010000592.1:0-8242 GCA_039206675.1 Rhodococcus sp. (in: high G+C Gram-positive bacteria) | reverse complement strand
ACGATTGATGATCATTGTTCCCTCTCAGGGATAGAAGCCTCGCGCACGCGAGAAAGTGGATGAAAAGAACAGCGAAACAGAGGCGAAATCAGCCGATGCTGAACGGCGCACCGTACAGAACGGTCTTCGAGTAGTCGTTACCCACGATCTCCACCACCGCGTACGACCGAGCCTGCGCGAACCCACCGCACCGCTGAACCTGCAGTTCCGCGTCCTGGTACTGCAACGCGTACACGCCGTCCTTCGTGATGTCCTTCGCCGCGATCGGCACGTACTTGATCTCACCCGAGTTCAGCGGAACCGACAGCCCCAGGCCCGGCGACAACGACGACAGATCCGCCGAGAACGACGGCGACGCCGACAGACCGGTGATGTCGACCTGGCACCCCACGATGTACCCGGTCGACACCGACGAAACACCATGCGTCGTCGACGCATTCGTGCCGTTGTAGGTTCCCGCAGTGTTCGTCGTGCCGTTCGCGCCCGGAACCTCGGCGACCTCCTCGATGCCCGTGACATCAGCCGTCACAGTTCCCGACACCCACGCCACACGACCAGCGCCATTGGCAGCCAACGACGGCGACGACAGAGCACTCTCCCCGGTACGCGTCACCGTCACATTCGGACCGGCCTTCGACCCATCGGGCAGCGGGATGAAAGTATCCGCACTCGCCGCACCGGTAGACATCACACAGAGGATGGCAGCCACAGCAGCCCCCAGGCCTGCACTACGGGCGCCACGACGCAGGCCGAACTTGTGTTGCACGATCATTTTCTCAGTACTCCTTTTTCGGGGGTGCGCTGCATTCGGAACGGGCGGCGAGCACCCGCGGAATGCCCGGACGGGGAGGGGGAGTCAGACTTCGATCCTCTCGCGCCGGCGCGAGCCTCGACGCAGAGCCGTGCACAGAACGAACAGCGCGAGCACGACGGCGATCATGATTACGGCGACCCACGTCATCGAATCTGCGGGCGCTGCAGGTGGATTGATCCAGCCGTTGACATAGGTCCACGCCATCGCGGCCCCGCCGACAGCGGCGGCGACCCACAGGCCCGGGCGGAACTCTCCTGCCCGACGCGTCAGCACGATTGCGCCCGCGGCGATCAGCACGTACGGCAGCACCCAGATGTATACCAGTAGGGTTGCGAGGGCGTCATAGGCGGACGACACGTCGCCGACCAGAAGAACCGCGACCGAAATGAACGCGAGCGACACGACGGCGAGCGACACGACGGCGACGTGCGGGCTGTGGAACCGCGGGTGGATTCGCGTCAGGGGTGCAGGGAGCAGGCCGTCCTCGGCGAACGCCATCGCGAATCGAGCACCGTAGTTGACGAAGGCGACCAGCGAGGAGAAGCACGCGGCCGCCAGCACGAGGTCGGTGGCTGCGGCCACCGACGGTCCCAGGCCTGCCTGCATGGCCAGTGCAGCCGGCGGCGACACTCCCGCGGCCAGCTGATCATAAGCCTGCAGGAGACCGGGAACCTGCAGGATCGTCGCGAGGGTATAGACACCACCCAGCACCACCGGGACCGCCATCACCGCTGCGGGAATGTTGCGCTGAGGATCCCGGGTCTCGGCTGCCAGCGCGGCGCAGCTCTCGAAGGCGATGAGGAACGCGGCACCGATGGCCACGCCTCGCAGTGTGGACCCCACGCTGAACTGGCCGAAGCCGAACTGCATCGCGAGCTCCAGCCCCGTGTGCCGCGCACTGGCGAGGGTGATGAGGATGACCAGCGGGGTGGACAGCACAGCCAGACCGACGACGACGAACACGGAGCTGTCGAGTCCGCGATATGCGATTCCGGCTGCGATCAGGAAGGCAAGCGCGAAAATCACACTCTGGGTGGGGAACTGGAGTGCAGACAGGTCAGTCGGATCGGCCTGGCGTCCATGTATGAAGCTGCCGAGGAAGCGCCCGACCAGCATCGCCAGTCCACCGACCCCGCATACGAATCCACCCGCCATCGCGGCGCCGGTCAAGTAGCGCGCCCAAGGCCCGAAGACTTCGGATATGTAGGAGTACAGCGAGCCGGTCGCGACGAATCGGCCCGCGAACACGATGATTGCGCGCCCGATCAGGATTGCGCAGATCGCGGCGAGGAGCGACGCATGCCACGCGGTGGGGTTTCCAACCGCGGTGAGCACCAGCGTCGGAACGAGGGCGATGCCGACCGCCGGGAAGAACGATGCCAGGGACAGCGCCACCAGCGTGCCGCGGCCGAAGTGACCGCTTTCGAGATGCCCTGCGGAATCTTCACTCCCGATGGTGCTCATGAGAGGCGTCCCTCGTCCGAAGAAGCGCCCGCGGCTAGGAGCCGGCCTCGAGGAGCGACGCGCAGCGCCGCGGTCCAGGTCCATCCGGTCATGTCGATCTTCCCTGTCTGTAGGTTGCGAGGCTTCGCCGTCTTGCCCCACCGCTCGTGCGGGTAGCCGTGCGTGACAACGCTGAATGGCTGCCGGAGCGACGCTGGGTCCGTCACGGCAGTAGTGCTGATGTGACGTGCAACACTCGCAGGCGACAGGGCTGTCCACCAACGACAATCTGCACCCAACTCCCCGGATAGCCAGTGCAGATTGCATCGCGGTGGGTCGATCACGGTGTCGGCGCGGCAGAGCGGGGAAGCGCGGGGTAGAACCGGGCTCGTCGCGCATCCGACGTTTCCTGATCGCGCTCGTTCTCAGCATGAGCAAAAGCCGGCTGCATTGGGCCCACCTGGGGCGGTGGTGAACTCTGCACCACTCGCTACTTCCGGCTGATGCGCAATGTTGTGGATCGCGGCCTGTCGGACCGGCAAACCTGAGAGCCGCAACACAAACGCGGCACATTACGACGGTAGTCACGCGAAGCCGATTCGCACGGACACAACGAGAACGGATACAGACCATGACTGGAAGCACCACAGCAAGTCTGCGCAGGGTGGGTAGCGGCGCCCCGATCGACGAGATCGTCGGCATCCTCGACGAGGATGGCGGCGTCATCATCGAGGGGTTTCTGGCCCCCGAGCAGGTCGAGCGCTTCAACTCGGAGGTCGAGCCCGCCATGCGCGCGATCGCGCCGGGGGCAAAGATCGACGATGAAGCCGTCCAGGAGTTCTTCGGTTCCCAGACCAAACGGCTGACCAACATGGTCACCCACAGCGAGATATTTCGGAAAGAGATCATCGACCACGATCTCCTTCACAACCTCGGGGACGCCATCTTCCTCGAGGAGGCGGGGAGCTACTGGATGGTTACGGCTCAGGTGATCGAGATCGGCCCCGGAAGCCCCGCGCAACCCCTGCATCGGGATCTGGAGAACTGGTACCCGTTCCTCGGCATGGGCCCCAACGGGCCGCAAACCGGGGTCAACTTCTTCATCGCCCTCACCGAGTTCAACGAGCGGAACGGCGCCACCCGGGTGATCCCCGGCAGTAACCACTGGCCGGACTACGAGGATCGCGGCACCCCGGAGCAGACGGTTCCGGCGATCATGAATGCCGGTGACGTCCTGCTCTTCAGCGGCAAGGTGGCGCACGGTGGCGGCGCGAACCTGACCACAGATTTTCGACGCCGCGCACTGAGCATCGGCCTGTCGCCGAGCATTCTCACCGGCGAGGAGGCGTACCCGTTTCTCGTCTCCATGGACACGGCCCGCTCCCTGTCGCCGCGGGTGCAGAGTCTCATCGGTTTCCGTTCCCAGTACCCCACGGGCACCGCGGGCCTCTGGATGAGCGATTACCACGAGCTCGCCGACTATTTGGAGCTCTGAGCCGCCCGCGCCGCGCGGAATCTCACCACGCCTCAGCGCTCCGCCCGGAGCGCCCACCCCTGTATCCGGTTTTGCACGGATGGGCGCCCCGGTCGTGCTGTGGCGATAGGGTTCGAGAGCGGACCACGCACTTTCGAATCCGTCGGTTAGGGAGGCATGGTGAAGAAGTCAGGCCAACTGGGGCCGACGCCCTCTCCGCGGGTGGGCGAGCTGTTCCGGAACCTCGCGACGCGGATGCAGTCGACCGTGGCCGACGTCGCCGACGAAGCATGGGACGCCGGCCAGCGCAGCCTCGAGGATCCGACGTTCGCCGAGGATCCCATGCTTGCCGAGCTGGATCGACGCTTTACCCACTCCGCTTTGGCCCATTGGCTCGTGGCCAATATCGACCACCCGGGGCAGCAGGTCGAGCCGACGCTCATCCCGGACTTGGCGGCGCATTCGCGCGACCTCGTGCTGCGCGGCGTCGACACCGACGACATCGAGGCCTGGCGCGCATCACAATGGGTCACGTGGTGCTGGTGGTTGAGGGGGTGTTTCGAATTTGCGGAGGACAGCGAGGACCTGCGAGAGCTGATCGAGATCTCAGCGAACTCACTCATCACCTACTTCTACGATTTGATGGCGGCGGTGTCCGCCCACGTCGGCGAGGTGCGGACCGAACTCGCTCGCGGACCGCTGGTCCAACGTCTTGCCACGGTGCAACTTCTACTCCAGGGAGCGTCGATCCCCCGCGCGAGGGCAGAAGCGCAGCTCGGCTACGCGCTGACCGGTCATCACCTCGCAGCGATCGTGTGGGTCGAGTCGGAAGACCAGGTCGGTGGGCTCGAGAGGGCGGCGGAACACCTTATGCGGGTGTGTGGCGCCGAACGCCGGTTGACCCTGGTTGCCGGCCTCGCCGCACTGTGGGTGTGGCTACCGGTGTCCCGTGCGCCCCTAGAGGCCGACCTCACCGCAATCGTCTCCGACATCCCTGGAGTCCGCTTAGCTCTCGGCCGGGCGGGGCTGGACGTCAACGGCTTTCGGCGCAGCCACCTCGACGCCGCCGCGGCGCAGAACCTCCTGGCACGTCTCGGATCCCGCCGTCGTGCCGTCCGGTACGAGGACGTCCAGTTGATCTCCCTACTGACGGCCGATGTCGCAGAAGCACAGCTCTTCGTCACCGACACGCTCGGCGCGCTGGCGACCGCCGACCGAGTGCTGCGCCACACAGCGCGGGTCGTCATCGCCGAGCAATCCAACATCTCCAAGGCGGCGGAGAAGTTGTTTGCGCATCGGAACACAATCGACCGACGGCTCGCGCGAGTCGACGAACTGCTGCCGCGCCCGTTGGCACAGAACCCGACCGCCGTGGCTGCCGCGCTCGACCTCGTCGAGTTACAAGGAGACGACTAGCCACGCTACACACGCAGCCGAACCTCGCCCACGTGCGCCTTGCCGCAACTCTCACCGGAATTTCGCAGTACGCCCGCCGGCCGATTCACGAGAGTCGTTCATACGACTTACAGCGGTAGCGGCCGGTGGTCGGCCACGCTCTTCATGACGAGGGTGGAGCTGAGACGCCCGACGCCGGGCAGGGTGGCGAGGGATTCGTCGTATAGCGCCTGGAAGGCCGGCAGATCGCGGGTGACGACCCGCAGGAGGTAGTCGGGGTCGCCGAACAGTCTTTGTGCTTGCAGGACATGGGGAATGGCGGCAACGGCGTCCTCGAATGCCTCGATGGTGTCGCGGTCGGCGGCGCGCATGGTGACAAAGACGAGCGCCTCGAACGTCAGACCCAGCGCGCGGGCGTCGAGCTGTGCGCGGTAGCCGCTGATCGCGCCGGAGCTCTCGAGTGCGCGTAGGCGCCGATGGCAGGGCGAGATGCTGAGCCGGACCCGGTCGGCGAGTTCGGTGAGGGTCAGACGGCCATCCTGCTGAAGTTCGGCAAGAATTTTCCGATCGACGCTGTCCATATCGAGGATCCTTCCCTCAATCCGCTACTTTCGTGGAATCTTTGGCAACGTTTTCTCCCTCATCCTTCCTAGTCTTTCAACGGGGCCACCAGGCGTTCTGGTGTTCCGAGAATGCGAAGGATGAGTGAGGTCATGGCAATCGGTACCGTTGCTGCGTTCTGGGCGGTGTCTTTTCTGTTCGTGCTGACGCCGGGGGCGGATTGGGCGTATGCGATCGCGGCGGGTCTGCGACATCGCACCGTGGTGCCCGCGATCGGTGGGCTGTTGACCGGTCATCTGGCGATGACTGCGGCCGTGGCGGCCGGTGTCGCCGCCCTCGTCGCCCGCTCCCCGCTGGTGCTGACCGCGCTGACGGCGGCGGGGGCCGCTTACCTGGTCTGGTTGGGGATCACGATGTTGAGTCGACCCTCGACGCCGCTCGAGGCCGCGCCGGAGACGTCGTCGGACTCGTGGGCGCGGCAGGCGGCCAAGGGCCTGGGGATCAGCGGACTGAACCCGAAGGTGTTCCTGTTGTTCCTGGCGCTGCTGCCGCAGTTCACCGACGCCGGTGCCCGCTGGCCGCTCGCGGTGCAGATCGTGTTGCTGGGTTTGGTGCACACCGCCAGCTGCGCGGTGGTCTACACCGGGGTGGGAACCGGGGCGCGGGTGGTGCTGCGCGCCCGACCCGCCGCAGCGCGGGTGGTGACGTGGATTTCCGGTGCCGCGATGATCGGAATCGGTGTGGCACTGCTGATCCAGCGGATGGCCGGATAAGGCCCACAACGCAGCAACTGCCCGTCGTCGGGCCGCTGGCCGCGATGCCGGCGTCCGCCGCTGCAGCAGAAGAAGATTGGCGTCGGAGAATGGGCGCTGTCGCCAGATCACCCAGTCCGGCCGCCGCTCCTGTCGCCCAACCCGGTCACCAGTCCGCGGGGAGGCCCTTGAGTTGCTGCCAGTACCGGCGGTGGGCGCGCCGGGACGGCTCGCTCGTCATGCCCGCGGCCAGTTCCTTCTCGTCGAGCGCGTCGGACAGCTCCGCGATGTCACGCAAGGCGGGGGCCTTCAGGGCCCGTTTGGTGTACGCGTAGTTGTCGAGGCAGTCCTCGGGGGTCAGCTCGGCGATGGCGACGGCCCGGTCGAGCAGGTCCTCGGCCGGCACGACCTCGTGCAGAATGCCCATCTCGTGGGCCTGCTGCACGGAGAAGATCTCCCCTTGCAGGCAGGCGCGGGAGGCCACCGGCTGCCCCCAGGCGTAGGCGAGCATCCGCAGGTACACGGCGGGCATCGGAATCCCGATGTTGACCTCGTTGATCCCGAACCGGGCGTCGCCCGCGGCGCCGACGGTGCGGTCACACACGGCGGCGGTGATCAGGCCACCGGCGAACGCGTGGCCGTTCACCGCGGCCACCGTCGGGCGCGGGTACGTGAACAGTCGCATGTTCGTCGCCCGGTAGTCCTGGAACCAGGACGCGACGTCGGCTTCGTCGCCGGCGAAGAGCCGGAAGTGCTCTGCGAGATCGAGACCGGCCGAAAACCGGGCGCCGACACCGGTCAGCACCACCGGGGAGTCGGGGTGCTCGCTCTGGAGCCGGTCGAACGCCTCGTGCAGGTCGGCGAAGAAGGCGCGGTTCTGTGCGTTGACCGGGTTGGTGTTCATCGTCACCACGGCAACACGCCCGCGTCGTTCGATTGTCCAGCTCATGCCAATTCCTCCATACAGGTTGTGTGAATCATGTTCGGGTTTAGATAGATTCGGGCTACAGTCCGAGGATCTGCAGGGCCCGCTCGCGCATGTCCACCTTGCGGACCTTCCCGCTGACGGTCATCGGGAACTGGTCGACGCAATGCACGTACCGCGGGATCTTGTAATGCGCGAGTCGGCCCTTGCAGAATTCGCGGAGGCGGTCGGCGTCGATCGGTTCGGCGCCCTCGCGAAGCCGCAGCCACACCATCAGTTCCTCCCCGTACTTCGCGTCGGGCACCCCGATCACCTGCGCGTCGAGAACATCGGGGTGCGTATAGAGGAACTCCTCGATCTCCCGCGGGTAGATGTTCTCCCCGCCGCGGATGACCATGTCCTTGATCCGCCCGGTGATGCTGACGAAGCCGTCCTCGTCCATCACCGCCAGGTCGCCGCTGTGGATCCAGCCGTCGGCGTCGACGGCCTCGGCGGTCTTCTCCGGTTCGTTCCAGTAGCCGAGCATCACCGAGTAACCGCGCACGCACAGTTCCCCCGGCTCCCCGAGCGGCGCGGTCTCGCCGGTCGACGGGTCGACGATCTTGGCCTCCACGTGCGGATGTGCGCGACCGACGGTGGACACCCGCCGGTCGAGGGAGTCGTCGGCCCAGGTTTGGGTGGAGGCCGGGGAGGTCTCGGTCATCCCGTACGCGATCGCCACCTCCGGCGCCCACGAGATGACCTGCTTCATGACCTCCACCGGGCAGGGCGAGCCCGCCATGATGCCGGTGCGTATCGACGACAGATCATAGGACGCGAAGTCGGGGACGTTGAGCAGACCGATGAACATCGTCGGCACGCTGTAGAGCGACGTGCAC
>JBCEBZ010000591.1:0-30605 GCA_039206675.1 Rhodococcus sp. (in: high G+C Gram-positive bacteria) | reverse complement strand
CCATCAGGGCCGGCTCGGGGGTGTCCGGCAACTCACCGCCGCCTGACCCACACCCGGTTGTGAACGACGACAAGACGCGACAAAGAAATCGGGGGCAGCCATGAGTGAGCCGAATGCGGCCGCTCTCATCGCGGTGAAGGCCGGCGAACCGGCGGAACTCGTGAACAAGTCGGTGACCAAGGCCGTCCGGCTACTGCGCGAGCTCGCTTCCAGACCGAAGACCGGCGCGACGGTGAGCACGCTGGCCAAAGCGGTCGGAATATCCCGCCCCACCGCGTTTCGCCTGCTCCACAGCCTCGAGCGGACCGGCTTGGTGGACCGCATCGACAACAACTACATCCTCGGCTCCGAAATGTCCCGGCTCGGGCGGCACGCAGACCCCTATGCCGGTCTGGCCGCCCGCGCTCAGCCGCTGCTGCAGGAGCTCGCCGACCGGTTCAACGAAACCGTGACCTTGTCGGTGCCGAACGCGAAGGACGAGCTCGACCTCATCGCCGAGGCCGCCGGTACACACGTCGTGGGTACCTCGTCCCGGACGTCCGATCACATGATCGGCAAACAGTATCCACTGCACGCCAGCTCCAGCGGCAAGGTCCTTCTGGCCGAGTGGCCGATCAAGAAGATCGTCGGCCGCCTGCCCGAAAAGCTCGACGCCTTCACCGCGCACACCATCACCGACCGGGAAGCCCTCCTGGCCGAACTCGCCCGGATTCGTGAAGACGGCTTTGCGCTCATCGACAACGAACTCGAGGAGGAATTGATCTCCCTCTCGCGTCCCGTCCGGGATTCGTCCGGAAATCTGGTGGCCATCGTGTCTCTGAACGGTCCCCGATACCGGTTCGGCCCCGACCGCATTCCCGAAGGCCTGCAACAGATGCGGCAGCTCGTCGACCGCCTCGTCGATGCCTTCTGGCAAGATTCGGCAATCGCCTAGACGCTGCGACGATCCCGTCGACTCTTGTCAGGAGTTCCGCCGAGGGGCTTGACTGAAACGTGGGCCTCGACGGCGCCGTTGGGCCTGTGCTGATCACCCACAGACAGTGAGGATGCAGATGCCTACCCATCAGGCTGTTCACGTCAAGGGCCCCGGCGAAGCGCTGACGCTGGTCGAGGTCGAAACGGTGTCGCCCGCGCGCGACCACGTGCGCATCGCCGTCGCGGCGTGCGGCGTGTGCGGCACCGACCACGGGTTCGTCCAGGGCGGGTTTCCCGACATGTCGTGGCCGCTGACACCCGGACACGAGATCGCCGGGACGATCGCCGAGGTCGGCGACGGTGTGGACGACTATTCCGTCGGGGACCGCGTGGCGGTGGGGTGGTTCGGCGGTCACTGCACCAGGTGCATCCCCTGCCGCAAGGGCCTGTTCATCAACTGCGAGAAGTTGCAGGTTCCGAGCTGGCAGTACCCGGGCGGATATGCCGAGTCCGTGACGGCGCCCGCCAATGCGCTGGCCCGTATTCCCGATGAACTGTCCTTTGCCGAGGCCGCGCCCATGAGCTGTGCCGGGGTCACCACGTACGACGCGCTCCGCAAGACCAAGGCGGTCCCGGGTGACCGCGTCGCCGTCCTCGGTGTCGGCGGGCTCGGACACCTCGGTGTGCAGTTCGCCCGGGCGATGGGATTCGAGACGATTGCCATCGCTCGCGGTGCGCACAAGGGCGACGACGCCCGTGCGCTCGGTGCGCACCACTACATCGACTCCACCGCCGGCGACGTCAGCGACGCGTTGCAGGCGCTCGGCGGGGTATCGGTGGTCCTGGCGACGGCGGCGAACTCGAAAGCCATGGGTGACACGGTCGGCGGGCTGCTTCCGCAGGGAGAACTCACCGTCGTCGGCGTCACGCCCGACCCGCTGCCGATCAGCCCGCTGCAGCTGATCACTCCCGGTCTGAATGTGACCGGTCATCCGTCGGGCACGGCCCGCGACGTCGAGGAGACGATGCACTTCGCTGTTCTGTCGGGGGTGCGCGCCCGAATCGAGGAACGGCCCCTGGCCCGGGCCGCGGAGGCCTACGCTGCGATGGAGGAAGGAAAGGCACGCTATCGCATGGTCCTCACCATGTGAACCTCCAGACACGCGGGTCTGCGCCCGAAGAGGCGGTGGGTGGCCGATGACCGAAGGATCGACGACCAGCGGTTCCGAGCGGGCGGCGGGCGGGCAACGCCTGCTCGCCCTCCTGCTGGCGATGGCGATGTTCGTCCTGGTGGTCGACACGTCCCTGATGAACGTGTCGATCTCGTCGGTGGTTCGAGATCTCGACACGACCGTCAGCGGCGTCCAGGCTGCCATCGCCCTCGAGGCCCTCGTCTCGGCGGCGTTCATCCTGATCGGCAGCAAGGTGGGCGATCTCATCGGACGCAAACGCGCCTACGTGCTGGGTCTGCTCGGGTACGCCGTCGGCGCGTCCGCGATGGCACTCGCGCAGAGCCTGACGGCGATCATCGTGTTCTGGGCGGTGCTCGGCGGAATCGGCGCATCACTACTCCTGCCCGCGATGCAGTCCCTCATCCACGGCAACTTCGAAGGGGACGCCCAGAAGAAGGCCTACGCCCTGGTCGGGGCGGCGGCCGCGATCGCCGCGGCTGTCGGACCGCTGCTCGGAGGGTTCATCACCACCTACCTCTCCTGGCGCATCGCGTTCGTGCTCGAGGTCGTCATCATCGGAATCGTGCTGTCCGGCATCAGACTCGTCCGGGACGTGCCGTACACCGGACCGCGGGGCGTCGACGTGGTCGGTGCGGCACTGTCCGTCCTGGGCATGGGCGGCATCGTGCTGGGGATCCTGGTGTGGCAGGAGGGCGGCGAAGCCGTTGCCGCGCTTCTGGTGCTCGGCGCGCTGGCGCTGACCGGGCTGGCGTACTGGCTCGTGCGGCGCAAGCGGCGCGGCGAACCGACCCTCCTGGACCCGGACCTGTTCACGTCGAAGGTCTTCAGGCTGGGGATCACCGGGCAGATGCTCCAGCAGATAGCGCTGGGCGGCACCATGATTGCACTGCCGATCTACCTGCAGATGGTGCTCGAGTACAACGCGATGCAGGCCGGGTTGTCCCTCGCGCCCCTGTCCCTCAGCATGTTCGCCGTCGCGTTGCTCGCGGGGAAGAAGTCGGGTGATCGCCGTCCCAGCGGCATCATCCGGTGGGGATTCGTTCTGCTCACGATCGGGGTCGTGGCGTTGGTCCCGATCGTGCCGCGTGCGGAGTTCGGCTGGGCCCTGGTGGTCCCGCTGATCGTCGCGGGTTCGGGTTTGGGACTGCTGGTGTCGCAACTCAACAACTACACGCTCGCGCCGATCTCGGACGAACGGGTCAGCGAGGCCGCGGGCACCAACTCGGCTGCGGGGTCGTTCGGGCTGTCGTTCGGGTTGGCGTTCGCGGGCGCCATCATGCTGGCGACGCTGTCCCTCACATTCACCGCGATGGCGCAATCGAGCACCGTCCTCCCGCCGGCAGACCAGCAGCACGTGGCGCAGGTGCTCGAGGACGACGCGGAAGTCATGAGCAACACCCGACTCGAAGAGTTGCTGGTCGACCAGCCCCCGGAGATTCAGGACGAGATCATCCGCATCAACACGGACGCGCGACCCCTCGCCCTCCAGATAGCGTTGCTGGTGCCGATCCTGGCCGGTCTCCTCGGGCTCCTCAACTCGTTCCGCATGATGCGCGTGCGGGATCCCGTGTGATCGGCCTCGGAATCGAGCACTGAGATATCGAGCGCTGAGATCCGTCGTTGTGGGAAGGGACGCAGATGTCCGAGCGATCAGGCAACCCCGCCGACGACCCGTTCCGCGGCCGGCAGCCGACCAGTCACGAGCAACGGGCCGGTCGGCCCTGGGATGCGTCGTACCAGGACGGCCCCGCTCCGTGGGACCTCGGGCGGCCGCAGCCGGCAATCGTGCATCTGGCCGCGAGCGGGAGTTTTGCCGGCACGGTTCTCGATGCGGGCTGCGGAACCGGCGACAACGCGCTTCAGGTGGCGTCGCTGGGACTGCAGGTCCTGGGTGTCGATGTCGCCGAGACCGCGGTGGCGATCGCACGGGAGAAGGCGGGGTCGCGCGGAATCGATGCCGAGTTCGTGGTGGGCGACGCGTTCGAACTGGATCGTCTGGGGCGCACGTTCGAGACGGTGCTCGACTGCGGCCTGTTCCACACCTTCGAGGGCGACGAGCGGCGGGACTACGTCACGAGTCTGGCGTCGGTGACCCGCCCCGGCGCAACCCTGTATGTGCTGTGCTTCAGCGATGTCGGCCCCGAGGACAGCGGCCCGCATCCCGTCGCCGAGGACGAATTGAGGGCGGCATTCGACCGCGGCGGCTGGCGGGTCGAGGCCGTCGAGCCGAGCCGGATCGAGACGACGTTCGCCGAGGACGGCGTACCCGCCTGGTTGGCGACGATCACCCGGATCTAGGGACGCGAGCTGCATCGCTGGTCCCTGCGCTCCCCTCGGATCTGGCTCTGGGCGGGTCCTGTTTCCGAGTCGTAGGGTGAGTTTATCCACGAAACAAGTGACGTGGATCACATGCATTCGGTCACCGCCCTCTGGAGGAAATGTGGACAGTACCGTTCCCGAACACACCGACAGTTCCGGTCTCGGCAAGGGCCTGAAACGCCGGCACATGAACCTGATCGCCCTCGGCGGCGTGATCGGTGCCGGCCTGTTCGTGGGCAGCGGCGTCGTCATCGGCGGCGCAGGACCCGCCGCGATCATCTCCTTCCTCCTCGCGGGCATCATCACGCTGCTGATCATGCGGATGCTGGCGGAGATGGCGGTGGCCCGGCCGGTGGTCGGATCGTTCTACGTCTACGCCCGCCAGGCGCTGGGGCGGCGGGCCGGGTTCGCGACGGGGTGGATGTACTGGTACTTCTTCGTCATCGTCGTTGCGGTCGAGGCCATCGCCGGCGGCCGGATCCTGCAACTCTGGATACCGATGGTGCCGCTGTGGCTGCTGAGCCTGGGACTGATGCTGCTGCTGACGGCCACCAACATGGTGTCCGCCCGCTCCTACGGCGAGTTCGAATACTGGTTCTCCTCGATCAAGGTGGTCGCGATCGTCCTGTTCCTCGGAATGGGCGCCCTCTGGATCACCGGATTGTGGCCCGATTCGACGCCGGGACTCGGCAACCTCGTCAGTCACGGCGGATTCACCCCGCTGGGCTGGGGAGCGGTGCTCGCCGCGGTCGTCCCCTGCGTCGCCTTCTACACCGGGGCGGAGATCGTGACGATCGCCGCCGCGGAGTCGGAGGAACCGAAACGTGCTGTCGCCCGGGCCATGCGGTCGATCGTGGCGCGGATCGTGACGTTCTACGTCGGGTCGATTCTCGTGGTCGTCACGATCCAGCCGTGGGACACCGAGAGTGTCGGTGTGAGCCCGTACGCGTCCGTGCTCGAGGTACTCGGAATTCCCGGCGTCGCCACGATCATGAACTTCATCGTCCTCACCGCGGTTCTCTCCTGCCTGAACTCCGCGCTGTACACCACGTCACGAATGTTGTTCGCGCTCACCCGGAACGGCGATGCGCCCAAGTTCTTCACGAAGCTCTCCCGCAACGGCGTGCCCCGTCGTGCGATTCTGCTCGGCACCACCATCGGCTACATCTCCGTCGCGTGCACGTACGTGTGGGGCGACATCGTCTTCAACTTCCTCGTCAACTCCTACGGCGCCGTCGCGCTGTTCGTGTACCTGCTGATCGCCGTCTCCCAGGTGGTGCTCCGCCGACGGCTCGAGCGCGAAGATCCCGCGGCGCTGCAACTCCGGATGTGGTTGTTCCCCTGGCTGAGCTACGCCACCATCGCACTGATGGCCACGGTCATCCTCGCGATGGCCTTCCTGCCGAGCACCCGCTCGCAGTTCCTGATGAGTGGTCTGACGTTGGTGGCCATCCTGATCAGCTACGAGGTGCGCAGGTCGCTCGGCAAGGCAGGCGTCGACGACGAAGCACTGTCCGCCGCTCCCCCGATCGGTTCGGCCGACGAGTCGATCTCGCAGGCCGAGAAGCGTATCGAGTCGGTGGAGACACTCGGCGGCTCGGACATCGAACTGGCCGCGGCGGCGCAACAGGAGCCGAATTCCCATCGCCACCACCGGAGGCAGTCGTGAACCCTCGTGCCGTGACCTGATCGAGCGCTGTAGCCGATGGCGAGATCGCGGAGACGAACCCCGGCCGGCCCGCTACTGCGGTGCCGGGCGGTGCTCGTCGCGGCGGTCTTGCTCGGTGGGGCGTGCGCGGCACCGGCGGCACTGCCCCCGCCCCTCGCCGGCGACTACTCCGGGTACTCGCTCCCGGACGGTGCCCAGATCCTGCCGCCCACGAGCAGCGCTCCGCCGCCACCCCCGCCGGATCCCTCCTCGTGCGGCGCACTGTCGAGCCTGCGCCCCGATCCTGCCGTGCGGCCGGAGACGGCGCCGCCGGGCTCGGCGCTGGCCGCGATCCGGGCGCGCGGTCGCCTGATCGTCGGCACCGATCAGAACACGAACCTGTTCAGCTTCCGCGATCCCAAGACCGGCACGTTGCAGGGGTTCGACATCGACCTGGCGAGGGAGATCGCCCGCGACCTCTTCGGCGACCCGTCCAAGGTGGAATTCCGTCTGCTGACGTCGGCCGGCCGGTTCGACGCACTGGAGAGAAACGACGTGGACCTCGTGGTCCACGCCACCTCCATCACGTGCGAGCGCGCCGCCCGGGTCGGCTTCTCGTCCGTGTACTTCGAGGCGTTCCAGCGCCTGCTCGTACCGGAGGGATCCGGCATCTCCTCTCCCGCGGACCTGGCCGGCAAACGGGTGTGTACCTTCATCGACACCACGTCCCTCGCCACGATCCAGCGGGTGTCACCCGAGGCCACGATCGTGGCCGTCCCCGACTGGGACGATTGCCTGACCACGCTGCAGCTGGGCCAGGCCGACGCGGCGACCACCGACAATTCCATCCTCGCCGGCCTCGCGGCGCAGGATCCGAACCTCGAGATCGTCGGCCCGAATCTGGAACTGGAACCGTACGGCGTCGTCGCGAACAAGAACAACGACGCTCTGGTGCGCTTCGTGAACGGCACGCTGGAACGGATGCGCGAGGACGGGACGTGGAATCGCCTGTACGACCGGTGGTTGGGCCTGCTGGGGCCGACGGCGGGTCCACCGGCGCCGAGCTACCGGGACTGACAGCCCAGCAGTTCGGGAATCTTCGCGGCGCTCTCCAGGATGTGCGTGTGGGGTTCCGGGCGCAGGGTCTCGGCGTCGTGGGCGCCGGTCAGCACACCGACGACGTACCGTGCCCCGGCGTTCGTTCCGGCCCGCAGATCGTTGGGCGTGTCGCCGCCGACGAGCACCTCGTCGACGCTCTGCACTCCGGCGAGTTCCATCGCGCGGAAGACGAGATACGGCGACGGGCGGCTCATCCGCACCTGGTCGCTGGTGATCACACCGTCGATGTCTCGTCCGACCTCCCAGCCGACCTGCTCGAGCAGCGGTCCTGCGATGCCGCGTGAGTACCCGGTCTGCAGAACGACTTTCACGCCCCGCTCCCGCAAGGCGGCGAAGGCGTCGGCGACCCCCGGCAGCGCCGTCGGCGGAGTCTTCCGGTAGGCGCTCAGGAGCATGGCGGTGAACTCGGACTCGACGGAGTCCAGAACGGCCGTGTCGGCGGGGACGCCACTCTCCCGCAGTAGCCCCTCGATGGCCTGTCGCTTGCCCGTGCCCTTCCAGCGGTCGAAGCGATCGTCCGGAATCGGAGCGCCGAGGTAGTTCTCGACGGTGTCGCGCAACGCGACGTACACGGCGCCGCCCTCGTCGACGCTCGTTCCGGCGATGTCCAAGGTAACCAGCGAAACCCGGTGTCCGGTCATGGGTGGAACTCCTTCACTGTTGAGCCACTCACAGGTGCGCCTGTCAGTGGGCGATCATCGACAGCACGTCGGCGATGACGTCGCTGGTGGTTCCGTGCGACAGATCGAGCGTCCGGCACCGGTCGTAGTACGGGCTCAGATCCAGCCCGACCCCCAGCCCATACACTTCGACGTCTCGTTCGTCCTCGTGCCTTTCGACCACCATCTGCAGGTGGTGGTCCAGATAGAATTCGTCGTTGGCGAGCGCCGTGGCGCCGTCCAGCGGGCTGCCGTCCGAGATCACGAACAGCAGGCGCCTGCCCGGGGCGCGGTCACGCATCCGCGTGCACGCCCAGTCGACGGCCTCACCGTCGACGCCCTCCTTGAACAGGTCGTTCTTCAGCAGTCCCGCGATCGCGGGACGCGCTCGGCGCCAGGTGGTTTCCGCGTCCTTGAACACCAGCTGCCGCACTTCGTTGAGCCGTCCCGGGTTGCCGGGGCGACCGGACCGGAGCCAGTCCTTGCGGGCGCGGCCACCGTTCCAGGCGACGGTCGTGAAACCCAGGATCTCGCAGTGCGCGTCGGCCAGTTCCAGCGCCCGCGCGAACACGTCGACGAGGACCGCAACCGGTTCGCTGAACTCCTTCATCGATCCCGAGCAGTCGATGAGGAAGGTGACCGTCGCGTCGGTCCGCGGTTCGGGGCGTTCGGCGGCGAAGAGCCGGCGTTCGGTGGGCGAGGCGACGAGTTGCGCGAGCCGGCGGCCGTCGATGTAGCCCTCTTCCTTTCCGGATTCCCAGCCGTCGCGGACGGGATCCGACAGCAGCGCCTTCAGTTGCCGTCCGAGTTTGCGCACGTTGATGTGGCGGCTGTCGATGGTGAGGTCGAGCCGTCGGCGGTATTCCTCGAGCAGCGCGGGCCGGACCAGCGACGCGATGTCCCGTGTCTCGTCGTAGGCGCGGGTGAATACGCGGTAGCCGCCCCCGCCGTCACCCAGTGCGCGGCTGTGTCCCGACGCCGCTGTCGCGAAGGTATCGTGCTCGTCCGGCTCGAAGTCGAAGATCAGGGAGAAGGCCGCGGCCTGCTCGTCGTGCCGGGCGTCGTCTTCGTCCGGCTCGGCGGCCGACTCCAGCCGGCGACCGATCACGTCGGCGACAGCCCGCGCGTGCATCCCGAAGTCCTGCTGCGAGAATCGGGTTCGGCGCAGCGGCGGAAGGTGGTCGCCGAGGATGCCGGCCAGGGCGAACCGCGTCGACTCGATCAGGTCCTCGGTAGTCTCGGGGATCGGCTCGGCGGTGATCCGGGCCCGGCACATCTGCGTCACCGTGAACAGCAGCAGGCCGTGCGCGGTCTCCGTCAGCCCGGACGCCACGAAGTCCTGTGACCACTGCGCGAAGCGGTGGGCCAGGTTCGCACGCACCCCGCCCATCGCGTCCGCGGCCAGCGACTCGACGCGGAACTGTTCCAGGGTCTCGAAGATCAGCCGCCCCGGCGTGTCCTCCGGGCGCAGGCGTCCATGCAGAGCGGGATCGGTGTGGAGCAGTCGCAGGGCCATGCCGTCGCTCGCGCCGCGGAAGGACGTGGCGTCGTCGCGGGCGAAGGACGGGTGCAGGTGCGGGGCCGGCATGGGCACGCGCCGGTGTCCGCGATGGAGCACCGGACCACGGAAGTGCAGATCGCCCTGGCCTGCGAGTGCCCGGATCGCGGCGGCGCAGAGTTCGTGCACCTGCTGCTGACCGCGCACCGAATCGAGTGCGGACAGTTCTGTCATGACCGCGGACTCAGGCCACGCTCGTCGCGAGCATCGCCGACCGGTCCACTTCTGCGTCGAAGCAGCGCTGGAAGTATTCGGCGACGACGGGCCGCTCGGCCTCGTCGCACTTGTTGACGAACGACAGCCGGAAGGCCAGTGCCGGGTCGCGGAAGATCTCGATGTTCTCGGCCCACGTGATCACCGTCCGCGGCGACATCAGTGTCGAGAGGTCGCCGACCCGAAACCCGTTGCGGGTCAGTCCGGCTACGGCGACCATCGACGCGATGAGCTCCCGGCTCAGCGACGGCACCCGTGCGGACACGATGTCGATCTCCTGCTCTGCGGGGAGGTGATCGAGGGTCGCGACGATGTTCCAGCGATCGATCTGCGCGTGATTGAGCCGCTGCGCACCGTGGTACAGACCGTTGAGATTGCCCAGGCCGACGGTGTTGGCGGTGGCGAACAGGCGGAAGGCGGGATGCGGTGACAGCACCCTGTTCTGATCGAGCAGCGTGAGCTTCCCGTCGCGCTCGAGCATCCGCTGGATCACGAACATGACATCGGGGCGCCCGGCGTCGTACTCGTCGAGGATCAGGGCGACGGGCCGTTGCAGCGCCCAGGGGAGGATGCCCTCCTGGAATTCGGTGACCTGCTTGCCGTCCCGGAGTACGACGGCGTCCCTGCCGATCAGGTCGAGGCGGCTGAGATGTCCGTCGAGGTTGACGCGGACGCACGGCCAGTTGAGCCGGGCCGCGACCTGTTCGATGTGCGTGGACTTGCCGGTGCCGTGCAAGCCCTGCACCATCACCCGGCGGTTGCGGCCGAATCCGGCGAGCAGGGCGGTGGTCACCGCGGGATCGAAGCGGTACGCGGGATCGATCTCGGGGACGTGCTCGGCGGGTTCGCGGAACGCGCGCACCGTCAGATCGGTGTCGAGGCCGAACAGTTCGCGGGCGGACACCGGGTGAGTGGGGGCCGGGGTGGTCATGTCGGGCATGCGCCCTCCTTCAGTTCATTCGGTCGATTCGATGCTCGCGACCTCGTTCTCGATCTCACCGATGGCGTCGGCTGCCCGCCGGAGTGCCGGCAGGAGCTTGAGAGCCTTGTCGGGGGTGAGTCGCATGACCGGGGCCTGGACTGCGATGCAGAGATTGGAATTACCTGTGGCGCAGGGGACGAGCACCGCCGCACACACGAGGCCGGGAAGGAACTCCTCGTCGTCGATGGCGTAGCCGTCGCGGCGGACCTGCTTGAGTTCGGTCTCGATGAGCTCGATGTCGGTGACCGTCTTGGTGGTGTATCGCTCGAGCGGCATCCGTCCGAGCAGTCGCCCGCGCTGCGCCGGGCTGAGTTGCGACAGGATCATCTTGCCACTGGCCGAGCAGTGCGCGGGCACCCGCGAGCCGGCGTGCAGCGTAAACCGCAGCGGTTCCGGCGTTTCCACGCGATCGAGGTATACCACTTCGCTGCCCGACAGGGTAGTCACGTTGCAGCTTTCGCCAAGTTCCGCGACGAGGTTCCGGAGGATCGCGTGCCGGGCACCGTGGTGAGTGTCGTTGAGTAGCAGGTTCTCGGCGAAGCGGCGCAGTCGGACGCCGGTGCCGTAGTGCCGGCCGTTGTTCTGCCGGGTGAGGAGCCCGGCCCCCTCGAGCTGCTGGAGCATCCGGTGCAGGGTCGGCTTGGCCATGCCCGTCTCCTCGACGAGCCCCTGCAGGGTGAACAGCTGGTCCTTGGACGCGATCATCTCGAGCAGTGCGAACAGGCGGAGCGTCGGAGTGTCTCCGGGCAGCTCGGTGGTCGGGTGCCCGTTCGACTCGTCGATCCGGTGAATCTCACCCACGGTTCCTCCTCGGCAGAACGGCGACGCATTTCGCATCGAGTATCGAAAAATCATACATCTCGTTCCGGTTTTAGGAACATTCGTTGACGAAGCGTTGTGACGTGCCCTACAGTCACTGCACATCACAAAATCACGAACGAAACGTTCCGGTTTTTGACATTCTCTGCCGTTTCCGGCGCACCCCTGAAGGAGGATCACACATGAGCAAGAAGAAGAACGGTGCCGATCGCACCGCCGTCACCGGTGTACAGAAGATGACCCCGTCGGAGGCGTTCGTCGAGACGATGGTCGCCAACGGCGTGACGGACATGTTCGGCATCATGGGGTCCGCCTTCATGGATGCCATGGACATCTTCGCTCCCGCCGGAATCCGCCTCGTCCCGGTCGTCCACGAGCAGGGCGCGGGACACATGGCCGACGGATACGCCCGGGTCAGCGGACGGCACGGCATGGTGATCGGCCAGAACGGCCCGGGCATCAGCAACTGCGTGACGGCGATCGCCGCCGCGTTCTGGGCGCACAGCCCCGTCGTCATCGTCACCCCCGAGGCCGGCACCATGGGCACGGGTCTGGGCGGCTTCCAGGAAGCCAACCAGCTTCCGATGTTCCAGGAATTCACCAAGTACCAGGGCCACGTCAACAACCCCAAGCGCATGGCCGAGTTCACCGGCCGCTGTTTCGACCGCGCGATGTCGGAGATGGGCCCCACGCAACTCAACATCCCGCGTGACTTCTTCTACGGCGAGATCGAGACCGAGATCCCGAAGCCCACCCGGCTCGACCGCGGCCCCGGCGGCGAGACGAGCCTGAACGAGGCCGCGGAACTGCTGGCCAAGGCCGAGTTCCCGGTGATCGTGTCCGGCGGCGGTGTGGTCATGGCCGACGGCGTGGAGGAGTGCAAGGCACTCGCCGAGCGTCTCGGTGCCCCCGTCGTCAACAGCTACCTGCACAACGACTCGTTCCCCGCCAGCCACCCGCTGTGGACCGGCCCGCTCGGCTACCAGGGGTCGAAGGCCGCGATGAAGCTGATCAGCCAGGCCGACGTGGTGCTCGCGCTCGGCACCCGCCTCGGCCCCTTCGGCACGCTGCCGCAGCACGGCATGGACTACTGGCCCAAGAACGCCAAGATCATCCAGATCGACGCCGACCACAAGATGCTCGGCCTGGTCAAGAAGGTGTCCGTCGGGATCTGCGGCGACGCGAAGGCCGCCGCCGTCGCGCTCACCGAGCGGCTCGAGGGCAAGGCGCTCGCGTGCGACGCCAACCGCGAGGAGCGCAGCAAGAAGATCGACGCCGAGAAGGCGGCGTGGGAGAAGGAACTCGACGAGTGGACCCACGAGCGCGATCCGTTCAGCCTCGACATGATCGCCGAACAGGAAGGCGAGGAGGGCAACTGGCTGCACCCGCGCCAGGTGCTGCGTGAGCTGGAGAAGGCGATGCCGGAGAACGTGATGGTCTCCACCGACATCGGCAACATCAACTCGGTCGCCAACAGCTACCTGCGCTTCGAGGAGCCGCGCAGCTTCTTCGCGCCCATGAGCTTCGGCAACTGCGGCTACTCGCTGCCCACCATGATCGGCGCCAAGTGCGCCGCGCCCGACCGCCCGGCCGTGGCCTATGCGGGCGACGGCGCCTGGGGCATGAGCATGGTGGAGATCATGACGGCGGTGCGCCACGACATCCCGGTGACCGCAGTGGTCTTCCACAACCGCCAGTGGGGCGCCGAGAAGAAGAACCAGGTCGACTTCTACAACCGCCGCTTCGTCGCCGGCGAGCTCGAGAGCGAATCCTTCGCCGGCATCGCGCAGGCGATGGGCGCCGAGGGCATCGTCGTCGACAAGCTCGAAGAGGTCGGCCCGGCGCTGCAGCGCGCGGTCGCCGCACAGATGAACGAGGGCAAGACCACGGTCATCGAGATCATGTGCACCCGCGAACTCGGCGACCCCTTCCGCCGCGACGCGCTGTCGAAGCCGGTCCGTCTGCTCGACAAGTACAAGGACTACGTGTGATCCCGCACCGCGTGTAGTCCCGCACCGCACCAGGTGGTCCCCGGCGAACGCAGCCGGGGGCCACCTACGTGTGCCCTGGTACCGACGATCCGTCGCGGACTGGACCTGTCGCTTCGGCGCCGTGACCCCCACACTTCTTCCGGAGACGACGGCGAACGGAGTGAGACGGCATGGCGGCAACGGTGTGGGATCTGACGCTGCCCGCCCTCCTGTTCGCGCTCGGCGTCGTGGTGGCCGGCGGTGTCGTCCGCGGCTTCGGGGGCTTCGGCGGCGCGATGGTGTGGGTGGCGGGACTCGTCGTCCTGCTCCCGCCGACGTCGGTGATCCCCACCGTATTCGTCCTCGAGGTCGTCGCGAGCGCCGCAATGCTGCCCCAGGTGTGGCGGCAGGTGCACTGGAAGTCGTTGCGCTGGTTGTTCGCCGGAACCCTGATCGGAATGCCGCTCGGCATGTGGGCGCTCACGCAGCTGTCCGGTGACCTGGTGCGGGTGCTGCTCGGTGTCGCGATCATCGGATCCGCCGTCGCCATGGCCGCCGTCCCCGACCGGCAGTCGCTGCCCGGCCCCGGGACGACCGCCGCGACCGGAGTGGCGTCCGGTCTCCTCAACGGCGGCTTCGCCCTCGGCGGTCCGCCCGCCGTCCTGATGTACTTCTCCGCGTCCTCCCACGTCGCCGCCGGACGCGCCTCGCTCGTCGTGTTCTTCCTCGTCATCGACGCATTCGGCGCGGCCGGATCGGCCGCCGGCGGTCTCCTCACCGTGCCCGTCCTCGCGCAGATCGCCCTGTTCACACCGCTCTGCATGTTCGGCGCCGCCGCCGGGAAATGGCTGTTCGACCGCACCACCGCCCAGCAGGTCCGCCAGCGCGTGCTGTGGCTACTCGGCTTCCTCGGCGCCGCCGTCCTCGTGCAGGTGGCGTTGCGGTGATCGGCGCGCTGGTGTCGAACCCCCGGCATGCGGGAACATCTGAACTAGTTCTGATGTAATAGTGGTATGAGTAAGTCGCCCGCGACCGCCACGTTCTCCGACTTTCTGAGGGCACCGAAAGATGTACTCGGGGTTCTCGAAGACAGCGGTGAGGTGGTGCTGACGCGCCGGAACGCACCGGCTCTGCGGCTGACCCAGGAATCGGCGAGCCGCGCGGAGTTGAACACTCTCGGCATCGTGGGGCAGCTCTTCGCCGCCTCCTTGGACGAGGCGGCGCTCGATCGTGTTGCCACCCGCCTTGCAGTGGCCTTGCCGTGGATCGGTTTGCTGCCTGCGGCATTGCATGCGGAGTTCATCGCTGAGTTCCAGGACACGGCTCGCGCCTGCATCGCGGTGGCCCGCTTCGATCGGCTCGCGATCCTGCTGGAGGCGTGGCAGGCGACCGCGGAAGCGTACGCCGACCCGCGCCTGACCGCCGACGGTTCCGATCTGGAGTATCTCGACGACCCGGAGGTGGTCACGGCACCGGGTTCCGACGCGTGAGCAAGAAGGGCGGCTCGGTCCCTCGCCCGATCAAACGTGCCGAATGGCAGCTGGTGTTCGCCACGCGTGACGCGGAGAAGGGGTGGACCGACCTGCTGGCGACGGCCCGCAACGCCACGGTCGATCCGTGGGACACCCTCACCAAGGCACCGGCGGTGGAAACACCGCGCTTGTACCAGCTCAAAGGCGACTACGCCTACGGGACGTACAACGGGCGGAACTATGCCCGCTACCAGTACAAAGTGACCAACGGTGGGCGGATCTGGTTCTTTCTCGAGCCGGCTCCGAAAGGCGGCAAGATCGCCGGCCGGGTCCTGCTCGAGCGCTGCGAGCCCGGGCACCCGAAGGAAACCGAATAGGGAACTGGCCTTGTCGCGGTGCGGAGATCGCTACTCCCCGTGGGTTTCCGGGGGCGTCTCACCCGAATCGCGGTGGAACAGTCCGAGACTCAACACCGACCGTTGCAGGCCGTCGAGGGTCCGGGGGTCCCAGCCGGTCAGTTGTTGCCAGCGGTCGAGCCGGTAGGTGATCGAGTTCGCGTGCAGGTGGATGTCCCGGCCTGCCGCGCTGATGGAGAACCCGTTGCGGGCGAAGGCCGACACCGCCTCGACGAGGTGCGGGTGGTCGGCGGCGACGGTGGCTCCCGGTTCCAGCAGGGTCGTGAGTTCGGCGCGGTGGTCTGCCAGGGTGGCGGCAACCCATTCGTCGGCGAATCGGATCACGTCGCCGGTGGGGGAGGCCAGTTGCAGGACCCGGCGTGCGTCGGTGATGCTCATCGCCGCTCCGGCGAGTCCGGGACGGTCCAATCCGACCCCGACGGTGGTGCCCGGGTGACCGAGCCGGACCTCGCGGATGATGTCGTCGACCGGTGCGTGCTGGCTCAGGGCGACGATGACGGTGCCGTGACCGCTGCATTGAGTCGTTCCCGGGATCGTGTCCAGGGTGCGTTGCAGCCGTTCGAGCTGCGCTTCCGACCACTCCTCGGCGGCGACGCACACCGCGCGAAACCCGTGTTGCGGTGTGAACCCGAGAGCCTCCGCCAGCTCGCGCACATCCCGGTCGTCACCGTCGGCGGACCTCGCGAGGGCTTCGAAGAACCGGTATCGCACGCCGGCGCGGATGGCCTGTTCGCTGCGGGTCGCGTCGGTGTGCCCGACGGCGACGGCGCTGGTGGCGGTGTGGACGAGGTCCCACATCATGCCGCCCGCGCGCAACAGGTCGGTTGTCGGTTCGGCGGCTCTGGCGACCATCGTGTTCCACAGTTCGCGGGACGCGATGTGGTACGTCTCGATGACATCGGACAGTGGCAGTCCCTGCATTGCCCGGCGACGGCCGAGCTGACGTGAACGCTCGAGGACCTCGTCGGCGAGGGGTTCGCTCTCCGCGAGGGCGCGCAGGGTCGCGGCGAGCTGCCGGGCGATGTATTCGTGCTGTTCGTCGATGGGGACGGCGGCGTACGACGGCAACTCGGCGCGAATCTGACGCACCGCTCGGTCGGTTACCGACTCGGTCTCCTCCGAGACCTGCCGACACAACCGCTGGATCGTGTCTTCACCCACGGACTCGGGCACTGTCCCCTCGCATTCCACACTCCCGTGAAATTCACGAACCGCTTCGGCGTTTTCCGGGATTCACCCATGGCCCGCGGGGAGTGACTCGGACCACACTAGTGCCAGAGTGCACGTCGACCGGCACCGGACCAACCCGCGACGCCGGTCGGCGCCGTCAGAATAGGAGCCCAACAATCATGTCCAACGAGGCAAAAAGCGCCTTACTCGCGATAGGTGTCCCGTTCGCCGGGGTTCTGGGCGGCATCGTGGTCCTGTCCGGATCCACGGCCGCGGTCTTCGGAGTTCCGATCCTGTTCGCGTGGTTGTTCCTGTGGATGCCGCTCACCTCGCTGTGCCTCCATCTTGCCTGGAAGCTGTTCGACCGCAAGGACTTCGAAGCCGCCGAGCGTGCCGAAGCGGCCGCAGCGAGCCACGGGATCGGAGAAGGGTCATGACCGCGGCGTTCTTCACCCTCGTGCTCGTCCTCGCGCTCGGGGCGGGCGTGCTGTCGCGGCGTGGCAGCAAGAAGGAGATCTCCGACTTCCTGGTGGGCGGCCGGTCGTTCGGTCCGCTGCTGGTCTTCATCCTCGGGGCGGGCGAGGCGTACAGCATCGGCACCCTGATCGGGTTCCCCGGCGGCGTATACGCCCACGGTGCGAGCTACGGCGTCTGGTTCATCGGCTACATCCTGCTGGCCTACCCGATCGGGTACTTCTTCGCGCCGTACCTGTGGCGGGCGGGTACGAGATACGGCGCCATGACGTTGCCCGACGTCGCCGGGCGCCACTTCCGTTCGCGGGGTCTGGAATTGACGATCGCCATCGCGTCGGTCGTGTTCCTCATCCCGTGGGGCCAGCTTCAGCTCGCCGGTCTGCAGATCGCGCTGACCGGTCTGGGTATCTCCATCGACCCCACGGTCGCGGTGTTCGCGGGCGCGGCACTCGCGTTGCTGTTCCTCATGTTGTCCGGGGTGCGCGCGCCGGCGTTCGTGTCGTATGTGAAGGACACGGCCCTGCTGCTCGGTGCCGTCCTGATCGGGCTGGCGGCGATCGTCCAGACCGGCGGTACCGAGAAGCTGTTCGCCGCGGCGGAATCCAGTGGCGGCACGGCCTCGCACTCCACGGTCACCGGGTCGTCGCTGACGTTCGTCCTGACGACGATCGTGTTCCAATCGCTCGGGTTCTTCATCTTCCCGATCGTCGTGCAGGCCGTGCTCGCAGCGAAATCCGAGGCGACGATCAAGCGGGTCGCGAAGTTCAACCCGCTGTACATGCTGATGTACCCGTTCCTCGTCGCCGCCGCGTTCGGCGCGATCACGCTGCTGCCGAACAAGCTCGAGGCAGCCGAATCCGACCAGGTGCTCCTGCGGCTGTCGAGGCAGGTGCTGCCCGACTGGCTGACCGGTGTCGTCGCCGGCGGCGCGGCCCTCTGCGCGATCGTGGTGCTGTGCGGCGCGGCCCTGGGCATCGGTGCGATCGTGTCGCGCAACATCATTCCGGGGATCCCGGAATCCCGCCAGCGGATCTGGGTGCGCGGAGTCGTCGTGGCCTACCTGGCGATCTCGCTCCTGCTCACCCTCGCAACGCCTCAGCTTCTGCTGACCCTGGTCAACACCGCCTACTACGGCGTCACACAGGCCGCCGTCGTGTTCGCGACGATGGTCTTCGGCTGGAAACTGCGCCCGTCCGCCCTCGCCATGGGCGTGGTGCTCGGCGACGCCGTGGTGCTGTGGCTGTATCTCGACAAGCACGGCCCCGTGTCCGTGTGGCTCGCCGAGCACGGTGTGAACATCGGGGCGGCCGCCCTGGTCCTCAACATCCTGTTCGTGGTGGCGACGCGGCTGTTCTGGCCGGCCACCGACCCCGTCCGCGGCCTTCGCGCCGAAGGCCCCATACCCCCCGTCGCCGTGAAATCCACGGCCGCTCCCAGCGAAGTAGGTGCCTGATGTCCCGAACACTGCTCACCGCCGATGCGATCCACACCCAGGACCCGTCGTCGCCGACCGTGGAAGCGCTGGTCATCTCCGGCGACCGCGTGCTCGCCACCGGCACCAGGGAAGACATGGCCGACCTCGCCGGGATCGGCGCGCGCAGCGTCGACCTGCCCGGCGCCACGGTGATCCCGGGACTCATCGAGTCACACATCCACCCCACCTACGCCGGCCTCACCGACGGCTGGGCGGACTGCCGGACACCCCCGTGCCGATCGATCGCCGACATTCAGCAGGCGCTGCGTGCCTCGGCCACCGGCAACGGCTGGATCCGCGGGTGGGGTTACGACGACACCCAGATCGCCGAGGGACGGCATCCGACCCGGACGGACCTCGACGCGGTCAGCACCGACAGGCCGGTCATCGTGCTGCACATCTGCGGGCACTTCGCCGTCGCCAACACCGCCGCACTCGCGGCGGCGGGCATCGACGAGTCGACGGTGTCGGTGGACGACCCGCTGTTCCCCCGCGGCGAAGACGGCCGGCTGACCGGGATGGCATGGGAAATCGATGCGGTGTCGAGGCTTACCGCGGCGGTTCCCGCACTGACCGAGCAGGAGGTCAACGGTGCCTTGCTCAGCAGCCTGCTGTCGGCGCGTGCACGGGGAATCACCACGATCCACGATCTCGGGGTGGGGCTGTCGGCGGGCGAGCAGGAGCTGGCCGCCTACCGCTCACTGGACGCGTCGGGTGAGCTACCGGTGCACGTCGTCGGGTTCCTCCGCGGTGACCTGGCGCTCGCGGCCCTCGAGGATCGACGCGTCATGTTCGAGCAGGCACCGGCGGCCGGAGCGCACTTCCGGCTGGCAGGCGCGAAATTCTGGGCCGACGGATCGATCCAGGGACTGTCCGCCGCACTCCGCGCCCCGTACGCGTGCGATCCCGGTCATCACGGCGATCTGCTCTATCCCCAGGAGCAACTCGACGAGATGATCCTGCGGGTGCACCGCGCGGGTGGTCAGGTCGCCGTGCACGCCAACGGTGACGCGGCGGTCGGTGCGGCGATCACGTCGCTGCGGCGGGCGCAGGCCACCGACGGCCGGGTGGGACGGCACCGCATCGAGCACTGCCAGGTGAGCGCACCGAGCGACCTGGCCGCGATCCGGGAATCCGAACTCGGGGTCAGTTTCTTCGTCAACCACGTCTTCTACTGGGGCGATCGTCACCGCGACCGGTTCCTCGGCGCCCAGCGCGCCGCCGACATGGACCCCCTGGCCTGCGCCGACGAACTGGGTCTGCGATTCGGGCTGCATTCGGACTGTCCGATCACCCCGATGGATCCGCTGGCGACCATCCGCACCGCGGTCACCCGGATGACGAGGGGCGGCACGGTGCTCGGCGGGGACCAGCGGATCGGGGTGGATCGCGCGATCCGGGCGATGACCGTCGACAGTGCGTACCTGGTCCACGACGAGACGCGCGTCGGCACCCTGACTGCCGGCCGTCGCGCGGACCTGGTGGCGCTCGACGGCAGCCTCGGCGACCTCGGCGACGGATCCGTCGACATTCCCCGTCCGGCAATGGTGATGATCGACGGCGAATCGGCGCACCAGCCGGTGTCGTAAAGTATTCGGCGGGAACGGATTCCCGCTACCGCCGCATACTCGCCGCGCACGCCTGACCGAGGAGGGCGGTGCCTTCCTCGATGGAGCGCAGTGGGATCGCCCCGTAACCGATGCGAAAGTGGTTGCGGGGCGGTACCGGCTGGGTGTAAAAGATGTCGCCGCGCTCGACGAGGACGCCGCGCTGCTCGGCCTCCCGGACGACGGCGCGGCAGTCGAGATCTTCCGGACCGGTCATCCACAGGCTGACCCCGCCCGGCGGGTACGGCTCCTGCGGCCAGGGGATGTACTTGTCCACGGCCGCGCACAGCCGCTCCCACTTGTGTTTCATCTGGGTGCGGTGGTGGCGCAGCGCCCGGTGATACTCACCGCTGTCGATGAGCATCGCCAGGGCCCGCTGCTGATGACCGGGTGGGTGGCGCAGCACGTACCGGCGGGCTTTGCGCAGCTCGTGCACCAGATCCGCCGGCCCGACGAGGTAGCCCAGGCGCAGCCCGGGGGCCAGGAACTTCGAGAACGTGCCGAGGTACACGGCATCGCCGCTGGAATCGAGCGCCTTGAGCGCCGGGCTGGGACTGCCGTGATAGCGGAACTCGCTGTCGTAGTCGTCCTCGACGATCACGGTGCCGGATTCCGCGGCGAGCTGCAGCAGACGCTGACGCCGGTCGATGCCGAGCGTCACGTTGGTCGGGTGGTGATGGCTCGGGGTGAGATACATCAGGTCGGTGCCGCGCAGGGTCTCCGGCGGGCGCAGGCCGTGCGCGTCGACGTCGATGCCGTACACCTGAGCGCCGGTGCGCAGGAAGATGTGTCGTGCGTCGAGGTAGCCGGGGTTCTCGATCGCGACACGATGTTCGGGTCCGAGGAGGACGCGGCCGACGAGGTCCAGGCCCTGCTGGGAACCGACGGTGACGAGTACCTCGTCAGCACTGGCCTCGATGCCGCGTGAGGGCAGCAGGTGCTGGCGGATCATGTCGATCAGCATCGGATCGTCCGCGCCGACGCTGTCCTGGAGACTGGCGTAGGCATGGGGTTGGTACAGCGCGTCGCGCAGGCACCGCACCCAGGCGCGGGCCGGGAAGCTGCGGATGTCGATCTGCCCCGCCAAAAACGGGTACGGATACTTGTGCCAGTCGAGGTTCTTCTCGATGTGCGGAACGTCGGCGTCCGGATACCGCCGGATGCGGGACGCCCAGTCGATGCGCGGGATGGTCGCGCGGGCGTCGGAGGCGAGCGTCTCGATCATGTCGGGATTGACGAACATGCCCGAGCGCTGGTGGCTTTGAACGAGTCCCTCGGCGATCAGTTCCTGATAGGCCAGGTTGATCGTGTTCCGGGAGATCGCGAGATCGACCGCCAGTTCACGAGAACTCGGAAGGCGGTGGCGTGGATCGAACAGTCCGTTGGCGATGCCGTGTTCGATCGCCCGTCGAACCTGGCGGTAGAGCGGTTCGGCGGAATTGCGGTCGATCTCGATCAGTGTTCTCGGCACGCATCGCCTCCTGTGGATCCAAGAGTGGCCAGGTGTAGGCCGACCCGGCACGCCGAGAAGTTCCCGAACGAGCACTTCTCAGTATGCCGGGCCGGCGACGAAATCAAACGAGGTTGAGCGCTTCGTCGACGCCGACCGACTCGATGCCGAGTGCGGCACCGACGGCGTCGTTGGTCAGGCGTCCGGAGATCGTGCTGACTCCGGCGCGGAGTGCGGCGTTCTCCCGGGCCGCGCGGGCCAGGCCCTTCTCCGCGATCTGCAGGGTGTACGGCAGGGTCACGTTGGTGAGCGCATACGTGGACGTGTGGGGCACCGCGCCCGGCATGTTCGCCACGCAGTAGAACACCGAGTCGTGGACCTTGAACGTGGGCTCCGCGTGGGTGGTGGGACGCGAATCCTCGAAGCAGCCACCCTGGTCGATCGCGATGTCGACGAGCACACTGCCCGGCTTCATCCGGGAGACCAGCGAGTTCGAGATGATCTTCGGTGCCTTCGCGCCCGGGACGAGCACGGCGCCGATGACGAGGTCGGCCTGCATGACCTCCTGCTCGATCGAGTACGCGTTGGCGGCGAGGGTCCGGATCCGGCCCTGGTACATGCGGTCGGCGGCGCGCAGCTTGTCGACGTTCTTGTCGAACAGGACGACGTCGGCCCAGGTGCCCGCGGCGACGGCGACGGCGTTCATGCCCGATACGCCGGCGCCGATCACGACGACCCGCGCCGGGGACACACCGGACACGCCGCCGATCAGCACACCCCGGCCGCCCTCCGGGCGCATGAGTGCCTGCGCACCGACGAGGGGGGCGAGCCTGCCGGCGACCTCGCTCATCGGGAACAGCAGGGGCAGCGAACCGTCGGGGAGCTGAACCGTCTCGTATGCAACCGAATTGGTGCCTGCGGCGAGCAGCGCCCGGGTGCACTCCTCGCCCGCGGCGAGGTGCAGGTAGGTGAACAGCGTGAGGTCCGAACGCATCCGGTGGTATTCCTCCGCGATGGGCTCCTTGACCTTCAGCAGGAGTTCCGCGCTCTGCCACACGGCGTCGGCGCTGTCGAGGATCTTCGCGCCGGCGGCGCCGTAGGCGTCGTCGCCGATCGACGAGCCCTCCCCCGCGCCGCGTTCCACGAACACGTCGTGCCCGTGGGCGACCATCTCGTGGACACCGGCGGGAGTGGCCGCCACCCGGTACTCGTGGTTCTTGACTTCCTTGGGGATACCGATCCTCATCTGAGACCTCCGTTAGCTGGGGCTGTTCCGCTCCGACCACATGTCGTGGTCCCCGAGCGATACCGAAGTCTGGATCAGACTGGCATGGGACCAGAAGGACCAGTTGGGGACCGTCTACGGGGACCAGTCTGGACCCATCGAATACCGCTCTTCTGGTTCTGACCTGCGGTCCACCTCGTCGGTATGTTGTGGATCACAGCCATTCGACAACGAAGGAGATGGTCGTGGACGTCACCGAATTGCGAGCACGGGCCCGCCGGCACCTCGGACCTCATTTCACCCGCAAGGACACCTGGGAGAGCGACTTCCCGGTGTTCGTTCGCGGCGAGGGCAGCTATCTGATCGACACCGAGGGAGACCGTTTCCTCGACGGTCTGGCAGGTCTGTTCTGCGTGAACATCGGTCACGGCCGCGACGACATCGCGAAGGCGGCGAGCGAGCAGATCGGGACGCTGGCGTACGCGTCCAACTGGGGCAGTGCCCACGTTCCCGCGATCGAGGCGTCCGCGCTGATCGCCGACCTGGCGCCCGGCGACCTCGGGACCACGTTCTTCGTCAACTCGGGTTCCGAGGCCGTGGAGACGGCGGTCAAGTTCGCCCGGCAGTACCACCGCAGCCAGGGCAACCCGCAGCGGACCAAGATCATCAGCCGCGAGATGGCTTATCACGGAACCACTCTCGGTGCCCTCTCGGTGACGCAGCTGCCCAAGATCAAGGATCCGTTCGGCCCGCTGCTGCCCGGGGTGCGCTCGGTACCCAACACGCTCGGCTACCTCGGCGACTGCGGCCCGGCCAACGAACTCGACTGCATCGCCGCGATCGAGGCCGTCATCGAGGAAGAAGGCGCCGAGACCATCGCCGCCGTCTTCGCCGAACCGGTCCAGAACGGGCGCGGCGCCCTGGTCCCGCCGGACGGATACTGGCCGGCACTGCGCGCACTGTGCGACAAGCACGGGATTCTGCTGGTCTCCGACGAGGTGATCTGCTCGTTCGGTCGCCTCGGGCACTGGTTCGGGCACGGACTCACCGGTGTGGTTCCGGACATGATCACGTTCGCGAAGGGCTCCACCTCCGGATACGCCCCGCTCGGCGGCCTGATCGTGCGTGAGCAACTGGTGCGCGAGCTCTACGACTCGCCCAAGGGCGGCGTGTTCACCCACGGCGCGACGTGGGGCGGGCACCCGGTGTCGACCGCGGTCGCGGTCGCGAACATCACCGCGATGCGGGACGAGAACGTGCTGGGCAACGTCGCCACCCGCGGTCCGAAGCTGAAGACGGCACTCGATTCGCTGATGAGTGCGCACCGGTGCGTCAAGGACGTGCGCGGAACGGGATACTTCTACGCGATCGAACTCATGGCGGACAGCGACAGCGGCCGCGAGTTCACCGAGCAGGAGTCGCTCACCGTGCTGCGCAAGGTGCTGCCGGAGGCATTCGCCCGCACCAAGGTGATCCTGCGCGGCGACGACCGCGGCGCCACGATGCTGATGATCTCGCCGCCGCTCGTCGCCGACGACGAGGTGCTCTCGGAACTGCTGCACGGCATCGACAGCATGCTCACCGACATCGAGAAGGCAATCCAGCCGTAGGGAACCGAGTTCCCTCATTCCAGCGGGTGGCGGTCGTCGACCATCGACGGCCGCCACCCCGTTTTCGTATCGATGGGAGAGCGAGGCCATGGCACCGGGAGTCACCGCGGCACCACCTACCGACACTGCACGACAGAATGATTCATCGTTGATCGACGGCTGGGTCGCCGCCCTGCGGGGGCAGAACCGGATCGTCGGCCTCGCGGACGGCGAAGACGAACGCGCGATCCGCGCCGCGCACACCCTGCACCACAAGTGCGTCGTCTCGCCGCGCCTGTTCGGGCGGCGCGACGTCATCCGACGCACCGCCGAGGTCGTGGGCATCCCGCTGGCCGAGGAGTTGATCGTCGACCTGGACGAGGCCGCCGCCGACCCGGCGATCCGCGACGCCGTCGAATCCGGCTTCGCCAAGTATCCCGACCGGATCGAGTCGGCGCTGTCGGACCCGGTGTCCCTCACCGCGGCGGCGCTGCGCGCCGGAATGATCGACGCCGGGGTGGCCGGTGCGGGCAGGCCGACGTCCGACGTGCTGCGGGCCGGACTGCGCATCGTGGGCCTCGCGCCCGGGTCCAGCATCCTGTCGAGTGCGTTCCTGATGTTGCTGCCGGACGGCAGGCAGCTGACCTTTTCCGACTGCGCCGTCGTGCCCGACCCCACGGTAGACGAACTGGTCGACATCGCACTGGCGGCCGGCGCCACCCACTTCCATCTCACCGAGCAGACACCGATCGTGGCGATGCTGTCGTTCAGCACCCAGGGCAGCGCCCGCCACCCGCGTGTGGAGAAGGTCCGCGAGGCCGCGGAACTGGTCCGCGTCCGGGACCCGCAACTGCACGTCGACGGAGATCTGCAGTTCGATGCCGCGCTCGTCGCCGAGATCGGGGCGTCGAAGGCGCCCGACTCCCGGGTCGCCGGCCGGGCGAACGTCCTGGTGTTCCCGAATCTCGATGCCGGCAACATCGGGTACAAGATTGCCCAAAGGCTGGGGGGTGCAATAGCCTTGGGGCCGATCCTGCAAGGATTGGCCGCACCGTGGAACGACCTCTCCCGTGGATGCACCAGCAGCGACATCGAACTGATCGCTCTGGTGAGCGCCGTCCAATCCCTGGCCACCTGAGCGCCGAACCGGCCACCTGCCCGAGAAGGGAGTCGCGATGACCATGCTCCTCGTGGGTGCGCTGTGCATCGGCATCGCCTCGGTGATCGGAGGTGCCACCGGGTTCGGGACGGCACTGATCGCGACACCGGTGATGCTGATGGTCGGATTCGCCGTTCCCGAAGTGGTATTCGTCAATCTGACGGCAGGGCTGATCACCCGGATCGGTGCGGCGTATCAGCTGCGCGAACACATCAGCTGGGGGCGGGTGGCACTGCTGGGTGGTGGCAGTCTGCCCGGCGCGTGGCTGGGTGCGGTCACCCTCGGGCTGTTGCCGGAGCAGTATCTGAAGCCGGCTGCGGGCATCGTGGTGATGCTGTGCGGGCTGGCGATGGCACTTCCGCACCGGTCGGAAACCACCCGGACGCCGTCCACGACCGCGCACGTCCTCACCGGTTCCGTGGGCGGCTACCTCGGAACGACGACCTCCCTCAACGGACCGCCCCCGGTGCTGTTGCTGATGCGCGCGCGGTTGCCACCGTTGGCGTTCATCGCCGACCTCGCAGGCTATTTCATCGTCGCCAACGTCATGGCCCTCGGCATCCTGTGGTTCCGCGACGAGATCACGGAGTCGATGTTCTGGCCACGACTGCCCGTCTTCGTCGTGGCCGCGCTGATCGGCAACCTCACCGGACTGGCGATCGCCAGGCGACTGCCGCCGGGCGTGTTTCGTTCCGCGGTCATCGTGCTGGTGATCGCCGCCGGTGCGACGACGTTCCTTCTCGGATGACTGTCGTTCAGTTCTCGGCGCCGGCCCGGCGGACCAGCCGCACCAGTTCGCCTGCGGGACCGTCGAGCTGACGCGCGCCCCGCCACACGGCCCGCAGCACCCGGTCGAGTTCGAGCCCCTCGACGTCGATCACCTTCAGCTCGCCGGCGGCGACCTGCTCCGCGACCGCGAGGGTGCTCATCACCGCCGGTCCGACCCCGGCCAGCACGCTGGTGCGAATCGCGGCGGCGCTGCCGAGCTCGAGAAGTGGTGCCGCCCGCTCGTATTCCTGCAGTGCCACGTCGAGAGTGGTCCGGGTGCCCGATCCCGGTTCCCGGACCAGGAGCGGGGTCAGCGCCAATTCGCCGACGGACAGCGCCTTTCGTCGCCGCGCCCACGGATGGGTGGGATGAACGACGACGACCAGCCGGTCGCGGGCGACGGTGATGCTCTTCAGCGGACGCGGTACCGTCGGCGATTCGACGAACCCGACGTCGCAGATCCTGCTGTTGATCCGTTCGAACACCTGGGTCGAATTGTGCACCTGCAGATGGATGGTGACGTCGGGGTGCAACCGGCGAAACTGCCCCAGCCACCCCGGCATCAGATGTTCCGCCACCGTCATGCTGGCGCCCACCGTCAACTCGGCCGAGCGTTCCGCGCGCAGCCCCTCGGCCACATCGAGCAGCCGGCGCGTATCGGACAGCACCCGGCGCGCCCAGTGCGCGATCACGGTGCCCTGCGGCGTCAGTATCGAGCCCGTCGGGCTGCGCTGCAGCAGGGTCATGCCGAACTGGCGCTCGAGTTGCTTGATGGCGCGACTCGCGTTGGGCTGCGCCATTCCCGCGAGTCTGGCGGCAGCGCTGAGGCTTCCGTGGTCGTCGACACCGACGAGCAACTCGAGCACGGGAAACTCCGGCCATTTGCGGGACATACGTCGAGTATATGACCCTGGCGCAAGACATATCGGATTGATATGTGTTCATGCCGAAATGACGGCTATCGCAAAGTGCCGCACTGACGGACCGTAGGAGCATGAGCAGTCAACTGAGCGAATCGAAGTCCGAGGAACAGCGCGTCGAGAGCGCGGGAACGCTGCCGCGACTGCAGACCGCCACGGCCACTGTCCTTCCGGGCCTGGCGTTGTGCGCGGCCGCCACCGCCCTCGCGATGGGCATCGGCCGGTTCCTTCCGACGGTGAGCCCGCTGTTGATCGCCATCGTGCTCGGCGCCGTTCTGTCGAACGTCGCGAAGCTGCCCGAGCGCCTCCGTCCGGGACTGCAGTTCTCCGCCAAGAAACTGCTCCGGGTCGGCATCGCCCTCCTCGGGCTGCAGCTGATGCTGAGCGACATCCTCGGACTCGGCTGGGGCGTCATCGTCGTGGTCGTCTCGATCGTCTGTCTGGGCATCGTGGGCACGATGTTCGCCGGCAAACTGCTCGGCCTCAGCTGGACGCAACGACTGCTCATCGCCTGCGGGTTCTCGATCTGCGGAGCGGCCGCGGTCGCGGCCGTCGACGGGGTCGTGGACGCCGACGAGGAAGAGGTGATCACCGCGGTCGCGCTCGTCGTCATCTTCGGCACCCTCATGATCCCGGCGATCCCCCTGCTGTCGCGGGCGCTCGGACTCTCCGACACCGACGCCGGCCTGTGGGCGGGCGGGTCGATCCACGAGGTCGCGCAGGTCGTCGCGGCCGGCGGGGCGATCGGCGGTGCCGCCCTCGGCGTCGCCGCGGTGGTCAAACTCGCCCGCGTCCTCATGCTCGCGCCGGTCATGGCCGTGCTCAGCGTGCGGCAGCGCTCCCTCGCCGGCAACGACGCCGACGTGAAGCGGCCGCCGCTCGTCCCGCTGTTCGTTGTCGCGTTCCTCGCCTGCGTCGGCCTCCGGTCGTCCGGCCTGCTGCCCGCGGGTCTGCTCGCCGACGCCAAGATCCTGCAGACCGCCCTCCTCACCGCCGCGATGTTCGCCCTCGGCGCCGGCGTCCAGATCGCCACCATCAAGAAGGTCGGCGCCCGCCCCTTCGTCCTCGCCACCATCTCCACCGTCTGGGTGGCCTCGATCGCGCTGGTCGGCGTGCTGCTCGCGGGGTGAGGACGCCCCACCACGGCCCCTCCGCGGACGAACGGGACGCTCGTTGCATCTGACGCAACGAGCGTCCCGTTCGTTCGGCGAAAGCCCGGGAGAGCCGGGCCCCGGGAAGCCCCGAACAAATTTTGATCAAGGCTTTCATTATTTTGTGATCCGGGTTACTGTGGTCAGCATCAATCAAACCTTTGATTAGTTAGGTGCATCGCATGAGCCCGACAAGCTTCGCGTCCTCGGCCGACCTCGGCGAGAAGGAGCAGACCCTGGAAGTTCTCGCCGACGGCGTGTACGCGCTGACCGCCGAGGGCGATCCCAACATCGGCGCCATCGAGGGCGAGGACTTCGTCGTCTGCTTCGAGGCGCTCGCCACCCCCGTGGCGGCTCAGGACTGGCTGCGCAAGCTGCGCGAGCACACCGACAAGCCCGTCCGCTACCTGGTGCTCTCGCACTACCACGCCGTCCGCGTGCTCGGTGCGTCCGCGTTCGACGCCGAGACCATCGTGGCGCACGAGACCACCCGCTCCCTCATCGAGGAGCGTGGAAAGGAAGACTGGGCCAGCGAATTCGGTCGCATGCCGCGCCTGGCGAAGGGTGCCGACTCGGTGCCCGGACTGACCTGGCCCACCCTGACGTTCGCCGACAAGCTGACCATCGACCTCGGCGGCGGACGCGGCGACCTGGTGCTCCAGCACTTCGGCCGCGGGCACACCGAGGGCGACGTCGTCGCGTGGTTGCCGAAGCAGAAGATCCTCTTCGCCGGCGACCTCGTCGAGGCTCAGGCCGCGCTGTACACCGGCGACGCCTTCCATCGCGACTGGTCCACCGGCACCCTCGACGCGATCAAGGCGCTCGGCGCGGAGGTCCTCATCGGCGGACGGGGCGCCGTGTCCCACGGCCGGGAGGCCGTCGACGCCGCCATCGAGCAGACCCGCCACTTCATCGAGGTCATGCTCGCCGAGGTCGGCGCGGTGCAGCAGCGCGGCGGCACCCTGAAGGAGGCGTTCGAGGCCACCCACGCCGCCCTGAACGAGCAGTACGGGCACTGGCCGATCTTCGAACACTGCCTCCCGTTCGACGTCTCCCGCGTGTGGGACGAACTCTCCGGCATCGAACGCCCCGTCATCTGGACCGCCGAGCGTGACCGCGAGGTCTGGGACCAGTTGCAGGGCTGAAATCCGTCACCGTTTCACACTGACAAGGCGAGGATCATGGGAAGACGACACACCCGAGGCGGCACCGTCACCGTCGTGGGCAACGGCCCGGTGGGGCAGACGACGGCGCTGCTGCTGGCGCGCTGGGGCATACCGGTCACGCTGCTCGACGCACGCGCCGAACGCGACCCGATCGGATCGAAGGCCATCTGCCAGCAGCGGGACGTCCTCGAGGTGTGGGACGCGATCGGCGTCGGCCGTCAGCTGGCCGACGAGGGCGTGACGTGGGGGTGCGCCCGCACGTTCCACCGCGACCACGAACTGTTCGCGCAGACGTTCGTCGACCGCGGCATCTCGTCGTTCCCGCCGTTCGTCAACATCTCGCAGGCCCGGACGGAGGAACTGCTCGACGAGCGGATCGCGGCCACACCGTCGATCGACGTCCGGTGGGGACACGAGGCCACGTCCGTCGACCAGGACGACACCGGGGTGACCATCACGTGCCGTACGGGCGACGGTGACCGGGTGATCGACTCCGACTACGCCGTGGTGGCGGTGGGGTCCCGGGGCAGCGCGATCCGGCAGCAGCTGGGGGTCACGTTCGACGGCCGCTCGTTCGACGACAAGTTCCTCATCTGCGACATCGCCGCCGACATCCCCGACTGGGCCGACGAGCGGCGCTTCTACTTCGACCCCGAATGGAACCCGGGCCGGCAGGTCCTCATCCACCCGTGCCCCGATTCCACGTTCCGCATCGACTGGCAGGTGCCCGGCGACTACGACCTCGAGTCCGAGGAGCGGTCGGGGGCGCTGGACGCGCGGATCCGGAAGATCATCGGCGACACCGACTATCGCATCGTGTGGAAATCGGTGTACCGCTTCCACTCCCGGGTCGCGAACCGGATGCGCGTCGACCGGGTGCTGCTCGCCGGCGACGCCGCGCACATCGTGTCCCCGTTCGGCGCCCGCGGCCTGAATTCGGGTGTCGCCGACGCCGAGAACGCCGCGTGGAAGCTGGCGTTCGTCCTGCGCGGCTGGGCGGACGAGTCGCTGCTCGAGACGTATCACACCGAGCGGCACGCGGCGGCGGCCGAGAACATCGCCGTCACGACCGCGACGATGGACTTCCTCGTCCCGCAGTCGGACGAGCAGCACCGGCACCGCCGCGACGTGCTCACCGCGGCGGTCACCGACCCGCAGGCCCGCGCCCA
>JBCEBZ010000590.1:0-8255 GCA_039206675.1 Rhodococcus sp. (in: high G+C Gram-positive bacteria) | reverse complement strand
ATATGAGAGTGCTAACAATTTCTCTTGCGTGTGAGACGCAGCACGGCTACGGGTGGTCGGGGTGGGTGGGTTCCGGCCGGCCGGGTACTCCGTTGTGGAGGAGGTGATCGGTCATGAGCTCGCACAATGCGCTCCGCCGTTGGGTTGCGGAGCAGCTGGGTGTCGATGTCGAGATCGCCGATCCGGCGGCCCTGGCCTATCTGGACGAGGTGACTGCCGTGGCGGAGGCGGGGTATGTGCGGTCCCTACTCGCCCTCGAGCGTTATCACCCGTTGGTCGGCTGAGGGGACAGTGCGTTTCTTTTCTCGTTCTTCGGCAGGGCGATGGCACTTGTCGGAGGGTTTCCTGGTCGTGGGCGAGGAAACACATCGTGCGGTCGCTACCCTCGAGGGATGGCGGCGATCCCGGAATCCACAGAGGCTACGACCACGGCGGTACCCGGCCTCGAGAGCACCTTCGCCGATGAGCTGGGGGCTCTGACCGTGCCGTGGCAGGGGGCTCAGGTGCCGGAACCGAGGTTGCTCGTGCTCAACGAGCAGCTCGCGGCGTCGCTGCGGGTGGACGCGGCGGCACTGCGCAGCGAAGACGGGGTCGGGGTGCTGTCCGGATCGACGGTGCCGGCTGGGGCCACGCCGGTGGCGATGGCGTATGCGGGTCATCAGTTCGGTGGGTACGCACCGCTGCTTGGGGACGGTCGGGCGTTGCTGCTCGGCGAGCTGGTGAACGCCGATGGCCGGCGAGTGGATCTGCATCTCAAGGGCTCGGGGCGCACCCCGTTCTCGCGGGGTGGCGACGGGTTCGCGGTGGTCGGTCCGATGCTGCGCGAGTATCTGGTCAGCGAGGCGATGCATGCCCTCGGCATCCCGACCACCCGCGCGCTGTCGGTGGTCGCCACGGGCAGGCAGGTTCTCCGGGACGGTGCCGAGCCCGGCGCGGTGCTCGCCCGGGTCGCGTCCAGTCACCTGCGGGTGGGTACCTTCGAGTTCGCGGCCCGCCGGACCGGGATCTTGACGCCACTCGCGGACTACGCGATCGCCCGCCACTATCCGGAGCTGGCCGACCGTCCGGCGTCGGGGGAGAGCTCTCGCTATGTGGCGTTCTTCGAGGCGGTCGTGGAGGCGCAGGCGTCACTGGTGGCGCGGTGGATGCTCACCGGGTTCGTGCACGGCGTGATGAACACCGACAACACGACCATTTCGGGGGAGACGATCGATTACGGTCCGTGTGCCTTCCTCGACGCGTTCGACCCGGCCGCGGTGTTCAGTTCGATCGACCACGGCGGGCGGTATGCGTTCGGGAATCAGCCCGCGGTCCTGAAGTGGAATCTGGCGCGGTTGGCGGAGACGCTGCTGACGCTCATCGACTCCACACCGGATGATGCGATTGCCGCGGTGTCGGCAGTCCTCGATACCTTCGACGCGCGATACGACGGCCACTACGCAGCCGGTATGGCAGCCAAGCTCGGGTTGGCCGGCCAGATCGTCGATCGCAGGTTGATCGACGATCTGCTGACGCTGATGGCCGAACACGGCGCCGACTGGACGGGCAGCTTCCGTGCTCTCGCGGACGAACTCCGCGGAAATCCGGTGCCTCTCGACGGTCTTCTCCCGCGCGAGCACACCGGGCCGTGGTTGCAGCGGTGGCACGGCGCCCTCGCGCAGCAGGGACACGCAGCGGAGCAGACCGCGGACGCGATGGACAGCGTCAACCCGGTGTACATTCCGCGCAATCATCAGCTCGATGCCGCGTTGCGCGCCGCGACCGACGGTGACCTCGCTCCGTTCGAGAAGTTGCTCGAGGTCGTCACCCATCCGTTCGACCGCCGCGACGAGTGGTCCGAGTACGCCACTCCCGCCCCGCGGGTGTTCAATGAGACGTTCCAAACCTTCTGTGGCACGTGATTTCCCAGTGATCGACTGCAGCTGCGAGGAGGTTTCGGTGCGGCGCCGACCCGCAGTGCCGCTGCGAGCGTCCTCTATCCGGCGTTGGTGTAGATGTCGGCGTGCGCGGCGCGCATCACCTTCTTGTCCAGTTTGCCGACGCTGGTGCGGGGCAGAGCGCCGAGGTGGAGGACGGTGTCGGGAAGTTGCCACTTGGCGAACGAGCCCGCCAGCAGGGTGTGGATCTCCCCGATCGGCAGCTGCTCGCCGTCGGTGGTGACGATGAGCGCGACCGGACGCTCCTGCCATTTGGGATGTTCGACACCGATCACGGCTACCTCGGCGATTCTCGGGTGCGCGAGAAGGGCGTTCTCCATGTCGATGGAGGAAATCCATTCCCCGCCGCTCTTGATCACGTCCTTGAGGCGGTCTGTGAGCTTGAGGTATCCATTGGGTGCGATGGTGCCGATATCGCCGCTGCGCCAGTATCCGTCGAGGAAGTGGTCGGCGTCGGCGAGGTTGTGATAGCGCGCGGTGATCCATGGCCCGCGCAGCAGCACCTCACCCTGACTCTTGCCATCATGTGGAAGGTCGTTGCCGTCGGGGTCGACGATGCGGATGTCCACCCCGTTGACCGGTAGACCTTGGCAGCGTTTGAGGTTCCACTTCTGCTCATCGGAGATATGTCCTCGCAGCGACGGCTTGAGACCGGCGTTGACAGCGACTGTCGGGGTGGTTTCGGTTGCGCCGTATGCATGGATGATGTCCGCGCCGGTCAGCTCGTAGAATCCGCGCATCAACGACAGTGCGGGCTCGGTGGCACCCGACAGCAGCCGCACCCGCCGGAAGTCCGGTTTCGCGTCGAGCGTCTTGATGTAGTCGAGCATCGGCTCGAAGATGGCCGGTGCGCCGTTGGCGACGGTGACGTCTTCGGTGATCATGGCGTCGACCAGTACCGGGGTGTCCTCGGCCTGATAGCGGCCCGGTAGGACGATTTTTGCGGCGCTGTAGACCGCGGACTGGGGTAGTCCCCAGCACTGGCCGTGGAACATCGGGGTGATCAACATGACGGTGTCGTCGCTGCGGATACCGAGGTTCGCGGCCTGGGCCATCGTGTGCAGGTAGATGCCGCGATGGGAGTAGTAGACCCCCTTGGGGGTGCCGGTCGTGCCGGTGGTGTAACAGGCACTGTAGGCGGAGGTCTCGGCAATGACGGGCCAGTCGAAGTGGTCGGGGGCCGCGGCGACCAAGTCCTCGAAGTGGTGGACGTCGACGAGAGTGGTGGCGATCTGCGACATCGGCTTGTCCGACATCACCACCCACGCACGGACGTTCGGCGTGAACGGCGCCAGCGCCTCCGCGACAGGAAGAAGACTCTCGTCGACCAGGACGACACTCGCCTCGCTGTGCGAGGTGACGTAGCCGAGGTCCTCCGAGGACAGCCGCAGGTTCATTTGCAGCATCACCGCACCGATTCCGGGGATGGCCCAGTAAAGTTCGAAGTGCCGCTTGCTGTTCCAGTCGAGGACGCCGACGACGTCGCCCGCGCCGACGCCGAGCCCGGTCAGCACGTTCGCGGCACGCTGAATACGGGCGTAGGCCTCGCCGTAGGTGTAGCAGTCCCAGCCGCCGTCCGGGGCACGGTAGACGATCTGCTGTTCCGGATAGGTCCGGGCGGAGTGCCGGATCAGGGTGGTCGTGTTGAGTTGGTAGTCGTCGCCGTGGGTCGACGGCCGCCCCTGAACTACGTCGTGCGTCATGCCGTGCTCCTGCAGAGTGATGTGAGGTCGGGTAGTGAGGGTTGCGGTGGCAACACGCGGATCGCCCGCGGTGCCGGTCCGGCTGTCGGTCGGGTCATCGGCCCCAGAGCGCCATCATGAGCCGGTCGAACCGTCGTGATCGACGCGCGTTGTTGGGGAACATGGTCGGTTCGCGGGTGAGCGCGAACCGAGTGGTCAGGATCGTCTGGGTGTCACAGTATTTACGGATTCCGTCTTTCCCGTGTCGTCCGCTGCCGAACCCGGACTGACCGGCGCCGGCGAAGGGTGCCTCCTGGGCCAGAAAGCTCATGATTGCATCGTTGATCCAGGTGTTGCCCGAGACCATCCGTCGTGCGAGGCGGTTTGCCTGTGCGATATTGCGACTGAAGATGGTCGACCCCAGCCCATAGGTCGTGTCATTGGCGAGGCGAACGGCCTCTTCGTCGTCGCGCACCTTCATGATCGGCAGGATCGGACCGAATGTCTCGTCTTGCATGACCTTCATCGTGTGGTCGACGTCGACGAGCACGGTCGGCTGGAAGAAGCGGCCGGCGCCCGGCTCCCGCTTGCCGCCGACGAGAACGCGCGCGCCCTTGGCAGTTGCGTCCTCGATGTGACTCTCGATGATGTCGAGCTGCGGCGCGAAGGTGATCGCCCCGACGTCCGTCGAGCCGAAATCCCCGGGTGCGCCGATCCGCAGTCGCGAGACCTTCTCGGTCACCTTGGTCACGAACTCGTCGTATACCGGTGCCTCGACGTAGACGCGTTCGATGCCCATGCAGATCTGGCCGGCGTTGCGGATCGACCACTCCACGGCAACGTTCGCGGCGCGCTCGAGGTTCGCGTCGGCGAGGACGATCATCGGGTCCTTGCCGCCGAGTTCCAGGGACGACGGGATGAGCCGCTCGCCGCAGCGGGTCGCGATCCGGCGACCGGTGCGGGTGGAACCGGTGAACTGAATCATGTCGGCACACTCGACGAGCGCGGCGCCCGTCTCGCCCGCACCCGTGGCGACCTGGAGGACACCCATCGGGAACCCGACCTCGATCGCGCCGCGAACCACCTGCTCGACGGCAAGAGGCGCAACCTCGCTCGGCTTGAGCACCACCGTGTTGCCGGCCATCAGTGCCGGGAGTGCGTCACCGACCGACGCGGTGAGCGGATAGTTCCACGGCGCGATGACACCGACCACTCCGTGCGGGCGGTACCGGACGACAACCTTCTTTCCGAGCACGAACGGAGAGTGGGTGCGGATCTTTTCCTCCGCGAGGTACTTTCCGGCGTTCTTGGCCCAGAAGCCCATCGAGTCGGCGAGGTAGAACAATTCGGCCAGCAGCGCATCCTCACGGGTCTTGCCGTTCTCGGCCACGATTGTGTCGATGAGCGATGCGCGGTTGGCGACGAACCAGGATCGCAGCTTGCGCACCAACTCGGCGCGACGATCGAAGCCGATGTCCGCCCAGGCGGGCTGGGCGGCACGCGCACGAGCAACCAGTTCGGCGACGTGGTCGGCGGTCATGTCCTCGATGTGACCGATCACCCGGCCGGTGGCCGGATTCTCGATCGCAATGGTCGCGGTCGTGTCTCGGCTCTGCAGCGGTGTCGTCATCACGCGGCTCCGGACCCGGTGACAGTGGCCTCGGATGTCGCGACGGTCGTGCCGAGGAAATCCGCGCACCGCTCACCGATCATGATTGCCGGTGCGTTGGTGTTGCCGCGGATGATGGTGGGCATGACCGACGTATCGGCCACCCGCAGACCGTCGACGCCGTGGACACGCAGGTGCGGGTCGACGACGCCGTCGTCGGGGGTACCGATACGCGCGGTGCAGGCGGGGTGGTAGGTGTGCTGAACCGAGGTACGGATCCAGGCCTCGACCTCGTCGCGCGTTCGCACATCACGACCCGGGGTGATTTCGGTGCCCAGGACGGCGCGCGCGGGCCCGGTCGCGGCGATGTCACGGGCGAGATCGACGGCATCGATCATCTCGTCCATCTCCCCGCGGCTCGAGAGCAAATTGTACGAGACCCGGGGTTTACGCGTCGGGTCGTTCGAACGGATCCGCACCGTGCCCCGGCTGCGAGGCGCGATGTACGACATCGCGATCGTCGCCGCGGGGACGTCCCACGCCATCTGACCGTGATCGTAGAAGTATCCGGGGGCGAAGAGGCACTGGAAGTTGGGTGCCGGCATCGAGGCATCGGTGCGAACGTGCGCCGCGGCCTCGGCCACATTGCTCGTGAGCTTGCCGCGCCGGCGTATCAGCCACTCCAGCAGGTACTTCGGCTTCGCCGCGTCTGCGATACCGATGTGACCGTCGGTCAGCTCGAAGGTGGTGTAGACGAGCGGGTGCTCCATCAGGTTCTCGCCCACGGCAGGCAAGTCGACGATCGGCTGCACCCCCACCGAGCGAAGGTGCTCGGCCGGACCGATACCCGAATGTTGCAGCAGTGCAGGAGTGTTGAAGGCGCCACCGGACACGATGATCTCCGCGCGAGCGTTGATTCGCTCCGTATTGCCCTTTCCGTCGGAGGTCTCGACGCCGACCGCTCGGCCCCGCTCGATGATGATCCGGGTGACGAGAGTATCTGTGCGGACCTTCAGATTGCGCCGCCGCGCGATCGGTGCGAGGTATGCCTCGGCGCTGCCGAAGCGCATGCCGCGATGTTGGGTGACCTGCACCCGTCCCGCCCCGTCCTGTCTTTCACCGTTGAAGTCGTTGTTGCGCTCGATCCCCAGGGCAGCCGCGGCCTCGACGAGTGCCAGGCTGACCGGGTCCGGGTCGGGAATGCGGGTGACTTTCAGCGCGCCCGCGGTGCCGTGATAGGCGCCCCCGAATTCGTCGTTCGATTCGAAGCGTTTGAAGATCGGGAGCACGTCCGCGTACGACCATCCGGTGGCGCCGTTCTCGGCCCAGGAGTCGTAGTCGAGCCTGTTGCCTCGGAGGTAGATCATCGCGTTCATCTCGCTCGATCCGCCGACCATCTTCCCGCGCGGAGAGAACAGACGGCGCCCGTTGAGGTGCGGTTCGGGCTCGGTCCAGTAGTCCCAGTCGAGCTTTCCGTGAAACTGCTGGGAGAATGCGGCAGGCGCCTTCACCTCGAGCCGGCGATTGCCGCCGCCGGCCTCGATGAGCAGTACCTGCGCCGTTTTCCTCTCACTCAGCCGAGCGGCTACCGCGCACCCCGCCGAACCGGCGCCGATCACGATGTAGTCCGTCTCATGTGACATGAATCTCTCCTTCGTCGGTAAAATCGAAGGTACTGACGCCGCATCCGGCGACCAATGGTTCGCGCGCCAACAGATCCCGACCGCGTTGTACTCCAGCACAAAGAAGGACGGTCTAGACTCGGCGGTATGGCCGGCGCGGCAGAATCCGGGTCCCGGGATCGGTACGGCGAGCTCTCCGCAGAGGGTCGCCGCCTGGTGGCCGAGGTCGCCGCCGAGCTCGGTGACCACCTGGAATCGGCGCGAGCGGCGGTCAATGCGCGCGTCCTGACCGAATTGCCCGAGCTGGATCGGGCACCGCTGGAGCTGCACGACGGATTCGATCGCTCGACCAGTGCGCACATGGCCTTGCTCCGGGGGATGCTCGGCGCGTGGACCGATCCGAGCGCGGCGCCCGCGCCGAAGGAGGCCATCGACTGGGGTGTGGATCTCGCCCGTCACGGTATTCCGATCGAAACGCTGTTGCGCGCCTATCGGATCGGGCACGGCGAATTCTGGCAGTTCTGGCTGAGATTGCTGTCGGCCCGGGTCGACGATCCCACTCTGCTGGCCGAGACGTCCGCTGCGACTTCGGACTACACGTTCCGGTACGTGGATGCGGCCCTGGTGCCGATCATCGACGAATACCTCCGGGAGCGAGAGCGTTTGGCGCGGCGAGCGCAGAGCCTCGGCGAAGCCGAACTACGGCGCGTGCTCCGCGGAGACGCCGTCGACGTCGGGTTGGCGAGCGAGCGGATGCGGTATCGCCTCGACCGCTGGCACATCGGGTTCATCGTGTGGTCCGACGCGGACGACGAGGTCGACGTCACGCCGCAACTAGACCGAGCCGGGGCCCGAGTCGCCGAAGTATTGCGAGGTACCGAATCATTGGTGGTGCCTGCGGGCCGCTCGGTGCTGTACGGGTGGGTCGGGTCGCCGCGACGCCGCGGCGGAACGACGGCGCATACGGAGATCGACGGCATGCACGTCTGCGTGGGCTCACCGGGAAAGAGCGTCGCCGGCTTCCGGCGCACCCACGATCAGGCCGGGCTGGCGCGGCGGGTGGCCCGACTGTCGACACCGGTTCCCGCGTACCTCGACTACCGCGACTGCGCGGTCGCGGCACTGCTGTGCGCGGACGTCGACCGCGCCCGCGAGTTCGTCTCCGAGGTCCTCGGCGAGACCCTTGAACGCGACGACGCGGATCGGCTACTCGAAACCGTGTCGGTCTACCAGCACGAGGGATTGAGCCTCAGCCGGGCAGCCGAGCGGCTGCACGTGCACCGCAACACCGTTGCCTATCGGGTGCGCCTTGTGGTCGAGGCGAGCACCGAGAACGACGGAGGTTCACTGCACCTCCGGGCCGCCGTCGAACTGGCTCGACTCGTCGGGCACGTCGCCGACAGGG
>JBCEBZ010000589.1:0-8299 GCA_039206675.1 Rhodococcus sp. (in: high G+C Gram-positive bacteria) | reverse complement strand
TGTAGTTCAGTTGGTAGAGCACCAGGTTGTGATCCTGGCTGTCGCGGGTTCGAGTCCCGTCACTCACCCCAAACGGAAAGCCCCCGGCCTCGGCCGGGGGCTTTCCTCTTTGCGATTGGTCTTCGCGCCTGCGATCAGGCGTTGGCGTTGCCCGCCTTCCAGACATCCCACGGGATGTTCCAGTCACCGAGGCCGTCCGTGCCCGACAGGGTGCCGCCCAGCGTGTTCTTCACGACGACGATGTCGCCGCGCTTCGTGTTGTCGTACACCCACTTCGCGTTGGACGGGCTGAGGTTCAGGCAGCCGTGGCTCGCGTTCGAGTAGCCCTGCTGCCCCACCGACCACGGCGCCGAGTGGAAGAAGATGCCGCTGTACGACATTCGCGTGGCCCAGTCGACGGGAGTCTTGTATCCCTGCGGGGAGTTGACGGGCACGCCGTACGTGGACGAATCCATGACGAGGTTCGCGAACCGGTCGCCGATGATGTAGACGCCGTTGTCGGTGGGTGTGTCGTCCTTACCCATCGACGTGGGCATCGTCATGATGACTTCGCCGTTGCGCTCGAACGTCACCTGCTTGGTGTTGTCGTCCGCGGTCGCGACGAGGGCGTCACCGATGGTGAACGTGGTGTGGACGTCCTCCTGACCGAACAGGCCGTCACCGAGATCCCGGCCGTACACGGCGACCTTCACGTCCACGGCGGTGCCGGGTGCCCAGTAGCTCTGCGGACGCCACCGCACCTCACGGTTGTTCACCCAGTAGAACGCGCCCTCGACGGGCGGATTCGTCGTCACCGTGATCGCCGACTCCGCCGCCTTGCGGTCGGGGATGTTCTCGTCGAACTGGACGGCGATCGGCTGACCGATGCCCACCACGTCCCCCTCCGACGGCAGCACGTACGGCTTGGTGACGTTTCCGGGCGCGCTGGTGGTGAACTCGGACGTCGAGACGGTGCCGCCACCGAGCCCGTTCGCCTTCACCTCGAGCCGGTACTCCTTGTCGTAGCCCAGCGGCTCCGTGTTGACCCAGGACAACCCGTCGGGGGCGATGGCGCCGTCGACCGGCTCGCCCTCCGGGTTGAGCATGGTGACCTTCGCCAGCGTGCCGTCGGCCACCGTCACCGTGACAGGTTGTCCCGGCGAGAATCCCACCGCACCATCGACTGCCGACGCCGTCAGCTTCGGCTTGATGAGTTCGGTGACCGGATTGGAATCGATCGGCGCCTCACCTTCCGACGTGACGCTGTCGGCACCGGAGACGGTGCACCCTGCGATCGACAATGCGAATACGAGTGATGCCGCCACAATCGTCGCCGTCTTCGAGACGGATCTCACCGATTGCGCACGCATGCGCCCGCCACGCCCCACACCCATGGATAACCCCACTTCACGTCCTCGCTCCGAATTCACGTTCAAGCCGGCACGTCCCTCGCCTTCGCAAGACGAATCGGCACGTCGAGACCGTGTGGTCTCCAATGATGCCAGCCACTGGAGACCGGTTCCAACCAAGCGCCGGGCCGCTCAATAACGTTCGAATATCAATCGTGACCAGCGGCGCTCTTGTTACGCACCACCCTGCGGATGGGGTCGCCACGGGGAGTCGCCACCAGGCGATTTGCATTCCCGAGAAGCGACCCGCTAATGTTCTGTCTCGCAAGAGCGAGCGCCTATAGCTCAGTTGGTAGAGCAAGTGACTCTTAATCACTGGGTCCGGGGTTCGAGTCCCTGTGGGCGCACTTGCACGAAGGCCCCCATCCTCTCACGAGGATGGGGGCCTTTCTCGTTGTCACCAGCTCACCGGACCGTGCGGGCGGTCAGACGACGAACGGGCCGCCGGAACGTGAAGTCACTGCGAACTTCACCTCCGACGGCCCGTTGTCACGGGGGGTCGTTCAGCGCAACGCTTTGCGGAGCACCAGGAGCCCTGCCACCGCACCCACGGCGATCAGTCCGTACTTGACCGCCGGCTCGTTCAGCTTCGCGATCAGCGTCCGCTTCGTGTTCTCCACGAGACGCTTCGGGTTGGTGCGGACCGTCAATTCGTCGAGAGTGCTCGCGAGCTGATTGCGCGCGTTCTCGATCTCACGCTCGATGCTCTCGGTGTCCCTGGGCACGTGTCCTCCAACTTGTTCGACTGGTTCGATCAGCGAGAGCGACGCTACCGCGACGTTCCCACACTTGCGTCAACCGTAGACGAGAACTTCCGACCTGCGACTCCGTCTCCCCCGATCGCCCTTCGGCCCGGAGTCACCCCTGCCCGGTAGCCTGACTTCTCGTGACCGACAACAGCAGACTCGCCCCCGGCGACACCGCCCCCGCCTTCACGCTGCCCGACGCCGACGGCAACGACGTGTCGCTCGCCGACTTCCGCGGCCGCAAGGTCGTCGTGTACTTCTACCCGGCGGCGAGCACGCCGGGCTGCACCAAACAGGCCTGCGACTTCCGCGACAATCTCGCCGACCTCAACGGCGCGGGCCTGGACGTGATCGGCATCTCCCCCGACAAGCCGGCGAAGCTGGCCAAGTTCCGCGACAACGAGGAACTGACGTTCCCCCTCCTCTCCGACCCCGAGAAGTCCACGCTCGCGGCCTGGGGCGCGTTCGGTGAGAAGAAGATGTACGGCAAGACGGTGCAGGGCGTCATCCGCTCCACATTCCTCGTCGACGAGGACGGCAAGATCGAGGTGGCCCAGTACAACGTCCGGGCCACCGGCCACGTCGCGAAGCTGCGGCGGGACCTGTCCGTCTGATCGACGCGACGGGCGGCTGCGCCTCGGCAGCCGCCCCCGACCCGCCGGTGAAACCCGACGCGTCACCGGGAGAGATCTTCGGAATCCGGACGAAAGACGGATAGCCTGGGGCGGTGGAGTCTTCAGTCAGCAAGCAAGCGCCGCGCCGTGTGGATCCGGCGTTGGAGCTGCAGTCGGACCCGCAGGAACTCCTGCCGCGCAGACGTCCGACCCAGGAACGTAGCCGCCGCAAGTTCGACGCACTGCTCACCGCATCGCGGGAGTTGCTGGTGGACGTGGGATTCGAATCGTTCACCTGCGAGGAGGTCGCCGCCCGCGCGGACGTCCCGATCGGCACCCTCTACCAGTTCTTCGCGAACAAGTACGTGATCGTCTGCGAGCTCAACCGGCAGGATCTCGTCGGCGTGCAGCACGAGATCGCCCAGTTCAACGGCGAGGTCCCGTCCCTCGACTGGCTGCGGTTCCTCAATTCGTTCGTCGACCACATGGCCGGCCTGTGGACGTCGGATCCGTCGAGGCGCGAGGTGTGGCTGGCGATGCAGTCGACGCCGTCGACGCGTGCCACCGGGGCCATCCACGAGAAGGCGTTCGCGGAGCAGGTCTCGCGGATGCTCGCACCGCTCACACCGCAGACGTCGCGGGAGCGGCGCACGATGATGGCCGAGGTGCTCGTCCACGTCGTGTATTCGATGCTCAACTTCTCGGTGCAGGACAATCAGAGCCACGCGGACGCCGTCGCCGAACTGAAACGGCTGATGGTGGCGTACCTGCTGGTCGCCGAAAAGGAATCGCGCACCACGTAGGCGCTACGCGCCTGTGCGCCCTTCCGGTTGCCGGGGCTACCAGAAAGGCGCACGAGCGCCGGAGGCGCCTACACGGATTCGATGACGGCGAACGCGCCGGCCATGTCTCCGTCGTGGGTGAGCGAGATGTGGATCTTCACATCGGTCAGATGCTTGGCGACGTCGCCGCGTAGGCGGATACTCGGTCGTCCCCACGCGTCCGTCACCACCTCGATCAGGTGGTGGATCATCTCGGGCAGCACCGGCGGGCTGGCGAAGAGAGACGTGGACCAGGCCTTGATCACTGCCTCCTTCGCAGCCCACCGGGCGGCGAAATGTCTAGCCGGATCGGAGCTCCGGGTCACGGCGTCCCGACGCTCGCCCGGTGTGAAGTTGTCGAGCATGGCCGTCCCTGGCCGGTCCAGCTGCTCGGCGAACTCCGACACCGTCACGAGATCGAAGCCGATCCCCAGAACTCCCATCCGTCGTTCCTACTTGCAGCCGGGCAGACCCGAGCTGTACACGTCGTCCGCTCCGAGGCGCGCGGCCTCGGTGAGCAGGACGTCCGCCTCGAGCTGGCGGGACGCGGCCGCCGGGACGCTGTCGCCGCCGAAGCGACGATCCGCCGGACGCTCGTACAGGCTGCCGCCGCCGACCATGGCCTTCGCCAGACGACGCTGACCCTCGACGGTGCGCTTGCGTGCCTGCTCGAGGTACGCCTCACGCCGGTCGGCCGGGATGGCCTCGACGAACGCCTGCGAGTGGACGACCGCGACCATGCCCGACACGTGCCCGAAGCCGAGGCTGGTCAGCAGACCGGCCTTCAGCGGGAACTGCTCGCCGAAGCGGAGCGCCTCCCGGGCCCACACGAGGTGTTCGAACTCGGCCATCTTCTCGTCGACGCAGTCGAGGCTGCGGTTCGGCGGCACGATGCCCTGGTCCAGCACCTGGCAGAGACCGATCAGCTGGAATGCTGCGGCACCACCCTTGGCGTGTCCGGTGAGGCTCTTCTGCGAGACCACGAACAGCGGTGCACCTTCGCTGCGGCCGAGTGCCCCGGCGAGGCGCTCGTGCAGCTCCGCCTCGTTGGGATCGTTGGCCGCGGTGGACGTGTCGTGCTTGGAGATCACCGAGATGTCGTCGGCACCGACACCGAGCTTGCCGAGGGACTGGGCGAGCTGCGAATCCGCTCCCCCACGACCCGCGCCGAGCGCACCGATTCCGGGAGCCGGGATCGAGGTGTGGACACCGTCCGCGAACGAGCCGGCGTAGGCGACCACACCGAGGACGGGCAGGCCCATCTCGAGTGCCAGGTCACCGCGGGCCAGCAGGATGGTGCCACCACCCTGCGACTCGACGAACCCGCCGCGACGACGGTCGTTGGCCCGCGAGAATCGACGGTCGTCGATGCCCTTGGCCCGCATGTCGTCGGTCTTGGCCGTGGCGGACATGTCACCGAATCCGATGATGCCCTCCGCGCTGAGGTCGTCGAACCCGCCGGCGACCACGAGCTGGGCCTTGCCGAGCTTGATCTTGTCGACGCCCTCTTCGACGGACACCGCGGCCGTGGCGCACGCCGCAACCGGGTGGACCATGGCGCCGTAACCGCCGACGTAGGACTGGACCACGTGCGCCGCAATCACATTCGGCAGGGCTTCCTGCAGGATGTCGTTCGGCCGGTTCTCGCCGAGCAGCGTGTCGATGTACAGCGACCTCATGGAGGTCATGCCGCCCATGCCGGTGCCCTGGGTGTTGGCGACCAGCGAGGGGTGCACCCACCGCAGCAGTTCGCTGGGTGTGAACCCACCGGTGAGGAACGCGTCCACCGTCGCGACGATGTTCCACAGGCCCACGCGGTCGACGGAGTCGGCCATGTCGGCGGGGATGCCCCACTTGGTGACGTCGAATCCGGTCGGGATCTGACCACCCACGCTGCGCGTGAGCTTCATCTTGCGGGGCACGCGGATCTCGGTGCCGGCACGGCGCGTGACCTGCCAGTCACCGCTGTCCGGAACCGGCGTCGCGACCGTGTTCTCCGGGTCGGACTCGACGAAGGTCAGCGCCTCCGCCTCGGTGCTGACGACGAAGCTCAGGTCCTTGTCGAGGAAGACCGACGTCAGCAGCGGCGCCGTGTTCTCGATCATGGCACCGTCGTCGGCGTAGCGGCGGATACCGCAGTTCTCGACGACCCGGTCGTGGTACCGGTCCGCGATCTCGGCCTCCGGAACCAGTTCCCCGGTCTCGGCGTCGTACCAGCCGGCGGACGGTGTGGTCTCCCACACGACGAGTCCGGTGTTCCAGGCGAGTTCGAGAACGCCTGCCGCCGAAAGCTCTTCGTCGACCTCCATCTCGAAGCGGGTACGCGAGGAACCGAACGGTCCGAGCTCACCGGCACCGACGATGACGACGAGGTCCTCCGGAGCCGCAGTGACGCCGGACCAGGCCGGAGTCACCGACGCGGAGACCCGCGGCGGGGCGGGCAGGGCCGCGATGGTGTCGAGCGCGTCCGCGATGTCGTCGGCCTCGGCGGCGGCTGCCGCAGCGTCCTGAGCCTGCTTCGCCAGGGCGGGCAGATCCAGGTTCGCCTGGGCGAGCCCACCGGTCAGGTCGGCCGCGAGCGGCTCGGTGGAGGCGAGGCGACGTGCCTCGGGCTCGCACCACTGCAGCAGTTCGGTGGCCATTTCCTGGGTGGACCAGGTACGGACTCCGGCGCCTTCGACGGCCTCGACCAGCGGGTCGTTGCCGCCCATCAGGCCGGTTCCGCGGACCCAGCCGATGAGTGCGTGCACCAGGGTGACGCGCTCGGCCCAGTTGCGCTCGGCCTTCCAGCGGCCGACCACTGCGTCCAGCGCGGCCTTGGCCTCGCCGTAGGCACCGTCGCCACCGAACAGACCGCGGTTCGGGGAACCGGGCAGCACGACGTGCAGGTGGGTGTCGACGTCACGGTCGTAACCGATCTTCGACAGACCGCCGATCAGGCGCTCCACCGACCACAGGAGAACGCGCATCTCCATTTCGGCGCGGGCGCCGGCGTCGGCGAGGTCGCCTGCCACGCGGGGCGCGGCGAACGGGAACAGCAGCGTCGGGGTGACCGCTTCCTTGACCAGCTTCTTCGATCCACCGGCCGTCTCGTACTGGGCTTCACCGATCCACTCGATGAGTGCGTCGATGTCCGTGTAGGACGCCATGTTCGCGGGGATCACCCACAGGGCGGCACCGGCGCGGGCATTGCTGCGGTAGAGGTCGCGGTAGAAGCCGAGACGCTTGTCGTCGAGACGCGAGGTGGTCACGAAGACCGTCGCGCCGCCGGCGAGGAGCTTGCCTGCGACCGAAGCCGCGATGGAGCCCTTACTGGCGCCGGTGACGACGGCGACCTGGTCGGCCCATTCGGGGGTCTCGTCGGTGACGACGACTGCCGCCTCCGCGATGCGCCCGTACTTCTCGGCCAGGGCCGTGCGACCCTCGTCGGTTGCGCGGGCCTGCCACCATGCGGCCTGCGCCGCAACGGACTTGCCTGCACCGGCGAAGCCTTCGATCTCGAGGGACTCGGCGCCTGCCGCGTCGATCCACAGACGAGCCAGGTCCTCGCGGGCGCTGGCCCAGCGGTCGTCGAGGAGCACCGCACGCTTGGCGTCGAACGCGGGAGCGACCAGTCGCGGCCAGTCGGAACCGAGTTCCGCCGACACGAGGTCGACGAGTTCGGTGTCGCTCGGCTGAGCTGCGGCCGCCGTGTCGCCGGCGAAGCCGAGCTGCTCGAGCACGAGGCGGGCGGCCGAGGCCAGCACGCCGTCGCGGCCCGTGATGTGCTCGGTGAACTCACCCAGCGCCGCTGCGTCGACGGTGCCACCGGCGCCGCCGCCCGAGGACGGGAGGGAGACGCTGATTCCGCGGCGCGAGGCGACTGCGGCCACTGCGCTGTCGATGACGGCGTCCACTGCGGCGCCGTCGGCGAGACCGCCGCCTGCCAGGCCGCCGAGGTCACCACCACGGATGCTGGAACCGTCGCGGGTTCCGAGCGCCACCTCGGCGGTGACGTGGTACGCCCAGCCGTCGCCGAGTTCCCAGACCTTCTTCACACGGTCCGCGATGGCCGCGGGACGGCGACCCGAGGGGCCGAAGACCTTGCGGAGGTGATCGTTGATCGAGTCGGACAGCACCGGGCCGAACGGCTTGTACGTGCGGGCCAGGGAGTCGACCGTGCCGGCGAGCGAGCCCATGTCGGCGTCCGCTGCACCGTCGATCGCGCCGAGCGAGAGCTCGGAGCCGAGGTCGACGAGCAGCTGGTTACGCCGCGAGGACACGCCGTCGCACAGTGCCTCGATCGTGTCGACGGGGCCGACCTGGTCGGGGCGGAGCTTCGTCCACAGGCTGATCAGGACCTTGGTGGCGTCGGCGGCCTTGAACGCGATGTCGTCGGGACGCGGTCCACCGGACGGTGCGGCTGCCGGGGCCGGAGCCGCGGCGGGTGCGGCCGATGCGGCGGGAGCCTCGGCGGCGGGTGCTGCCGGCTCGTCGTCCTCGACCGGCGCCGGATCGACGTCGGTGGAGTACACGATCGCGGCTTCACGCTCGATGTTCAGGACCTCGACCGGGTAGCCGAAGCGGCCCGGCAGCTTGAGGGTCTGCGACGCGAGGTTCGCGACGGTCGGGACGGAGCCCAGACCGATCTCGACGAACCGCTCGACACCCAGTCCACCCTCGGACTCGTCGGCGAACAGCAGGTCCTGCGTCTCGATCCAGCGCACCGGGCTGGCGAACTGCCAGGCCAG
>JBCEBZ010000588.1:0-8300 GCA_039206675.1 Rhodococcus sp. (in: high G+C Gram-positive bacteria) | reverse complement strand
GGGGTGCACGGAGCGTGCGAGTACGCTGGCGCGGTCGAGGAGGAGAGGTGTTGTGCCCATGAGTGAGCCGTATGCAGTCGTCGGAGCGACGGGTGGTCAGGGAGGTGCCGTCGTCGATGCGCTGCTCGAGCGAGGGCGTCAGGTCCGAGCGCTTGTCCGTCGAAGCTCCTCTCGCTCAGAGGCATTGCGCCTGCGAGGGGTCGACATCGCCGTGGCCGACATCACCGATCGGGCGGCGACAGCGGCTGCGGTCGACGGGTGTGCGGGCGTGTTCGCCATGACGACGCCTTTCGAAGACGGCCCGGAGGCCGAGATCGCTCAGGGTGCCGCGCTCGTCGACGCGTTCGGTGATGCCGGTGTTCCCCATGTGGTGTTTTCTTCGGTCGCCGATGCGGACAAGCGCACCGGGGTGCCACATTTCGAGACGAAGGCCGCGACCGAGGCGTTGCTGCGAGAATCGTCGGTTTCGTACACGATCGTCGGTCCGACCTATTTCTACGACAACCTGCTCGGTGGACTCGACGACATCCGCCGGGGCCGGCTCGATCTGCCTCTGCCCGTCGATACCCCGCTGCAGCAGTTGTCGCGCCGAGACCTCGGCCGGTTCGTCGCCCTCGTGTTCGACGATCCGGACCGATTTGCCGGGACGCGAATCGACCTGGCATCGGACGATCCGACGCCGGGCCGAATGGCCGAGGTGCTCGGTGAGGTGCTGGGCACGCCGGTACACGCCCATGCGTCCGACCCGGACGCCATCGCATCGCCGGACATGCGCGCGATGTTCCGCTTCCTCGCCGACACGGGGTACGACGCGAACATCGGCGAACTGCGCCGGCTCTACCCCGAGGTGGGCTGGCAGAGTTTCGCCGATTGGGCGGCCGGGTTGGCGTGAGGTCGGTGGAAAGCGTGAGCGGGTATTCGAAGAACGTAGCGGTCGCCACGATTATGTAATATGGAGGTCGGAGCCCGGAACTCGAACACCAGCAGTGAGGACGGCCATGGGCGTGCAGGCCAACACCAGAGCCATCGAGAAAGACATCGTCACCGATTTCCGTGAGCGGATGAGCTACGGCTCCTACCTCGACCTCGACACCCTGCTGAGCGCTCAGAAACCGGTGAGCAGGCCCGAGCACCACGACGAGCTGCTGTTCATCATCCAGCACCAGACCACCGAACTCTGGCTGAAGCTCGTCCTGCACGAAACCCTCGCGGCCCGGGATGCTTTCGATGCGGACGACATCGGCAGGGCGCTCAAGTGCGTGGCCCGCGTCAAACACATCCAGAAGACGCTGACCGAGCAGTGGTCGGTGCTGGCCACGCTGACGCCCACCGAGTACTCCGAGTTCCGGCAGTTCCTCGGGAATTCGTCCGGGTTCCAGTCCTATCAGTACCGCGCGGTCGAGTTCGTGCTCGGCAACAAGAACGCCGGGATGCTGAAGGTGTTCGAGGCCGACCCCGCCGCCCACGACCTGCTCGACCGGCTCCTCGGTGAGCCGAGTCTGTACGACGCGTTCTGGCGGTGCCTGTCGCGGCTCGGATACGACGTGCCGGCGTCCGCGCTGAACCGCGACGTGACCGCCGCCTACAGCCTGAACGACGACCTGATGCCGCTGATCAAGTTCGTGTACGAGAATTCCGAGGAGCACTGGGCCGTCTACGAGGCGTTCGAGGAGTTCGTCGACCTCGAGGAGAACTTCCAGCTGTGGCGATTCCGCCACATGCGCACGGTACTGCGGACCATCGGCATGAAGCCCGGGACGGGCGGATCCAGTGGAGTCGGATTCCTGCAGAAGGCCCTCGAGCTGACGTTCTTTCCCGAACTTCTCGCCGTCCGCACCGAGATCGGGCGAGGATGACCACGTCGACGGATGTGCTGGCCGCGCGGGCCGGGGAACTCGACGCCGCGGACCCGCTGCGCGCGTACCGCGACCTGTTCATCGGCGCCGACGACCCCGAGGTCGTGGCCTACCTCGACGGGAATTCGCTCGGCAGGCCCACCAAGGCGAGCGCCGAGCGGATCAACAGGTTCGTCACGCAATCGTGGGGTGGCCGGCTGATCCGCGGGTGGGACGAGGAGTGGTACGACCTGCCGATCACGATCGGCGACACCCTCGCACGGGTGTCGCTGGGCGCGGCCGCCGGTCAGGCCACGATCGGCGACTCGACGACGGTCCTGCTGTACAAACTCGTGCGAGGTGGGCTCGCGTTGCGGCCCGGTCGCACCGAGATCGTGGTGGACCGCGACAACTTTCCGACGGACCGGTACGTGCTCGAGGCCGTCGCCGGGGAACTCGGGCTGACCCTCCGATGGATCGAATCGGATACCCGGGGCGGCGTCACCGTCGACGACCTGAAGTCGGTGGTCTCCGAACACACCGCGCTCGTCGTCCTCAGTCACGTCGCGTACCGCTCGGGTTACCTGGTGGATGCGGCCGGGGCCGCCCGGGTGGTGCACGAGGCGGGCGCGCTCCTACTGCTCGACCTGTGTCATTCCGTCGGCTCGGTTCCCCTCGAACTCGACGCGTGGGGTGTCGACCTGGCGGTCGGCTGCACCTACAAGTACCTGAACGGCGGGCCCGGCTCACCGGCGTTCGCGTACGTCCGGGCCGACCATCAGCAGGACTTCGTGCAGCCGATCTGGGGCTGGATGGGGCGCGACAACCCGTTCGCGATGGAGCAGGGGTACCGCCCGGCACCAGGCGTCCGGCGCGTGATCAGCGGAACGCCGTCGGTCCTCGGCATGATCGCACTGCAGGACACTCTCGCTCTCCTGGACGAGGTCGGCATGGACGCGGTGCGGGCCAAGTCGATCGCCCTGACCGAGTACGCACTCGACGTCGTGCGCGAGGTGCTGGTTCCGCTGGGCGTGGAGATCGGGTCGCCGGAGGATTCCGCCGAGCGGGGTGGCCACGTCATCATCGACCACCCGCGGTTCGAGGCCGTCGTCCAGCGGCTGTGGACGAAGGGCGTCATCCCCGATTTCCGTGCCCCACGGGGACTGCGCCTCGGCCTGAGCCCGCTGAGCACGAGCTTCGGCGAGGTGTGCGCCGGGATATTCGCGATCCGTGATGAACTCTCCGACTGAACCGGCGAGCGCGATTCTCGACGACTTCGATTCGCGGCCCGGCAGCGCCACATCGCTGATCCGAACCGTGCTCGGTGCGTACGTGCGCGACGTCGGCGGGTGGGTGGCGATCGCCGATTTCGTGGAAGTGATGCAGGCCGTTGGTATCCCACCCGAATCGACGCGGATCGCGGTGACGCGCCTGAAGAAGAAGGGGGTGCTCCGCCCACGCGCCCGCGACGGCCGCACCGGGTACGAGGTGACCGAACAGGCCGAGTCGATGTTCACCCGCGGCGACCCGCGGATCTTCGGTTTCCGTCAGATGGCCGACACCGATCCCTGGCGGCTGATCTCGTTCACCATCCCCGAATCGCAGCGAGCGGCGCGGCACCAGTTACGCAGGCGGCTCGGCTGGATCGGGTGCGGAACCGTGTCGCCGGGCCTGTGGATCGCCCCCGAACACCTCGCAACCGAGGTCGGGGACATCGTCGACGCGCTGGGCCTGTCCGACTACGTGACCACATTCGTGTCCACGTCGGTGTTCGTCCCCGATTCGATGAGGGACGCGGCGGCCCGGTGGTGGGATCTGGGCGACATCGCCGCGCGGCACCGCGACTTCCTGGACCGCCACCGTGTCGCTCTCGCTGCCGCGGAGGAGGTGTCGCCGCGCGAAGCGTTCGTCCGGTTCGTGCCGCTGCTCGACGAATGGCGCATCATCCCGTACATCGACCCGGGCCTGCCGGGCGCGATGCTGCCCGCGGACTGGCCCGGCGCCGACAGTGTTCGCCTGTTCGCGGCGGCCCGGGAGCGCTACCTCGCCGGGAGCCGCGACTGGGTGCGGAGCGTGCAGTCGCGACTGCCGGCCTGAGGGCTGTCAGCCCAGGAATTCCTCGCCGATGTTCTTGGCCCACTCCTCGGCCTGGTCCTTCGGGCGGATCGAGCTGGAGCCGTCGTGCCTGCCGTGCTCGCCGACCTGGACCGCGCCGAGGGCGATCAGCTTCGCGGCCATGATCTCGCCGCCACGGTTGTACGTCTCCTCGTACACCTTGTCGCCGAGGCCGAACAGTGCGAACTGCATGCCGGTGAGGTCGGGTTCGTCCTCCTCGAGCCCTTCGAAGAAGGGTTCCGCGCCGGTGGGCAGCTCGCCCTCACCGTACGTGGAGCACACGATGACGTGGAAGTTCGCGGGGTCGAGATCGCCCGCATCGAACTCCATCATGTCGTACAGGGACGTGTCGCCGTAGTCGCCGAGCACGTCGGCGATGTTGTCGGCCACCAGTTCGGAGGTCCCGCCCTCGCTGCCGTACAGGATCACCACTGCCATTGTTCTTGCTCCTCAGTGAGTTGCTGCCGACGTGGTCAGTACACGTCGCGCAGGTAGCGCTTTTCCTTCTTGAGCTTGGTCACGTACTCGGCGGCCTGCTCGGTGGACAGGGTGCCATGGGTGGCGATCACCTCGTGCAGTGCCCGGTCGACGTCCTTCGCCATGCGGGTGGCGTCGCCGCAGACGTAGAAGTGGCCGCCGTCCTCGAGCCAGGCGAACAACTCGGCGCCGTTCTCGATCATCCGGTTCTGCACGTAGATCTTCTCCGCCTGGTCGCGCGAGAAGGCGAGGTCGAGGCGGGTGAGCAGACCGCTGTCGCTCATCGCGCCGATCTCCTCCTCGTAGATGTAGTCCGACGCGCGGTGCTGGTCGCCGAAGAACAACCAGTTGCGTCCCGACGCGCCCCGCGCCTGACGCTCCTGCAGGAACGCGCGGAACGGTGCGATGCCGGTGCCCGGGCCGACCATGATCATCGGTGCGGCGTCGTCCGCGGGAACCCGGAACGACTTGTTCTTCGACACGAAGATCCCGCCGGTGCCGCCCTCGGCGATCCGATCGGCGAGGAAGGTGGAGCACACGCCGCCGCGGTCGCGTCCGGCCGAGCTGTGGCGCACGCTGGCGACGGTCAGGTGCACGCTGCCCGGGTTGGCCAGCGGGCTCGAGGAGATCGAGTAGGCCCGGTGCTGCAACGGCTTCAGCAGGCCGACGAACTCGTCCGCCGTCAGCGTCACCGACGGTTCGAGGCGCAGCAGGTCGAGCACGTCCTTGCCCCACAACCAGGCGTCGAGAGCCTCCTTGTCGCCGTGCCGCAGCACGTGACTCAGCTCCTCGTCACCCGCCCGCTTCTCGATCTCGTCGATGAATTCGTGGCTCGGCGTGGAGATCTCGTACGCGTGCAGCAACAGGTCGCTGAACGGCCGCTCCTTGCCGGTGACGGCGGCGTCCGCCGGGATGCCCAGCCTGTCGACGAGGGCGTCGACGAGGGCGGGATCGTTGATCGGCATCACACCGAGCGCGTCACCGGCCTCGTATTCGAGACCGCTGTCGGCGAGCGCGAACTCGTAGTGGCGGATCTCCTTCGCGGACTCCTCGCTCGACAACAGGCGGTTCACGGACAGCGTCGAACCGTAGGGGTTCTTGCGGTTCCACTGCGATCGTGTGCGGGCCGGCTTCGCCACCGGCTCGGCGACGTCGGCGACCGCGGACTCGCCGCGGATGCCCTCGACGGCCGCGAACAACGGCAGCGTGTCGGCGACCCACGCGGCGGCGGCGTCCTCGTAGTCGACGTCGCAGTCGACGCGCGGCGTCACGCGGTGGGCCCCGAGCTGCTCGAGCCTTGTGTCGATCATCTTGCCGGCCTGGCAGTACCCGTCGTACCCGGTGTCGCCGAGTGCGAGCACCGCGAAGTCGGTGGTCTCCAACCGCGGTGCGGTCTCCGCGGCCAGCGCCTGCCAGAACAGCTCGGCGTTGTCGGGCATCTCGCCCTCACCGTAGGTGGAGGTGACGACGAGAACGCGCTGCATGGCGGCGAGTGCGTCCATGTCGACGTCGTCGAGTGCGCTCACGACCGGCGCGAAGCCGTGCGAACGTGCCGCGGCCGCAGCGTCTTCCGCGACCCCCTCGGCGTTCCCGGTCTGGCTGCCGTACAGCACGTGCATGGCGGGCAGCTGCCCACCGGCCGCGCCGGCCGGCGCGTCGGATCCGCCGACGGCCAGCCGCGAACTCATTCCGGCGAGAAAGCCGGTGAGCCAGACACGCTGGTCGTCGCTGAACGGGGCGTCCTGGGGGATGTAGGGCAATTTCATGAGGGCACCACGTCTTTCGTGGGAATCAGATCGGGGAGGGCGTGCTGCGCGAACAGCTCCTCGAAGCCGGGCAGCCGGCCGATCTTGTCGACGTTCTTCGCGTCCTGGTGCAGGATCCAGCCGTACGTGCCGGGGGCGTCGATGGACCGGACGTTGCGGCGGCGCAGCGCATCCTTGTAGTCGGCGAGCCGCTTGGCCGCCACCATCACGGCCAGATCCTCGTCGCTGTAATCCTTCAACGCTTCCCGTGCGTACCGCTGCAACCGCTGCATGAGGAAGAAGTCCTCGGTGAGCAGCAGGTTGCGGACGGCCTTGTCGACGGCCGGGTCGGACGGACCCGTGACACCGGGCAGCTTGGACAGCGCCATCTCCTGCGCCGCGTTCAGCACGGTGTAGTTGTTCAGCAGCGCGAACATCGCCTCGGTGTCGGCCTCGCCGTAGCCGGGCACGGCGCCGTCCAGCACGGCGTGACCGTCCCGGTAGTCCAGCTTGAACTTGCGCACCTGGTGCGCGACCAGCGCGGCGGCCAGTTCGTCGGCCAGGTCCTTGCGGGGCTTGGCCTTCAGGATCTCGTCGCTGTCCTGGTACTGCAGCAGCGCACGCGGCATGCCGTACACGAAGTGGTGCTGCTCGGTCTCCCAGTTCTCCAGCAGCCACGCCGCCTTGGCGGAGCCGGTGGCCTCGAGGTGCCACCCGAGCAGCACGTGCACGGCCGAACGGTGCAGCGCGGCATGCTCGCCGTCGCCGGTGATCGAACCGAGCAGGATCGAGTCCGCGCTGGCCTTGCCGGGCAGCTTGTTCTCGGGATCGTACTGGTAGACGAAGCCGCCGCTCATGCCGTTGCCGACACCCTTGCCGAAGCCACCGAGGTTGAGGACGGCGCCGTTCGTCATGTACTCGCAGGCGAAGTCGCCGACACCCTCGACCACCGCGGTGGCACCCGAATTGCGCACGGCGAAGCGGTCACCCGCCTGGCCCTCGACGAACGTGCGGCCACCGGTGGCGCCGAACAGCGCGAAGTTGCCGATCAGCACGTTGCCGCCGTGACGGTCCGAACCGCCACCGGGGGAGCGCACGACGATGCTGCCGCCGTTGGCGCCCTTGCCGACGCCGTCGTTGGCGGTGCCGGTGTGGACGAGGGTCATGCCGTCGTTGCAGAACGCGCCGTACGACAGGCCCGCGGACCCGGACGTCGCGATCCGGACACTGCCGTCGCGCAGGTAACCGCGGCCACGCTCGTCGCGGAGCACGCCGGGCAGCGCGACGTCGGTGAGCTCGTGGTTCAGCATCCGCTCGATGTCGACCGCCAGCTGGGCGCCGACGCTCTTGTTGCGGTTGCTCAGGTGCACGCCGTCGCCGAGTTCGACCGTGGCCTCGCCCTGCTCGATCAGCGCGGCACGCAGCTGCACGAGCCAGCCGTCGTCGAGCGTGTAGTCCTTCTCCAGGTACACCGGATCACCGATGGTGACCTCGTCGACCACGGCGAGCATCGCGCGCAGGTCGAGCTGGCCGACGCTGGACGGGTGGTCCAGGAGCTGCAGCAGATCCGAGCGTCCCCGGGCCTCGCGCAGCGAGGACATGCCCAGCTCCGCAAGCACCTCGCGGGTCTCGTGCGCGATGTTGAGCAGGTACTGCGCCATCGCCCGCGGATCGCCGTCGAACAGCTCGGGGTTGGTGGTCAGTCCGGCCGGGCACTTGATGTTGCAGTTCTTGGCCATGACGCACTTGAGCATCATCAGTGCGGTGGTGCCGAACTCGAAGCTGTCGGCGCCGAGCAGCGCCGACTTCACCACGTCGCTCGCCGTCTGGTGCGCGCCGGAACAGCGGAGCAGCACCTTCTGCCGCAAACCGTTGGCGCACAACGCCTGATGGACCTCGGCGACGCCGATCTCCGCCGAACGTCCGGCGTACTTGAGGCTCGTCACCGCGGCGGCGCCGGTGCCACCGGTGTTGCCGGCCACGTTGATGACGTCGGCGCCGGCCTTCGCGACACCCACCGCGATGGTGCCGATGCCCTCCGAGGACACGAGCTTGACGATGACCCGGACGCGCGCCGCCTTGCAGTCGTGGATCAGCTGCGCGAGGTCCTCGATCGAGTACGTGTCGT
>JBCEBZ010000587.1:0-8322 GCA_039206675.1 Rhodococcus sp. (in: high G+C Gram-positive bacteria) | reverse complement strand
CCGGACGGCACCGCCGTCCGCGACTACATCCACATCCGCGACCTGGCCGAGGCGCACGTCCTCGCGCTCGAGTCCTCGCGGCCCGGAACCCACCGGATCTACAACCTCGGCACCGGCACCGGGTTCAGTGTCCGGGAGGTGATCGCGTCGTGCGAACGCGTCACCGGGCGGTCGGTCGCCACCCGGGACGCCCCGCGCCGGGCCGGGGATCCGGCGGTACTCGTCGCGTCCGGCGCCCGGGTGCGGGCCGAACTGGGCTGGCAGCCACGGCACACCGATCTCGACGAGATCGTGGCCGATGCCTGGGCGTATCTGCAGTCACCGGGCGGGCGACAGCGCTACCGTGGTTCGGTGCGGTCCTGACGGGTGCGCCGCGAGAAGGAGGCCGGTGTGGACGACGCCGATTCCACGAGGCAGAGGCGGATCGTGGAGGTCCTCGACGAGGCCTTCGCGGACCTGATGGAGGCGGATCCGAGCGCATTCCGCACCAAGTTCCGGAAGATGGCGGCCAACCCGTTCGCCTTCTACCGGGGCAGCGCCTGCCTGTTCTACGACGATCTGCGGAACTTCGACGATCCGTGGGCGGACGAGCGCACCGGCCGCGTGTGGATTCACGGCGATCTGCATCTGGAGAATTTCGGCACGTACATGAACTCGGAGGGCACGCTCGTCTTCGACGTCAACGACTTCGACGAGGCGTACGTGGGGCACTTCAGCTGGGATCTGCGGCGCTTCGTCGCGAGCCTGGCGCTGATGGGGTGGCAGAAGGCACTTCCCGAGAGTGATGTCCGGGCACTCGCCGAGACATACCTGCGCAGTTACGTCGAGCAGGTCCTGCAGTATGCGCGGGAAGAGGCGGACGAGGCGTATGCGCTGCGCCTGGACAATTCGCGCGGCGCGATTCACGACCTTCTGCTCAGCGCGCGTCTCGCCACCCGGGTGAGTCTGCTCGAATCGGTCACGGTGCTCGAGGACTACGACCGGCACTTCCGCCGCGGTCGCGGGGTCCGCGAACTGGAGGAAGCGGAACGCGCAACGGTCCGTGAGGCGGTGGAGACGTACGTCGAGCGGGTCCCCCGCAGCAAGCGGTCCACACGCGCGGTCTTCTACCGGATCAAGGACGTGGTGGGCCGGAAGGGCTTCGGGATCGGCAGCGCAGGCCTGCCCGCGTACAACGTGCTGATCGAAGGGGCGACCCAGGCGCTCGAGAACGACATCGTGCTGTCCCTCAAGCAAGCCAACGTCGCCGCTCCGAGCCGGATCGTCGACGAACCCGGTGTGCGGGAGTACTTCGAGCACGAGGGTCACCGCACCGTGGTGAGCCAGCGCGCCCTGCAGGTTCACACGGATCCGCTGCTCGGGTACACGGAGATCGACGGCACCGGCTTCGTCGTCGCCGAACTCTCCCCGTACGAACTGGACCTCGACTGGTCCGACCTCACCGAGCCGGAGGACATCGCGCCGCTGCTCGAGGACCTCGGCCGGGCAACGGCGAAGGTGCACTGTGTCTCCGACGAGGACAGCGACCAGACCCTGGTGACGTTCCAGACCGAGGACGCGATCCGGAGCGTCCTCGACGGCAGGCTGGACGAGTTCGTCGGCGAGATCGTCGACTTCGGCATCGCCTACGCCGAGGTGAGCCGCAAGGATCACCAACTGTTCGTGGACGCGTTCCGGAAGGGTGAGATCGGGGGCGTGTCCGCGACCTGACCCGGCTACAGGCGGACGGTGTTCAGTTCCTCCAGAACACCTTCCGCGCTGCGGGCCGCGACGGTGCAGGCCCGCGCCGTGAACTGGTCGAGCAACGGGTGCCGTGCCCGTTCACGCCACTTCCGCACCGCGGCGAGCGCCCGCATCCGCTGCAGCTCCACGGAGTCGTCGCCGTCGGTGCCCAGTCGTTCCGGGATCTCGATTCCGAACCCGCCGATCAGGCGCTGCAGTTCGGCGACGTCGTCGGCGGGCAGCCCCACCTCGGTGGACCGCAGCCGCCCGAGCAGGCGCAGTTCCTGGAAACCGTGCACGTCGGACAGCAGCCGTTCGGCCGACATCAGGATCTCGCCCGCCCCCGGCACCGGATGCGTCGTGAGGACCCGCTTGAGTGCCACGAGCGCCGAGTGGGTCTTCAACTGGTCGGCCCGCTGCCCGAACTGGATGTCGATCACCTGACGCAGTTCGTCGAGCCCGCTGCGTTCGACCAGTTCGGCCGCCAGCGTCGGCGAGTCCTTGGTGCCCAACCGGATCAGGGTGACGGCCATCCGGATCCCGAAGAGCCCGAAGCGGTCTGCGAGCTGAGCCCGCATCCGCGCATCCACGGGCAGCGGGCTGTCCTCCCGCGCGAACCGGTCGGCCGACAGCATTGCCAGGTTCAGGTCGTCCACCGGGACCTCGGCGAGATGCTGGAACGCGGCGAACTCCGCCTGACGCATCGTGCGGGCACCGAGCGCCAGCAGACCCGCGACGGGAACGACGGCCTGGCACAGCCCGGTCCGTTCGAGTTCGCCCGCGAACCGGGACGCCACCTCCTTCGCGGACATCATGGCGTCCAGCCGGCCCGCCCCCACCTCGTCGGCCCGCGACACCACGCCGACCACACCGAGCGGCCCCGACTCGTCGCCCACGTGGTCGCCGATCTGACCGAGGAACTGGACGTCGGTCGCGTTGAGCGTGCGCAGCAGGTAGACCACGGCGTCGGCGCCGGACGCCTCGTTGTCCGGGGTGAGCATCTCGAGGGTGCGGGCCGAGACGTCCCGCGACAACGAGGACGTGCCGGGGGTGTCGATGATGGTCGTGTGCGCGAGCGCGGACGACGGCCACTCCACATCGAGGCGGTCCACCTGATCGGCGGTGAGGTGGCCCAGGTCGAACGTGAGATGCCCGTCCCGGCGCAGCACCGGCACGTTGGCGGAACGCTGCGTCCCGGTGCCCGGGTCCGGCTGGTACCACGCCGTCACGGTGGGCGTCGACCCGCTGCGGTACCAGGTGACGACGCGGGTGCACTCGGTCGCGTCGGTGGGCGCGATGTCCTGCCCCACCAGGGAATTGAGCAGCGTGGACTTGCCGGCCTTCAGCGAGCCGGCCAGCGCCACCCGCAGCGGCTGTTCCAGTCGCCGGGCGCATTCGCCCAGCTGATCCCGGATCTCGGGACTTCCCGCGTACAGCCGGCGGGCGGACGCGATCAGTGCGCGGGCTTCGTGCAGCGGCGCGGCGCTCATGCCGTGACCGCTCCCGCGTCGCCCGCGACGAGTTGCGCCGCTTGCTGTTTCAGTGCGGACGCGACGTGCAGATCCTTCTCGAGCTGCGCGATGCGGCGGGTCCGTTCGGTGGATTCGAGGTTCGCCGCCTCCTGCGCGGCCCGCAGCGACTCGTTGATCGAGCGCAGCGCCTGCTCGGCGATGGCGGTGAAGTGATCGCGCAGCAGCCGCTGGATCGACCGGAGCCGATCCTTCGACTCCTTGCCCACCTGGAAGCTGGCGTCGTCGGCGAAACGCCGGATCGCGGTCTTCGCCTCCGCCCGGCGCTTCAGGATCCGGCTCTCCCGGTCTTCCCGGTACGCCTTCGTGCCCAGCAGGACTCCGGCGCCGATCGAGATCGGATTGACCAGGGCCATGCCCATCATGGTGGTGATCAGACCGAACATGAGGACGCCGCCGTAGGACCCGCGCATCCCGACGAGGACCTTCTGCGTGATGCCGATGCGTCCCGCCTCGAGGTCGGCGAGCGAGGCCACGGGTTCGAGGACCCCGTCCACGTTCGCGACGTCCAGATGCGGCAGTTCGACGGAACCGGTCTCCGCGAAATGCTGCGCGACCACCTCGGCCAGCCAGAGGGCGCGGTCGTGCGCCCAGACGAAGTTGTCGCCGATCGCGGTGGCGAACTCCTGCTCGAGCCACTGCCCCAGCGCGTCCCAGTCCTTGCCGGGGTCGCCCTCGTCGACGGTCTCCTCCGCCTCCCGGGTGACGCGGCGCAACCGGTCCCGCAGGTCGTGGTCGATGTCCGCGGCGAGGTCGGCGATGCCGTCGCCGAGCGTCTGCTGCCACAGCGACGTCTTCTTGTGGAGTTCCTCGGCGGCGGCCTTCGCCTTCTGCAGTTCGGCGACCGCGGCGGCGCCCTTCGCCGGATCACGCAGGGCGGCAAGCTCGCTGCCGATCCCCAGGGTCAGGTGCTCGGCCGCCGACGACACGTCCAGCGACACGGCCCGGCGGGTGTTCGCCTCGGCCCGGGCCACCACCCGGTCGCGCAGGAAGGCGTACAGCTCGACGAAACCGGATTCGGTGTTGAGTTCCTCGTCCTGCAGTCGCAGCGCGTGCGAACGCAGCACCGACGAGATCGGGATGAGCGGAACGTCGAGACCGGCGCGCGCGAGGTGCCCGCGGTCGGCCTCGACGATCTCGCGCCAGTGCGGGTACAGGTCGGTCTTGCTGATCAGGCACGCCACCGACGGGCACAGGCTCGTGACCTGGCGGATGAAACCGAGCTCCGGTTCGGTGAATTCCTGGCTGGCGTCGGACAGGACGAACACGGCGTCGGACGCCGGGATCAGCCCGAGTGTGCTCGCGGCATGCGGGTTGCCGGCGCCGCCCACGCCGGGCGTGTCGACGAGGACCAACCCGTCGGCGAGAAGCGGGCTCGGGACGTTGACCTCCACCCGCAGCACCTCCCGGCCCCCGGCGCGCGGCGAGGCGGGGGTGATGCCGTTCAGCTCGTCGAGGGGCAGGGGCACCCGGATCGGGTCGGCGCCCGGATCGGCGAGGACGAGTTCGGCCGACGCGGTCTCGGCGTTCTGGACCACGGTGGGGATCGCGGTGGTCTCGTCGTCGCCCACCGAACACACGGTGAGATTGAGGAGGGAATTCACGAACTGACTCTTGCCCTGCTTGAGCGGCCCGACCACCACGATCCGCATCCGCGGGTCCTGGACCCGGCTCCGGGCGGAGTCGAGGCGCTGCGCCAGGTCGCCGCGACCGAACCGCTTCGCCACGCCCAGGGCCTGCTCGAGCAACGCCGTCATCGACTGCGACCCGGCTGGACTCTTCTCGGCGGCTGCACTGTCCATGAGCTTCGTTGACCCGCAATTCTTCCGACCTCGTGCGGGCACCTGTTCGGTGCCCCGACACCCGACTGTGGAAAACAGCCCCGCACGCATAACGCGTCCGGGGCTGATTTCGTTACATCGTACGGCGGTCCCGGCCGCCCCGTCTGGGGGATGCCGGAACCGCCGATTCATCACGGCTCGAGGTGATCGACCACGCCCGTGACGTCGTGCGAGAGGTCCACCGAGGAGTCGGTGTCGCCGAACAGTGAACCGTCGGTGTCCGCGTGCAGGCCCGAGTCGGCGCCGAACGCGTTGTCCGCGTCGATCGACGACCAGGTGTCGGCCCCGGTGTCGACGGCACCGCCCAGGGTGGATCCCAGGCCGCCGGCGATCGAACCGGTGGTGTCGGCGACGGCGCCGCCGACCGCTCCGAGGTCCGCGGAACCGTCCGTGGTGGCGTCCACGGCGGCATCCGCGCCGGCGGAGGCGCCACCGGTGACCGATCCACCGGCGGACGCTGCGCCGTCGAGGGCGCCGCCCACTGCGGCTCCACCGTCGACCGCACCGTCGACCACTCCACCGACTGCACCGTCGAGGGCGCCGCCGACCGAGGTGCCGAGCGATCCGAGTCCGCCCACGCCACCGGACAGTCCGGCGCCGAGGTCGGCGGCCGCGTCGGTGGTGGCGTCCAGGCCACCGGTCAGACCTGCGGTGGCGTCGACGGCGCTGTCCACGCTGCCTCCGATGCCGCCGGCCACGTCGCCACCGATTCCGGCAGCGGCGTCGACCGTGCCGCCGAGGCTTCCGCCGACGTTCGCCGCCGTGTCCAGGGCGCCACCGACCGTGCCGCCCAGGTTGGCGGCCGTGTCCAGGGCGCCGCCGAGGTTCGCGTCCAGGCTCGCACCGGCGTCGGCGACCGCGCCGACCGAGGCGCCCGCCTCGCCGACCGCGTCCACGGCACCGCCGACGCTGCCGGTCAGTGCGGAGCCGAGGCCCGCACCGGTGTCGAAGATTCCGCCGAGACCACCGGTGAGACCGCTGGTCAGACCGGCGCCGAGGCCGCCGGCCGTGTCCAGTCCGCCGACCAGGTTGGTTCCGAGGCTGCCGCCCAGGTCCGCTCCGGCGTCGGCAACCGCACCGACACCCGCGGCCACACCGGCTCCGATGCCGGCAGCCGCGTCCGCGCCGCCCGCCACACCGCCGCCGACGGCGCCGCCCACGTTGCCCGTGACGTCGCTGCCCACGTCGAGCAGCCCGCCCAGCGCGCCGTCGATGCCGCTCGTCAGGCCACCCGCGAGACCGGTGCCCGCGTCGAGCGCACCGTCCAGGGCGCCACCCACGCCGGCCGCCGCGTCGAGTCCGAGGTCGGCGTCCAGAGCGGAGTCGAGGTCCAGCCCGCCACCGGCCTCCAGCGCCGTCTCCAGTGCGGAACCGAGGGTCGCGCTGAGGTCGCCGTCCGCTCCGAGGACGCCGCCGAGAGCGGTGCCCAGCGTGCTGCCGATGCTGCCCTCCGCGCCCAGGACGCTGTCGAGGTCGAGGGCGCCGCCGGTCTCCAGCGCACCGCCGAGCACTCCGCCCAGGGCCGCGCCGAGATCGGCGCCCGCGGCGCCACCGGCACCGAACGCACCGCCGAGCAGACCACCCAGATCGGTGGCGCCGCCGAGGTCGAGGGCGCCGTCCGCGCCGAGCACCGCGTCGAGTGCCGCACCCAGACCGGCGGTCGCGTCACCGTCGACTCCGAGGACGCCGCCGAGCGCACTGCTGATCGTGGTGCCCAGATCGGCACCGGTGTCGAGGACACCGCCCAGCCCGAGGCCGCTCTCCAGCGCGCCGCCCAGGACCGTTCCCAGGTTCGCGCCTGCCTCGCCGCCCAGACCGAGGGCACCGCTCAGCGCCGTCGTCAGCTCCGAGGTCAGTTCTCCGCCGAGGCCGAGGTCGCCGCCCAGACCGAGGTCCAGTCCGCCGTCCAGCAGGCCGCCGAGGTCGAGGCCCGTCACGCCGCCGGCACCGAGCGCGGCGTCGAGGGTGCTGCCCAGTTCGGCGGCCAGGCCACCGTCCAGGCCGAGGGCGCCGCCGAGGACCGTGCCGAGTGCGGCATCCAGTCCCAGACCGCTGTCGAGTGCACCGGACAGTGCGCCACCGAGGCCGCCGTCGAGATCGAGGACGCCGCCGAGCAGACCGCCCAGGGCTCCACCGAGATCACCGCTGACGTCGCCGCCGGCGCCCAGGACGCCACCGAGGATGCCGCTGAGCGCGCCACCCAGGCCACCTTCGGCGCCGAGCACGGCACCGAGGTCGAGTCCGCCACCGGCACCGAGGACCGCGTCCAGCGCGGTGCCCAGACCGGCGGTGAGGTCGCCGCCGACTCCGAGTTCCCCGCCGAGCAGCCCGCTCAGGGCGCCGCCGAGGCTGCCGCCCGCACCGAGGAGTGCGTCGAGGTCCAGCCCGCCGCCCAGGTCCGCGATCGACCCGAGCGTCGCGCCGAGTGCGCCGCCGAGGTCTGCGCCGAGGTCGCCGCCCGCACCGAGGACACCGCCGAGCGCGCCACCGAGGACCGCGCTGAGGTCGGTGCCGAGGACTCCACCGAGCGAGCCGGCGACGTCGCCGAGCAGTTCACCGCCGAGCAGGCCTTCGAGGGTCGCGCCCAGTCCGCCGCCGGCGCCGATCGCCGCGTCGAGAGCGCCACCCAGCGTGCCACCGAGACCGGCGTCGACACCGAGCACGCTGCCGAGGGTCGTTCCGAGCACGCCGCCGAGGTCGAGGCCGGCTCCGAGTCCGGCGAGGATGTCGCCGTCCACGCTGCCACCGAGGTCGACGACGCTTCCGAGGGCGGCACCGAGAGCCGCACCCAGCTCGGCGCCCAGGTCGCCGCCGATCGACAGTGCGGGCGCGAGGATCCCGGTGAGACCACCGGCCACGTCGACCACCGGCAGGGCCGTGATCGCCGCGGTGAGGGTGGTGGCGAGCTGCGCGGTCAGGTCGGCGCCCAGGCCGAGTGCTCCTCCGAGGGCTCCGCTGATCACGGCGCCGAGGTCGAGGGCGCTGCCGAGGTCGAGGCCACCGGTGAGGGAGAGGGCCGCGTCGAGGGCCGCACCCAGCGCGGCACCGAGCTGCGCACCGATCTCGCCGCCGATCTCCAGTGCGGCACCGAGCGCGGCGCTCAGGCCGGCCGCCAGTTCCGCGGCGAAGTCGAAGTCGCCGCCCAGGCCGGCGCCCAGACCGAGGCCCGCGCCGGCACCGATTCCGACCGCACCGCCGAGACCGCCACCGAGACCGAGGCCCGCGCCCAG
>JBCEBZ010000586.1:0-8325 GCA_039206675.1 Rhodococcus sp. (in: high G+C Gram-positive bacteria) | reverse complement strand
AGGCGGTCAAGCATTGGCGTCTCCCCGACCGCGGGATCTGGGAGGTCCGCGGCGAGCCCCAGCACTTCACGTCGTCGAAGATCATGTGCTGGGTGGCCCTCGACCGGGGCGCGAAACTCGCCGATCAGCAGGGCGAGACGAGTTACGCGCAGCAGTGGTCCGAACTGGCCGACGAGATCAAGGACGACATCCTCGAGCACGGCGTCGACGCGCGGGGCGTCCTGACACAGCGGTACGGCAGCGACAGCCTCGACGCGTCGCTCCTCCTCGCGCCCCTCCTGCGGTTCCTGCCCGCCGACGATCCGCGCATCCGCGCGACCGTCCTCGCCATCGCGGACGAGCTGACCGAGGGCGGGCTGGTGCTGCGCTACCGGGTGGAGACCACGGACGACGGACTGAAGGGCAAGGAGGGCACGTTCACGATCTGCTCGTTCTGGCTCGTGTCGGCGCTCGTCGAGATCGGTGAACTGGACCGCGCGAAACGCCTGTGCGATCGCCTCCTCGGATTTGCCAGCCCCCTCAAGCTGTACGCGGAGGAGATCGACCCCGACTCGGGGCGGCATCTCGGCAACTTCCCGCAGGCGTTCACCCATCTGGCACTGATCAACGCGGTGGTCCACGTCATTCGCGCCGAGGAGGCCGCGGCAGGGGGCTTCCAGCCCGCCCACAACACGGTCTGATCAGGCGCCGACCGCCTCCAACTGCGGCGTGATCCGGCCGAGCGAGTACTGCAGGGAAAGACTGGACGGCGTGTTGAAACCGACCACCGTCGCGTAGTCCTCGACGGCGAGGCCACCCTGCCGCACGGACGGCAGCCGGTCGAATCCGGGTAGCGCCATCAGATCGTCGCGGGTGCCGCCGTTGGGCAGCATCACGACGAGATCGGCGTTCAGTGCGTCCACCCGCTCGGGGCTGAGGGTGAGACGGCCCCCGGTCGCCCCCGCCTCGTCCACGAGTGCCGGCGGCAGCGTCAGCCCCAACCTGCGGAACACCGCACTCGCACCGTCGTCGGGGTCGGCGACGACGACAATCTGGCTGGTGGTGAACATGAATTGGGACAGCACCGCCGTCTTGCCCGCGAGGGCGGGCAGCCGGCCGGCGAGGCCGTCGACGGTGCCGTTGGTGGTCGCGATGATCTCCGCAGCGCGGTCCTCCTCACCGAGAATCCGGCCGAGGACCTCGACCTGCGACTCCCACGGATCGACCTGCACGTCGCCGAGCGCGGCCACGGTCGGCGCGATCTTGCTGATCCGGTCGAAATCTTCCTGATCGGCGACGGCGAACGAGCCGAGAATCAGATCGGGCGCGAATCCGGCGATCTGCTCCTCCGGCAGCGGCGCACCCATCTGGGTCAGGCTCCCCCGGTCGAGTTCCACCGCCGAACCGTCGACCGCGGATTCCCACGGATACAGCCCGCGCTCGTCACCCATCGGTCCCGCCGCCAGGTAGGCGACGGGCTGGACGCCGAACTCGAGGAGGGCGTCGACCCACTGGCTGCTGGTGGCGACGATCCGGGTCGGAGTGCCGTCGACGGTGGTGGCGCCGAAGTGGTGGTCGACCGTCGTCTGCCGGTCCGCGGCGGTGCCGGCGCCGCTGTCCGCGCCGCATCCGGCGGTTCCGACGGCGAGTGCCGCGCACAACGCGGCCACGAACAATCCTCTGACGCGCACCGCGCCTCCTCATCAAGTAAGCGAAGCCTTACCTTCGCATACTCGGCGCTTCGGGCGCTACGGGTTACTCCGCGTACCGGTTCAGCAACCGCGCCGCGTCGGCCGCGATCTGCCGCACCACGACCCCCGCCGGCCGCTCCGCCGTGACGAGACCCGCCGCTTCCCCGGCGTACACGACACCGAGGTCGGGATTCGCGGGATCGTAGGCGGCGGCGAGGTCGGCGGCGGGCGCCTCCGCGCCGTGCCAGCGTGAGGTGAATGCGTTGCCCAGGGCACGCCCACCCCACCTGGCAGGCCACGGCTGGCTGCGCGCCTGGTCGAACACCGACGTGTACACGGTGTCGGCGCTGCCCGCCGCGATCAGCTTGCCGCGGGCGTACTCCGGCCCGATGGTCTCCGGGCTGGCCAGCAGCGCGGTCCCGATCATCGCGCCCTCCGCACCCGCGGCGAGTACCGCCGCGAGACCACGGCCGGTCGCGATGCCGCCCGCGGCGAGCACCGGCAGCGTGGTGGCCTCCAGGACCTCCTGCAGCAGCGGCAACGTCCCGATCCTGCCGGTGTGGCCGCCCGCCTCACCGCCCTGGGCGATCACGAAATCGACGCCCGCCGCCTCCACGACCCGCAGATCGTCGATCGTGTTCACCTGAGACACCACCAGCGCCCCCGCGGCGTGGATCCGCTTCACGTACGGGGCGGGGTCACCGAACGACAGCGACACGACGCGGGGGTTCTCGGCCAGCGCGGCGCCGAGCAGCGTGTCGTCGTCGTCGAGCGCCCAGGTCATCAACCCGATCCCGAAGGCGTCGCCGCCGATGCCCCGCGCGACCGCCGTCTCCTTCGCCACCCACTCCGGGGTGGCGTAGCGGGCCGCGCCGAGCAGGCCGAGCCCGCCCGCCTTCGACACCTCGCCGACGAGGGTCCCGCCGGCCCGCCCGCCCATCGGGGCGCCGAAGATCGGCACCTCGATTCCCAGTGTCCGGGTCAGCCAGGTTTCGAGGGCCACGGGCAGCGCCTACTTTCGATCGGATGTCAGGGCAACAGGATCGAGCAACTACTTCTTCGGCTTGTCCCCGACCGACTCGGACGACAACGCGGCCACGAAGGCCTCCTGCGGAACCTCGACCCGGCCGATGGTCTTCATCCGCTTCTTGCCCTCCTTCTGCTTCTCGAGCAGCTTGCGCTTACGGCTGATGTCGCCGCCGTAGCACTTGGCGAGCACGTCCTTCCGGATCGCGCGGATGTTCTCACGCGAAATGATCTTCGAGCCGATCGCCGCCTGGATCGGCACCTCGAACTGCTGGCGGGGAATCAGCTCGCGCAGCTTCGACGTCATCCGGCCGCCGTACGCGCCGGCCGCGGAACGGTGCACGATCGACGAGAACGCGTCGACGGCCTCACCCTGCAGCAGGATGTCCACCTTCACCAGGTCGGCCTGCTGCTCGCCGGCCTCCTCGTAGTCGAGGCTGGCGTAACCCTTGGTGCGCGACTTCAGGGCGTCGAAGAAGTCGAACATGATCTCGCCCATGGGCATCTCGTAGCGCAGCTCGACCCGCGTCTCGGAGAGGTAGTCCATGCCGCCGAGCTCCCCGCGCCGGTTCTGGCACAGTTCCATGATCGCGCCGATGAACTCGCTCGGCGCGATGACCGTGCACTTCACCATCGGCTCGTAGACCTCGCGGATCTTGCCCTCCGGCCAGTACGACGGGTTGGTGACGACGTGCTCGGCGCCATCCTCCATCACCACCCGGTACACCACGTTCGGCGACGTCGAGATCAGTTCGAGCCCGAACTCGCGCTCGAGACGGTCGCGGGTGATCTCCATGTGCAGCAGTCCGAGGAAGCCGCACCGGAACCCGAACCCGAGCGCCACCGACGTCTCCGGCTCGTAGGCCAGGGCGGCGTCGTTGAGACGCAACTTGTCGAGGGCGTCGCGCAGCACCGGGTAGTCCGAACCGTCGAGCGGGTAGAGGCCGGAGTAGACCATCGGCTTGGGGTCGCGGTAACCGACGAGGGGTTCCGTCGCGCCGCCGCGGGCGGCGGTGACCGTGTCGCCGACTCGCGACTGCCGGACGTCCTTCACACCGGTGATGAGATACCCCACCTCACCGACGCCGAGACCGATGCTGGCCTTCGGTTCGGGCGAGATGATGCCGACCTCGATCAGGTCGTGGGTGGCGCCCGTCGACATCATGGTGATCTTCTCGCGCGGCGAGATCCGGCCGTCGACGACGCGGACGTACGTGACGACGCCGCGGTTCGCGTCGTACACCGAGTCGAAGATCATGGCGCGCGCCGGACCGTCGGGGTCGCCGACGGGGGCGGGAACCTGCCGCACCACCTCGTCGAGCAGTTCCTTCACACCCATGCCGGTCTTGCCGGACACGCGCAGCACGTCACCCGGTTCACACCCGGTGATGTGCGCGATCTCCTCGGCGTACCGGTCGGGATCGGCGGCGGGCAGGTCGATCTTGTTGAGCACCGGGATGATGGTGAGGTCCTTCTCCATCGCCAGGTACAGGTTGGCGAGAGTCTGCGCCTCGATGCCCTGCGCGGCGTCCACCAGCAGGACCGCGCCCTCGCAGGCCTCGAGCGCGCGGGAGACCTCGTACGTGAAGTCGACGTGCCCGGGGGTGTCGATGAGGTGGATGACGAACTCGTCGTCGCCCACCTTCCACGGGAGCCGCACGTTCTGCGCCTTGATCGTGATGCCGCGCTCGCGCTCGATGTCCATGCGGTCGAGGTACTGGGCACGCATCTGCCGCTCCTCGACCACACCGGTGAGCTGGAGCATGCGGTCGGCCAGCGTCGACTTGCCGTGATCGATGTGCGCGATGATGCAGAAATTCCGGATCCGGGCAGGATCCGTGAACGTCTTGTCGGCGAAGCTGCTGATGGGGGACCCCTTACCTGGACCGGCACCGGCCCGGTTCCGGGCCACTGTCACCTGTCAGGATATCCAAGCCACCGCGTTGCGGCTGCCGCGGCATACACGCACTAAGCTCGGCGGCCATGGCGAGCACGTGGAGCAGCATCGGGAAGACGTTGGGCCGACTTGCACGGGACAAGGGACCGCAGCTTCTGGCGCAGCTGCAGAAGTCCGGCGCGCTGGACCGCGCGGCCGGTGTCCTGACCGGGTCGACGGCCGCCGCGCCGAAGCCGGCGCCGGGCCGTCCGGTCACCGCCGACTCCGCCCCGACCGCCCATCGGGCTCGGAAAGTGGAGTACTCCCCCGACCTGGACGGTCGCGCGGATCCGGGCGAGATCGTCTGGACGTGGGTGGCGTACGAGGAGGATGCGAGTCAGGGCAAGGACCGGCCCGTGCTCGTCGTCGGGCGGGACGGCGACACCCTGCTGGGGTTGATGCTGTCCTCGCAGAGCAAGCACGACGGCGACCGGGACTGGATCGCGGTCGGCTCCGGGTCGTGGGACGCGGAGGGCCGTCCGAGCTGGATCCGGCTGGACCGGGTGCTGGACGTTCCGGAGGCGGGGATCCGCCGCGAGGGCGCCGTCATGGACCGGGACAAATTCGAGGTCGTCGCGCAGCGCCTGCGTGCGGATTTCAGCTGGCACTGACGCGGTCACCGACCGAGATCGCCGGCGATCATCTCGGCGATCGCGGTCATCGCGAGCGCGTTGGGGTGCGCCGGTTCGGCGGGTGACTGCGGCAGCATGCCCTCGAACCACCGCTGCCCCGCCGGCGCGCACGCGTCGTGCCCGCCGTCCACGGCGGCCTTCGCGATGTCGACGTAGTGCACTCCGTACCGGGCCGCGGCGTCGACGTAGATCTGGTTGAAGCGTTCGAAGTACCGTTCGAGCCAGATCGCGTCCGCATCGGACACGGGCAGATTCGGCCAGCAGCCGCGCCGGCCGACGGAACCGCCGTGCCCGATCACGTAGACCTCGGCGTTCGGGGCCTTCGCCACGATCGCGGCCACCACGGCATCGACCTGCGGCGCCATCTTCGCGATGCCCTCGACCGCGAGTTGCTCCGCCCGCGGGTCGTCGCGGCACCCGGCGTCGGCGCCGGGAACGGGGGCGACGCAGCGCACCGACACGGGCAGGTGATTGGAGCCGCCCCCGCCGATGCTGAGCGTCACGACGTCGGTGTCCGCCCGCAGCGCATCGATCTGCGGTGGGACGAAGCGCGTCCCCACGAATTGCGCGGTGCCGATCACGTGGGCGGGTGTGGCGGCGGAACAGGTGACGTCGGTGAGGGTGGCGGCGCCGATCAGCCGCGCCAGCTTCGCCGGGTAGTTCAGGTCCGGCGACCGCAGGCACAGGTCGCGGTGTTCGGACAATTCGATGAGCGGTCCGGCGGCCCGGGAGTCGCCGAGCGCCACATACGTCGGACCCGGCCGCGGTGTGTCCCCGGCGGTCGCGGTCGCCGCCGGAAACGCTCCCGTGAGCGCGAGAACGGCGCAGGTGAGAACCCCTGCCCGCAGGAGGGTCAGTCGCTCAGCTCTGCAGCCGGTCGTACCGGCCGAACAGCGACCGGTAGACCAGCGCGCCCACCGCGCCACCGATCAACGGGAACACGATGAACAGCCACACCTGCGCGAGCGCGCCGTTCTGGTAGGGCGCCACGGCGAGGCTGCGGGCCGGGTTGACGGAGGTGTTGTCGATCGGGATCGACACGAGGTGGATCACGGCGAGTGTGAATCCGATCGACACACCGGCGAGGGGGACGTCGGAGATCTGGTCGGTGGACGCGAGAACCACGAACACGAGCAGCGCGGTGAGGAGGACTTCGACGATCATCGCGGCGCCGATGCCGTAACCGTTCTCGATCACCCCGCCGAGCGGTCCCTTGATGGCGGACGGACTGTGGGCGCCCCAGCCATTGGCGCCGAGACCGTCGTCCGCCCGGTTGTACGACGGCAGGCTCTGTGCGATCGCGTAGACCACGACACCGGCGACGAGACCACCGATGACCTGCGCGACCACGTACAGCCCCGCCTTCGCGACGGACAACCGGCCGAGCGCGAGGTGCCCCACGGTGACCGCGGGGTTGACGTGGCAGCCCGAGATCGGCCCGATGGCGTAGACGAGGAAGAGCAGGGTCAGTCCGAATGCCAGTGCCACACCGAGGTTCCCGACCTTGGCCCCGGCGAAGACCGCCGTACCCACCGCCGCGAAGACCAGTACGAACGTACCGACCGCCTCTGCTACGTATTTCTTCAGATCCGAGATCGGTTCGACTTCTACGTATTCCTGTGCGGTTGGAGACATTGAACCCACCTTCGTCGAAATGGATCGTTAGTCCTGCTTTCCACAGACAGATATGGGTGCACTTTACGCCAGACGGGTGATCTCCACGACGACTTCGAGATCTGTTGCCCGGCCACCGGAGAAGATGCCCTTGAGCGGCGGAACGTCCGCGTAGTCCCGTCCGATACCCACCGACACGTGCTGTTCGTTCACCGCCACGACGTTGGTCGGGTCGTATCCCCACCACGCCCCGGTCCACGCCTCGACCCAGGCGTGACTCTCCCCCGCCACCGTCTCGTCCACCGCCGCATCGGGTTTCGGGTGCAGATAGCCGGACACGTAGCGACTCGGAATTCCCATGCTGCGCAACAGAACCAGGGTCAGGTGCGCGTAGTCCTGGCACACGCCCTGCCGTTCGGCCCAGGCGTCGACCGCGGAGGTGTGGACGCCCGTCGTGCCCGGGACGTAATCCATCTCGCGGTGCACCCAGTCCGCCGCCGCGACAACGGCTTCGTCGGGGGTGCGTCCCTTGCGCAGGTCCCGCGCGATGGTGTCGAGCTTGCGATTGCGCGGCACGAACGTGGTGTTGCTCAGCTGCTCGTTGAACCGGTCGGTGAGCGGCGGGCTCGCCAGTTCGTCCCAGTCCGCCTTCTCCTCCGGCTCCCAGAACGGTTCGGTCTCGACGACGGACAGCCCGGTGACCTCGAGTTCCTTGTGCGGCGCATGGAGATCGAACGCGGTGACGGCGGTGCCCCAGTAGTCGGTGTAGCGGTACGACCGCGTCGCCGGTGTCGTCTCCACCCGGTTCAGGATCACCGTCTGCCTGCTGTCACCGCGAGGGGTGAGTCGCGCCTCGTTGTACGAGGACGTGACCGGTGCGTCGTAGGCATACCCGGTGGTGTGCACGACTCTCATTCGCCAGCTCACAGCTCTCCCTCCACGACGGATTCGCCGCCGACGGCCCGTGCATCGGTCCACGCCACCCACGGCGCGGCGTGAAAATACTGCAGCGCGATCGCTTCTCCGAGTTCGCGGCAGGTTTCCTGCAATCCCGCGAGCCGGTCCTGGAGATCCTCGAGGAGCACACCGGGCGGCAGGAACTCGAGTTCGCTCCGCGCCCTGCCGAGCAGGCGCTGCGCCTCGGCCCGGTGACCGACGCGACTGTCGGGCTGGTGATCGAGTTCGGCGAGGCACAGCTCCGCCTGCCGGATGGCGTGGAACACCGACCGCGGGAACAGCCGGTCCAGCAGGATGAACTCGACCACCCGGTTGGCGTCCAGCGCGCCGCGATAGGTGCGCAGGTAGGTATCGTGAGCCCCCGCGGAGCGCAGCACCGTCACCCAGGCGGGCGAGGACGGGCGGTCGCCGGCACGGGAGAGCAGCATCCGCGCCAGCATGTCGACGCGTTCGATCGAGCGGCCGAGCAGCAGGAATCGGTACCCGTCGT
>JBCEBZ010000585.1:0-8419 GCA_039206675.1 Rhodococcus sp. (in: high G+C Gram-positive bacteria) | reverse complement strand
GCACCATGCAGCTGAACGTCGGCGGCAACATGGACTTCAAGAACATGCTCGAGCGTGACCGCCTGGAGTCGAAGAAGATCTCCAAGACGCAGGCCGTGACGTCGAACCTGACCCGCGATCTCGGTCCGGGCAACGTGCACATCGGCCCGTCGGACCACGTCGGCTGGCTCGACGACCGCAAGTGGGCGTACGTCCGCCTCGAGGGCCGCGCGTTCGGTGACGTTCCGCTGAACCTGGAGTACAAGCTCGAGGTCTGGGACTCCCCGAACTCGGCGGGCATCATCATCGACGCCGTCCGCGCAGCCAAGATCGCCAAGGACCGCGGCATCGGTGGACCCGTCTACCCGGCGTCCGCGTACCTGATGAAGTCCCCGCCGGTCCAGATGGCGGACGACAAGGCTCGCGCCGAGCTCGAGGCGTTCATCATCGACGCGGAGTAATCACCGCGCAGCAGCAGTAGGGCGAATGCACCTTTCGACGTCTTCACGGCGACGAAAGGTGCATTCGCCTTTGTGTTCGACTTCTTGTCAGACCCTCCCTCTACGGTGACACCCAGGATTCATCGAGGGAGGCGTGATGTCCGACAACACTTTCGATCGCGAGATCGACGACGCCTGGACCGAGCTCCAGGACCGTCTGACCGGCTACGTGCACGCGATGGAGGACGACGACGAACTGGTGCTGCAGTCGCAGTACGACAGCGTCGACGAGGGCCTCGTCGAGACGGCCGCGTGTGTGCGGTTCTTCGCCTGGGCCGGCGACAAGGTGCGGTGCGAGGTGCCGTCCAATCGCTTCCTGCACCCGGCGCGGGCGCTCACCGCGGAGGAGCACGAGCGGCTGATCGAACTCGGCTGGAACCGCCCCGACCTGTGCGAGCACGTCGACGAGGGCAACGGTTCCGCGTCGTACTACCTCGACGCCGACCGGGAGGACGCCCACCTGCTGGCGTCGATGACGGTCACCGTGTTCCGGGAGATCTGGGACCTTCTGCATCCCTCGTTCCTGAAGGCGATCACCGGCGGCCGGGACGCGACCGCCGAGTTCGGTACCGCCGACGTCCCCGCCCAGTTGCGCGACGGCACCGGCTTGCGCGACCGCGTCCACGCCGCGGTCGAGGCCATGCTCGAGCAGGAACCGGGCACGGACGCGGACGGCGACATCCTCGTGTGGGTCGGCGACCTCCCCACATATGTGCGGGCGATCGAGGAGGACGCCCGCGTCGAGGTGTTCGCCCGCGTGGTCCACACGATCAGTGACCGCACGCGCACGGCGGAGGCCCTCGCCGACCTCAACCGCCAGTGGCCCGACATCAAGTTTCTGCTCATCGTCGACAACGTGGTCGCCGTCATGCGCGTCGACGGGTCCCCGTTCGTCGCCGATCACCTGGTGTCGGTGTTCCGGATGTTCGAGCATTTCGTGGACACCGTCGACGATGCGTTCGCCGAAAGGCTTGGCGGCAAACTCAATTCCACACCCGACGCCACGGCCTCGTCCGCCGAGCACGAATGCGCGGACGAGTTCCCCGCCGCCCTCGTGACCCTGATCCACCTCGACTCCGAGAGCGGCCTCGACCCCGACGACGTCGCGGAAATCTGCGGACGGGACCGCGACACCATCCTCGAGTTCCTCCGCCTCTGCTCCGAGCAGGAGATCGAGTGGCGTCACAACGCCGAACTCGCCCGCGAGGAGGAACCCGAGGAGGCCGACATGTGCGAGGACGAGTCGAGGGCGTGGGCCAAGACGAAGGAAAGCCTCCGCGCCGCGCTGCGAGTTGTGGTGCTACCGCACCGGACTCCGCCGCGCGGCGGGTTCCAGAACCTCGGCTAACCCGGCAGCGGGATGACGACGCCCGGCAGGATTTCGATCTGGGTCGGCGCCGGGACGGGTGCGGGCACCGGCGGGACGGGCGGCACCGGGACGGCTGCCGGGGGCGGAACCTCGACGGGTGCGGGTGTGGGCGCGCCGGGCGGCGGGACGACGCCGCTGGTGCCGGGAGTGGTTCCGTCGCCGCCGGTTTGACCGCTCCACGTCGGCACGCCGGCCTGGCCGCCGATCGGGTCGGGCCACGGGAAGTCTTCCCAGTCGGTGTCGTCGAGCGCGCCGTCCATCGTGTCTTTCCAGATGTCGGACGGCAGACCCGAACCATAGATCAGCCCGCCCCAGGTGTTGTTGATGGCGGTCGCGTCGGCCTTGCCGATCCACACCGCCGTCGACAGCGACGGCGTGTACCCGACCATCCAGGCGTCCTTGTTCTCACCGGTGTCACCGAGCTGCGCCGTCCCGGTCTTCGCCGCGGACGGGCGTCCCCCCGCCAGCGCGTGGCCCCGCGAGTAGGAGGCGATCGGCATCAGTGCCTGGCTGATGTTGTCGGCGACGGCCGCGTCGAGTCGCTGCTCGCCGGGGCTGGGCGCCCGGTCGAGGAGGACGACACCGTCGGCGGTCACGACGCGCTGCACGAAATACGGTTGGTGGTAGACGCCGGACGCGGCGAGCGTCGCATACGCGGACGCCATGTCGATCGGCCGCGACAGGTACTGGCCGAGGACGATGCCGCCCTCCGGTTCGCCGCCGTTCTCGCTGAGCGTCTTGCCCTGCACCCCGGGGATGAAGTCCGGGATCCCCGCCTTGTGGGCGGCGTCCGCGATGGCCTGCGGGCCGTTGTCCATCGACATCATCAACCGGTAGAAGCTCGTGTTCAGCGACCGTTTGGTCGCCTCCGCGATGGTGCACGTGCCACAGGACTCGCCCTCGACGTTGCCGATCTGCACACTGCCGACGGTCAGCGGGGCACTGCTGAACCGGGCCGAGAGCGGGATGCCCTGATCCAGTGCGGCGGCCAGTCCGAAGACCTTGAACGACGACCCTGTCTGCAGCGGCGCCTGCGCGTAGTCGAAGCCGGCGCCGTCCTCGCCGCCGTAGTACGCGCGCACACCGCCGGTGCGCGGGTCGATGGACACGACCGCGGTCCGCAGCGCCGGATCCTCACCCTCGAGGTTGTCGTGGACGGCGTCGATCGCGGACTGCTGCGCCCTCGGATCGATCGTGGTGGTGATCTGCAGACCCTCCGTGTTGAGGGTCTGCTCGGAGATCCCCGCATCCGACAACTCGCGCAGCACCTGGTTGCGGATCAGCCCGTCGGGGCCGGGCGCGGAGTTGGCGTCGGTGGGCCGGTTGGACGGCGCCGTGACCGGGAACTCCGCGGCACTGCGGTCCTGCTGGCCGAGCACCCCCATCGAGACCATGCCGTCGAGCACGTAGTTCCACCGCGCCTGCAACTGGTCGAGGTTCGCTTCGGGGTCGAGGTAGGACGGGCTCTGGATCACCGAGGCGAGCACCGCGCCCTCGGCCACGGTGAGGTCGCCGACCGGTTTGTCGAAGTACGCGCGCGACGCGGCCTCGATGCCGTACGCGCCGCGACCGAAGTAGATGGTGTTCAGGTAGGCGGCGAGAATCTCGTCCTTGGACCACTCGCGGGCCATCTTGGTGGAGATCACCAGTTCCCGCATCTTCCGGTACACGTTGCGATCCGCGCCGACCAGCACGTTCTTGACGTACTGCTGGGTGATCGTCGACCCGCCACCCGCGCTCTCCTTGCCGAGAACGTTGTCGCGGGCGGCGCGCATGAACCCGGTGACCGAGAACCCGGGGTTGGAGTAGAAGTTGCGGTCCTCCGCCGACAGGACGGCGTCGCGGACGTGCTGGGGAATGGCGTCGAGCGCGATCTCGGTGCGGTTCCCCTCCGGCGGGATCACCTTGGTCAGTTCGGTGGTGCCGTCGGCGGCGAAGACGGTCGCCACCTGGTTGGTCTTCATGTCCGACGGCCGCGGGACCTCGGCCCGAATGTAGCTGACCAGGAACACGACGAGCGGGATGACCAGCAGCAACGCGATCACGACCAGGCTCACCCGGCGGACCGTGCGCCACCGCGTGCGCTTCTTCGTCCCGTCCGGTGGTGGGGTGGGCGCCTCGGCCGAACCGTCGTCTGCGGGCGGTGTGTCCCCCGGATCGGAGGCACGGTTGTCCGTCGCGTCGTTGCCAGAACTCACTTACACACTCCCGGTCAGTTATCCGGTCACGGAGGATCGTCGCACCCACCCGTACGTATGTTATGTGAATGACCGGGGGCGTGGCGTGCGGCGCGCTATCGCTCAGCAACTATCCGTACCGACCGGACTGTTTCAGCGCACCCGATTCCGGGCGGTGATCGCCAGCCCCGACAGCACCAGGCACCCGAGCAGCACCAGCGCCGGGGTGACGCCGGGGTCGCCGCGGAAGACCTCGACGACCGCGGCGACGAACGCCATCACCGTGAAGAATCCGAGGATCCCGATCAGAACCTCGAGCCGCTGCCGCTTCGCCACCGGATGCATGACCGACACCTTCCCCTCGCTCCGCTCGACCGTCAGCTCTTCACGCCGCCGGCCGTCAGGCCCGACACGATGCGACGCTGGAACAGCAGCACCATGATCACCAGCGGAATGGTGACGATCGTGCCGGCCGCCATGATCGCCGCGTACGGCACGACGTGCGGGTCGTTGCCGGAGAACCGGGCGATGGCGACCGTGACGGGTTCGGTGGCGTCGCTGGAGAGCTGGCTGGCCAGCAGGTATTCGTTGACGGTGGCGATGAACGCGAGGATGGCCGTGGTGAACAGGGCCGGCGCCGCGAGCGGCAGCATCACCAGCCGGAACGCCTGACCGCGGCTGGCGCCGTCGATCCGGGCCGCCTCCTCGAGTTCCCAGGGAAGTTCCTTGAAGAACGACGTCAGCGTGTAGATGGTGAGCGGCAGGACGAACGAGATGTTCGGGATGATCATCGCCTGGTACGTGCCGATCCAGCCGATGTTCGTGAACAGCTGGAACAGCGGGGTGACCAGGGCGACGACCGGGAACATCGATGCCCCGAGCACGATGCCGACCACCACGTACTTGAACCGGAACTCGATGCGGGCCAGCGCGTAGGCGGTGAAGATGCCGACGGCGAGCGCGATGACGGTGGTGATTCCGCCGATGATCATGCTGTTGACGACGGCCCGGGTGAAGTTGTTGCCGCTGCTCGTCGACAGTGCGTTCTGGAAATTCTCGAGCGTGACGTGCGTGGGCCACGGGGTGGTGTCGAACGTGTAGTCCGGGTCGCGGAACGCCGTCACCATCATCCAGTAGAACGGTGCGAGCCCCCAGACCAGGATGATCGCGACACCGATGTAGATGCGGGAGTTCTTGAACGCGAGCCGCGTCGGACGGTTGCGGGCGGGGGGTTTGCTCGGGAGTTCGAGCTCCGGGGCGCGGTGGGTCACGGCTTCGGCCCCTTTCGCTGGGCTTCCTGCGTTTCGACGGCGTTGGCGCCGAGGAATTTCACGAGCACGAAGGCCACCGCGAAGATCAGGAGGAACGTGATGGTCGAGAGCGCGGATGCGCTGTTGAACCCTTGCCGCACCTGGTCGACCACGAGGATCGACACCGTCGTGGTGGCCGGGTTGCCGCCGGTGAGGATGGCGGGCAGGTCGTACATGCGGAGGGCGTCCATCGTGCGGAACAGGATCGCGACCATCAGCGCCGGCTTCACCAGCGGCAGCGTGATCTGCCGGAACCGCTGCCAGGCGGAGGCGCCGTCGACGCGTGCCGCCTCGTACACGTCCTGCGGGATCATCTGCAGGCCGGCGAGGATCAGCAGGGCCATGAACGGGGTGGTCTTCCAGACGTCCGAGATGATCACCGCGAATCGGGCCGGCCAGGCGTCCGACGTCCACAGGATCTCGGTGCCGAGGAGGCGGTTGGCGATGCCGTCGTAGGCGAAGATGAAGTACCAGAGCTTGGCGGTGACCGCGGTCGGAATGGCCCACGGGATCAGGACCGCCGCGCGCAGCAGGGCGCGGCCCTTGAACGTCTTGCCCATGATGATCGCCATCCACAGGCCGATCGCGACCTCGAGGCCCACCGTGACGACGGTGAAGAACGCGGTGTTCCCGACGGCCGACCAGAACTGGGAGCCGAGCGTGCCGGGCGGGCACGCGACCGCCACCCCGCTCGGGGACGTGCACTGCTGCAGAATCCAGTGCGTGTAATTGGTGAGTCCGGCCCAGCCGCCCTCGACGAACATGCCGGTCGACGGATCGAGTCCCGCATCCTTCTGGAACGACATCACCACTGCCCGGACCACCGGGTAGCCGATGACGACGGCCAGCACGACCAGGGTCGGTACCACCAACAGCCACGCGCGACGACCGCTCAGCCCGCTGCTTCGCGTGTTCTCGCTCTTCTCACGCGAACCGCGGCCGGGGTCGGAACCCCCGGCCGCGGTACGGGCCGGCGCTCCACTGGTGGTCCCAGTCGGAACGGCCATGTTCACTCCTGTGCTCTACGAGCCTGCGGACTGGATGCCGGACTGCATGTCCGTGATCGCCTGATCCACCGACTTCTCACCCTTGATGGCAGCGTAGGCGTTGTCCTGCACGGCCTTCGACACCGCCGGGTAGAACGGCGTGACCGGACGGGGGACGGCGTTCTCGATCGACAGCTTCAGCGTCGGCATGAACGGGAAGGCCGCGACGATCTCCGGGTCGTCGTACAGTGCGGCGCGGACCGGCGGCAGCGAGCCCAGCGCGATGATCCGCTGCGCCTGCTCACCCTGCAGGAACGTGAGGAAGTCGCGGGCCGTCGCCTTGTTCTCGGAGTACGCGCTGATGGCCGCGTTGTAGCCGCCGAGCGTCGAGGCGCCGATGCCGTCCTTGCCGGGCAGCGGGGCGACCGCGAACTTGCCCTTCACCGCGGACGAATCCTTGTCGGCGGTGCCGTACACGTACGGCCAGTTGCGCAGGAACAGCGCCTTGCCGTCCTCGAACGCCTTCTGGCTCTCGGGCTCCTTGAACGTGGTGTCCTGGGCCGGGATGTCGCCGTTCTTGAAGTTGTCGACCAGAACCTGCAGGCCGGCGCGGGCCTCGGGGCTGTCGACGGTCGGGGTCTTGCCGTCTTCGCCGACGAACGAGCCGCCGTACGCGTTGATGACCTCGGCGGTGTTCACCGTCAGGCCCTCGTACGGTGCGAACTGACCGGCGTAGCAGTCGATGTTGTTGGTCTTCGCGACCTCACACGCGGCGGCCAGTTCGGTCCACGTCTTCGGTGCGGCGGGCAGCAGGTCGCTGCGGTAGTACAGCAGGCCGCCGTTGGTGTTCTTCGGCGCCGCGTACTGGGTGCCGTTGTAGGTCGCGCTGTCGACCGTGGCGGGGAGGATTCCGGTGTTGTCCACCGCGAACTCGCCGGTCAGCGGCTGCAGCCAGCCCTTGGCCGCGAACTCCGCGGTCCAGGGGACGTCGAGTGCGACGACGTCGTAGTCGGACTGCTTGGCCTGCAGGTGCTGGACCAGGTCGTCGTGCGCCTGATCGGCGTCGTTCGACTGCTCCTTGAACGTGACCTGCTCGTCCGGGTGCTCGGCGTTCCACGCGTCGATGATCTGGCGGACGACACCGGTCTCGGTGGTGTCCTTGCCCTCGACGTACGTGATGGGTCCGCGACCGTCGAGGTTCTCCGACGTGGAGTCGCTGCCGCTGTCGCTCGAGCAAGCGGTGAGCGTGACCAGCGAGGCAGCGGTGGCAAACACCGCGGCGCGCCGGACCGCTCTCGAAATCTGAACCATGGAGTCTCCCCGTAGGTAGATGTGGATGAACCCCGCCACGGTGCGACGAGATCTCGAGGCACCGCTGCGGCGTCGGAACATACTGTGGCATGGAACACCGCCGAAGTCCGGCATTGGCCCCGACCTGAATCGGTCAGGAGGCGCCGCGATCAGCTGAGCCGGTACCCCTCGGACGCCGAGAACAGGTGCACCTGCGTCGGGTCGACGTGCAGTTTCACCAGGTCACCCTTGCGGGGCGGGTTCCGCCAGTCGGCGCGGGCCACCAACTGCTGCGTCTCGCCGTTGACGGTGCTGCGGCCGTAGATGTAGGCGTCGGATCCGAGTTCCTCCACCACCGCGACCTCCATCGGGATGCCGGTGGTGGACAGTTCCAGATGCTCCGGCCGGATCCCGACGACCACCTGACGCTCGTCGGAGTCGGAGCGCAGCTGCCGGGGCAGCGGGATGGTCGCGTCGCCGAGCAGCACGCCGTCCGGGGTGATCGGCAGCGTGAACAGGTTCATCGACGGCGACCCCATGAACCCGGCGACGAACACGTTCGCGGGACGGTTGTAGAGGTCGCGCGGCGACGCGCACTGCTGCAGCACCCCGTCCTTCAGCACGGCCACCCGGTCGCCCATGGTCATGGCCTCGACCTGGTCGTGCGTCACGTACACCATCGTCGTCTCGAGGCGGCGCTGCAGCTGCGCGATCTGGGTGCGGGTCTGCACCCGGAGCTTGGCGTCGAGGTTGGACAGCGGCTCGTCCATCAGGAACACCTGCGGCTGCCGGACGATGGCACGTCCCA
>JBCEBZ010000584.1:0-8467 GCA_039206675.1 Rhodococcus sp. (in: high G+C Gram-positive bacteria) | reverse complement strand
GACACCGACCCCCCACCCACCACCGGCGTCAACCGAACCACATCCGCCGCACCGATCGCGGCGAGTGGAGTACCGGGGTCTGCGGCGAGCAGTTCGTCGATCAGTCCGACGACGGCGGCGTGATGCGACCGCAGGTCGTCCTCGCGGTAGCGGTGCGGGTTGGCCTCGAACTCGACGATCGTCGATGCCGGGGTGCCGCTGCGGTACACGTTGACGGACAGGTCCGGGACGGGGCCGGTGGTGAGGATCCGGAAGTCTCCGGTCAGCGACCCGAACGTGAGGTCCTGATCGAACAGCATCACGTTGACCATCGGTCCCGATATCCTGCGGGATTCGGCGGACACACCCAGGTCACGCAGGATGTCCTCGACGTTGCCGCGCTGGTGCCGCATCGCTCCCATCAGTTCGTGCTGCACCCGGGCCACGAGGTCGCCGACCGTGTCGCCGGATCGGACCTGCACCAGCAGGGGCGCGACGTTGGCGAGCATGCCGCTGGACCGTCGCAGTACAGCGGTGGTGCGGGCAGACAGCGGAATGTCGACGAGGACGTCTTCCCGTCCCGTCCGCCGTGAGAGATGGCAGGCGAACGCAGCGATCAGAGCGGCGGCCGCCGTCGCGCCCGGCCTGCCGCCGGTGTCCTCGAGCCGAGCGACGGTGTCGGGCGACAACGCCGCGCGCACGGTGAGGCTGTGAGCGGCGGGGGGCGCCTCGACATCGGTCAGGGAGGCACCGTTCGTGCGCCTGTGGAGTCGTTCGGCCCAGTAGTCGCGGTCGGACGTGAACCGGTGGGATGCCCGGTAGTCCTCTTCGAGCCGGTGCAGGGTGTGCAGGTCCGCGGCACGGTTCGGTTCGAGCGCACGGTCCTCGACCGCCGCGGTGTACAGGGCGGCGACACGGTTGACCAGCGTCATCGCCGCGTATCCGTCGAGGGCGACATGGTGGATCCGGCTGTACCACAGGTGCCGCTCGTCACCGACGCACAGCAGGGACGACTCGCACAGGTGGTCGTGTTCGAAATCCACTCGTGCCGTGTAGTTGTCGTGCATCCACGTCTCTGCTGCCGCCATCGGGTCGGATTCGCCGCGGAAGTCGACGACGCCCATGGCCGCGTCGGCGGGCGGATCGATCACCTGGTGTGGTTCCCCGTCGACATCGATCAGACGCAGGAACACCGACTCGTATTCGTGGCCGGCCACGAGCGCGACCTCACGGAACAATTCGACGTCCAGCGGCCCACGAATGTCGACATACTGCGCGATGCAGATCGGCACGTCCGGGGCGAGTTGCTGCGCGAACCACAGCCCGTGTTGTGCCGCAGACAGCGGAAACGGATCCGATCGATGCTCACGGTAGGGCGCTCGTGCGGCGTGTTCCATCAAATCACCAACCAGGGTGTGTGCGCCGCTGGGCTCACGGCGGGACGCTCGGTCCTCTGTACAGGGGCGCCGGACAAGCCGGTGCCACTACAGTCCCTTGGAACGCCGTGCGCGAATACACACCCTAGGTGTGTTGTGTGGGCACCCTGATCACTCCACGAGCGACTCGCTCTTCAGCCAGTCGTACGCGACATCTGCGGGATCCTCGCCGTCGATGTCGACTCGGCCGTTCAGTTCCTGCATCAAGTCGTCGGTCAGTCGTTCGGAGACCACACCCAGCAGGTCGGCGATCTCCGGATACCGGCTGAGGATCTCGCCCCGGACCACCGCGGTCCCGCTGTAGGGCAGGAAGAATTTGCGGTCGTCGTCGAGGACGTCGAGGTTCAGGTTCTTCACCCTGCCGTCGGTGGTGTAGACCATTCCGAAGTTGCAGGGTGCGCTCTGCGCCGTGGACGTGTACACCACACCGGCATCCATCCTGGTGACGTTGCTCGACGGGACACCGCCGGGCGCGTTGAGGGGGATGCCGTAGGTTTCGAGCATCGGAACGAACCCGTCGGCACGACTGAAGAATTCGTCGTCGACGCAGAAGGTTCGTTCGGATTCCGGCAAACGTGCGACATCGGAGAGCGACTCGACGCCCAGCCGCTCGGCGGTCGGCGCCGATGCCGCGAAGGCGTACGTGTCGTTGAAGTTGGCCGGCGGTAACCATTCGAGGTCGTGGTCGCGTTGCTCGACGTCGTGCACGCGCTGCCACAGTTCCCCGGGATCCGAAATCGTCTCCGTCTCACCGTGGTAGTTGACCCACCCCGTGCCGGTGTACTCCCACAGGATGTCGGCGTCGCCGTTGAGTTGCGCCTGCCGTGAGGACGCGGATCCCGGAGCGCCCGTGAGGTCGGTGACGTTCGCTCCCGCCGCAGCCAGGTACGTCGCGGTGATCTTCCCGAGTAGCACGCCCTCGGTGAAGCTCTTGGACGTCACGACGAGGGAGGAATCCGCCAACGGGCGATCGCCACCGGGCAGCGTCGCGTCGTGGAAGGTTCCCGACGAGCTGACCAGTCCGCAACCGGAGGCCGCGCTCGCGGACACCGTGACCGCGATTGCAGTCGCGGCGAGTCGAAGGCGCAGCCGGTTCATGCCACTCCTCGAGGGGTTGCGACGAGTTCGACCAACCGTCCGAGCCAATCGATGATCAACGCCAGCAGTCCGACCAGGATGGCCCCGGAGATGAGCAGTTTCGGCAGGAACAGTGTCACTCCCGTCGTGATGAGTGTGCCCAGGCTGGTGGCGCCGATGAACGTGCTGAGGGTTGCCGTGCCGACGAGGATCACGAGTGCGGTCCGGACGCCGTTCAGGATCACGGGGACGGCGAGAGGCAACTCTACCTGCACGAGCGTGCGTAGTCCCGAGAAGCCGATGCCGCGCGCGGCCTCGATGGTTCGTCGGTCGACCTGGTCGATACCGACGATCGTGTTCTGCAGGATGGGCAGGATCGCGTAGACCACGAGCCCGACCACTGCGGTGCGGAATCCGGTGCCCAGCCACATGGTGAGCAGAACGATCAGACCCACGGCGGGCGCCGCTTGGCCGACGTTCGCGAAGTTCACCACGACCGGCTTGACGGGTCTGGCCTTCTCACGGGTGAGCACGATTCCCAGGGGAATCGCGATCAGGACGACGATGACGGTGGCGGTCAGCGTCAACGTGATGTGGTCGAGGATCGTCGTCCGCAGGTTGCTCCAGCCCAGAGACGCCTCCTCGGTCGGCGTCAGCGTGGTGGACCGGTACCACAGGATGTACCCGGTGCCGAAGACGACGATGAGAAGGGGTTCGAACCACACATCCATCGGCAAACGACGAAGCCGGGTCACGAGGTCGAGCCCTCGGTGTGGGCAGTGTACGAGACGTGCCCGTCTCCGGCCCGCGCGTCGGACAGCTGTCCGCGGATGACCGCCATCACCGTCGCGATGGTGAGGGCACCGGTCACCGCACCTCTGCTGTCGGTGACGAGCACCCCGCCCTGGCTCGCGGCCAGCATGGAGTCGAGCGCATCGTTGAGCGTGGACGACGGCGCCACCACCGGCAGACGCGGGTCGACGTAGTCGGACACCCGCTCCTTGGTGGCCACTTCGTCGAGCGACGGCCACGCTTGGGCCCGGCCGTCACCGTCGACGACGACGATCCACGTCGCGCCCTGAGCTTGCGCGCGACCGATGACTTCGCGGGACGGCTCGCCGATCCTCGCCGTCACCACCGGATCGTGCTCGACATCCTTCACCCGCGACAGAGTCAGGTGCGCAAGCGTCGCACCCGACCCGACGAACTCCTCGACGAAGGGTGTGGCCGGCTTCGCCAGAATTTCCTCGGGCGTCGCGTACTGCTCGATGCGGCCGCCCTCGGAGAGGATCAGGACCTTGTCGCCGAGTTTGGTGGCCTCCTCGAAATCGTGTGTCACGATCACGATCGTCTTTCCGAGTTCGTGCTGAATTGCGATCAGTTTGTCCTGCAATCGAACCCGAGTGATCGGATCGACCGCCCCGAACGGCTCGTCCATCAGGAGAACTGGCGGGTCCGCGGCAAGTGCACGTGCCACCCCGACCCGCTGCTGCTGCCCGCCCGACATGTCCTTGGGGAGCCGGTCCTGAAAGGTGGCGGCATCGAGTCCGACGAGATCGAGCAGATAGTCGGTGCGTTCGGCGATCCGCCCGGGATTCCACCCCAGCACCCGCGGAATTGCGCCGATGTTCTTGGCAACGGACCAGTGCGGGAACAGGCCACCCGACTGGATGACATAGCCGATCGACTGCCTGAGCTTGTCCGGATCTTCGCCGGTGACGTCGCGGTCGCCGATGAAGATGCGTCCCTCGGTGGGTTCGATGAGGCGATTGATCATTTTCAGTGTCGTCGTCTTGCCGCAACCCGACGGGCCGACGAACGCGACGATGTGACCGGCCTCGATATCGAGATCGAGTTTCTGCACGGCCGGCTTCGTCTGGCCGCGATACTGCTTCACCACTCCGTCGAGCCGAATAGAGGCACCCGTGACCGTACGCTCGCCTGCCACCGTGTCGGAGGCGTTCCCGGTCTTGTCGTCGGTCATGTCAATCCCTTCGCGATGGTGAGCCGCCCGAGTAGGGCTAGCAGGCCGTCGAACACCAGGGCGATGACGACGATGAGCACGGTTCCGGTCAGTGCCATCTCCACGGAGTTCGTCCCTCCCAACCGGGACAGGCCGTTGAAGATCAGCGAGCCCAGTCCCGGCCCGAGAACGTACGCGACGATCGCGGCGACACCGACGACCATCTGAGTCGACACCCGTATGCCGGTGAGGATGACAGGCCAGGCCATGGGCAACGACACCGAGAACAGGATGCGTCGACGGGAGAGTCCGATCCCGCGCGCGGATTCGATGACCGAATCGGGGACCGAGCGCAGGCCGACGATTGCGTTGCCGATGACAGGCATTGCCGCGAAGAACGCCAGCATGATGAAGGAAGGCACGACTCCCAGACCGAACGGCACGATCAGCAGGGCGAGCAATGCGAGGGACGGGATCGTCAATGCGACCCTGCTGGTGGTGAGCGTCAGGGCCGAGAAGAGCGGCAGGCGGTGCACCGCGATAGCGATGAGCACGGCGACAATGGTTCCGACCAGGACGGTTTGGAACGCGAGCGATGCATGCTGATACGTCAGGAACCCGAGAAACTCCCCCCTCCCCTGCAGGTAGTTCCACAAGTCCACGACATTCCCCCTTGCGGCCACCGTGTTTCGGGGCACATCGACTCCAGCACTCCGCCCGTGCCGGACGGCGACGATACCGCCCGGATACCGACGACGACCGAGTACCCAGTCTTACCGATCCCAGACCGATCCGCAGGAAAGAGGATCGGCGTGTCTGCCAGCTGCGGCGACAGCACATCGCAGCAGAAGTAGGCCGGTTCCGACACGGTTGAAATCAGCGCGAGCCGAATGCCTCGAGTCGTCCTCGGTTCAGGCGGTACGGCGGGTCGTGTGGGTGGCCGCGCACATCGGGCACCACGTTGCCCCACCGACGATCCACCCGTTGGTGCGTGCGAAGGCGACCGCCTCCGGACGACCGGCGACGGCAGCGTCGAATCGGTGCTCACACAGATCGCACCGCAGCATCCACCCACGCCTCCCCGAGGACCGCACCAATATGTGAACAGTCATGTCACCCCCGTGACTTCGTCCGACTTCGCCCTCAGCATGGCACACCCTGCCGCGCCGTGGTCGCCCGAAACCGGCGCCCGGGTCGTCGTCCGGATGTCGATTCTCGGGTTGCGCGCCGAACGTGGCGTCGAAACGGAGGCACGACAATTCCTCGATCCCAACGGGTTCGACGCTCTCGGGTGCGCCGCAGACGGGGCCCGATCCCTCCCCCCTGCCTTCTGCTGTGGGCACGGCCCCGAGTAACCATCACGCCGATCGGAACCCTCCGCCGCATCCGAGGCGGGCATTAGCATCGTTGGTACTCAGCGGTTTCCGGTCTCTGTTCACGTGGACAGTCCGGCGCCTCGCCGGCACTTCCCACCCGCTGTACCGGTCAACAGCAACCAACTCGCGCCGTCGATGGAGTCGATCCGAAATGCCGAACAACAGGAAAGTCAACGTGCGTCACCGGTGGACTGCGATCGCGCGCCGCGCCGCAGCCGTGACGGCGCTCGGAGGCGTGGCGCTGCTGGGCTTCGCCACTCCTGCCGCAGCGCACGTCCACGTCGACGGCGCGGAGCAGCTGTCGAAGGGCGGATACGGGCTGGTGCGACTCATCGTTCCCACCGAGTCGGACGAGGCGTCGACCGTCGGTCTGACCCTCACGATCCCCGAAGGCGTCGACTTGACGTCGGCTCGAACCCTTCCGATTCCGGGATGGACGGCGACGGTCGAACGTGAGCAGTCGAGCGACGGGGAACGGGTGTCACGAGTCAGATGGCAGGCGTCGGACCCTGCGAACGGTGTGAAGGCAACGGAATTCGGGGTCTTCACCCTGTCTGCGGGACCATGGCCCGAGGATGTCGACTCGGTGCCGCTACCCAGTGAGCAGATCTACAGCGACGGATCGGTGGTGTCCTGGAACGAGGTTGCCGTGAACGCGGGCATCGAACCCGAGCACCCGGCTCCCGTCGTCACGCTCGCCGCCGGTGGCGCGCACGGCGACGGGCACGGCGGCACACCCGATTCGGCATCGGCCGACGGCACGTCCCATGCAGCCGCGCCCGCCGGCGATTCGACAGCGTGGCTGTGGCGCACGATCGCTCTGGTCGCCCTGGTGCTCGCGCTGGGCGCGATCGTCGCGGTGATCGTCCTCGTGCGCCGAGGTCATGTCGGGAATCCGTAGCCTGTCGGTGCTCGTGGGTAACCACGAGCACCGATTCGCGGTCACGATCGCGCGAGCTGTCGCGTTCTCCTGGCTTCTTGTGCTCATTGCGACGGTAGCGGCGGTGTGGGCCGCGCCGCCCGCGTGGGCCCACGCCACCCTCGTCTCGGCCACTCCGGGCGACGGATCGCACGTCGAGGTGTCGCCGGAGGTACTGGCCTTCGAGTTGAGTGAGCCGGTTACCCTGGTCGAGGGGTCGGCGCAGCTGATCGACAGCACCGGTGCCCGTCACTCGGTCTCGACCGACCGGGTCGAGGACGGCGGCCGCCGGATCGTAATCGCGGTCGACGGAGACCTCTCCGACGGCGCGTATCTCGCTACGGCACGGGTGATCTCGGCCGACACCCACGTGGTGTCGCTGTCGAGCAGATTCACGGTGGGCTCGGTCACCCAGTTCGGGCACGCGCTCGACGCCGGGACGACCACGACCGGAGTCGAGCAGTACCTCCGCTATCCGAGCAAGTCGGCGGTGTACGTCGGTGTCGTCCTGTCTTCGGGTCTCATGATCGCCGGCCGCTGGGTCTGGCCCACCGCCCTGAGCGGCCGCCGTTTCCGAACGGCCTACCGGCTGGGAACGACGGTGTTGACCGTCGGGCTGCTCGGTCGATTCATCGTGCAGATCGCTCAGCAGTCGGGCGGTCTGGCCGACGCGTCGGCATCGGCAGTCGAGTCGGTACTGGGCAGCCGGTTGGGCATCGCGATCGTCGTGGCCGTGGTGCTGAACCTCGCCTGCTTCGTGTTTCCGCCCGGGACGAACCGGACCGCGAATGCGCTCGGGTACCTCCAGGCGGCGTCGGCGGTTGCCGCGGTCACGCTCGGTGGCCACGGGGGGTCGACCGAACGATGGCCGCTGGCGTTCATCAGCACCGCGACGCACGTGTACGCCGCTGCACTGTGGCTCGGCGGTGTGTGCATCCTGGCTCTGGTTGTCGACGGTGTCGCGCAGCTCGAACGATGGCATCGGGTGGCCGCAGGCCATGTGGTGCTCGTATCCGCCACGGGGCTGACCCTGGCGGTACTGCAGGTCCGTCCTCTAGGGGCGCTGCTTCGCACGTCGTACGGCCTGGTGCTGACCGTCAAGGTCGTGCTGGTCGGACTCGTCGTGGTTGCCGGCTACCTGACATACCGTCGGTACCCTCGCGGGAGGACCGATGGGGCCAGAAAAGGCGGTGCGGACGCGCGGCGCTCGCGCACCGTCGTCGTCGAGGCCGGTCTCGCGGTCGCGGTCCTGGGCGCGACGTCGTTGCTGTCGTCGCTCACACCCGCAAAGGACAGCTACACCCCGAGTGTGCACACCCGGCTGGACTTCGGTGCGTCCGAGATCCTGGACGTCGAGATCGACTCCGTTCGCCGCGGCGCCCAGACGTTGACCGTCCAGTTCCGGACACCGGATGCGGGGTTCGCCACCGGAGCGGAGCTGCCCGACGTGAACGTCGAACTCTCCTCGGCCGAGGCTAATGTGGCGCGTATGCCGGTCGAACTCACCAGAACCGGACCCGACGGCGAGGGACTGACCTGGATCAGTGACGGAGTGATCGTGCCGACCGCCGGGGAGTGGAAGGTCACGGTTCGGTTCGAGGGCGCCCACGGACCCAAGCTGGCGTCCTTCGATTACGAGGCGCTCTAGAATCCGAAACCTTCGACCGGCCCCTGAACGTGAGTCACTTGCTCTCCGCCGCCGCGACCGGAATGTTCG
>JBCEBZ010000583.1:0-8468 GCA_039206675.1 Rhodococcus sp. (in: high G+C Gram-positive bacteria) | reverse complement strand
GCACAAGGGCATCGATGTCGACATCGCGAGCGGCGAAGTGGTGTGCCTGATCGGCCCCTCGGGCTCCGGCAAGAGCACGTTCCTGCGCTGCCTCAACCGGCTCGAGGACATCACCGGCGGCAACGTCGTCGTCGACGGCTTCGACGTGAGCGACAAGAAGATCGACATCGACCGGGTGCGCCAGCACATCGGCATGGTGTTCCAGCACTTCAATCTGTTCCCGCACATGACGGCGATCGAGAACGTGATGCTCGCGCCCGTGCAGACGAAGCGGGCCTCCAAGGACGAGGCGCGGGCCACGGCCGTGCGACTGCTCGAGCAGGTCGGGCTGGCGGAGAAGGCGGACGCGAAGCCGGCGAACCTGTCGGGTGGGCAGAAGCAGCGGGTCGCGATCGCCCGGGCCCTGGCGATGAACCCGGACATCATGCTGTTCGACGAGGCCACCAGCGCGCTGGACCCCGAGATGGTGGGCGAGGTGCTGCAGGTTCTGCGCGACCTCGCGAAGGGCGGCATGACGATGGTCGTGGTCACGCACGAGATGGGCTTCGCCCGCGAGGTGTCCGACCGGGTGATCTTCATGGCCGACGGTTATGTCGTGGAGGAGGGAACTCCGGAGCAGATCTTCGGCGACCCACAGCAGTCCCGCACCCAGGACTTCCTGAACAAGGTCCTCTGACACGTGAGTGGCGAAGCGTGCCGGGGCACACTTCGCCACTCACCTGGGGTCAGACGGTGGCCGGTTCCTTCGCGGCCCACGGCAGCTTGTCGCCGAGCAGTCCGTCGACGCCGAAGCGACCCGATCCGACGACGGCGAGCAGCAGCGATCCGACGCCGAGCGCCAGCACCAGTTCGTAGCCGCCCTCGCTGGCGAAGATTCCCTTGTCGATGTGCGCGATGAAGAACGCGCCGACCATGTCGAGGAACAGCAGGATCCCGAAGACCGGGACTGCAGCACCGACGATGAGCGCGAGGCCGCCGATGACCTCGAGCCAGGTCACGACGAACGCCGAGACGCCGGGGAGCGGCACGCCCATGGCCTCGAAGCCGGCGGTCTGGCCGGCATGGCCGTTGGTGAACGCCTTCTGCCAGCCGTGGGCGAGGAAGATGACGCCGAGGCCCACGCGGGCGACGAGGATTCCCAGGCTTCGAACTGCGGGGTTGTTCATGGATGTGCCTTTCATTAGTTGAACAGGCAACGATCCTAAGACGCTTAAGTTGAAACTTCAACCTAGGCCTTCGGCCCCGTGCGCGCTTGACGAGTCCAGGGACTCGCTACCCACTCACGGGCCGGAGGCCGTACACGCGCTCGGCGGTCGCGGTGGACGCCTTCGCCAGGTCGTCCGGGGCCTCGCCGCGGATCTCGGCGAGCGCCCGGACCGTGTACGGCAGGCAGTACGGTTCGTTGGGAGCACCCCGGAACGGGTGCGGGGTGAGGAACGGCGCATCCGTCTCGACGATCAGCTGATCCGACGGCACCAGCGGCGCGGCCTCCCGCAGCGCCTTCGCGTTCTTGAAGCTGACGGTGCCGGAGAAGCTGAGGACGTAACCGGCGTCGATACACGCGCGCGCCATCTCGGCGTCCGAGGAGAAGCAGTGGAAGATCACCGTCTCCGGCGCCCCCTCCTCCCGCAGTACCTGCAGCAGCGCCCGGTCGGCCTCCCGGTTGTGGATCATCAGCGTCTTGCCGAGCCGCTTCGCGAGGTCGATGTGCCAGCGGAAGCCCTCGGTCTGCTCGGGGACGGTGGCGCAGCCGTCGAGCTTGCCGGGCCAGTAGAAGTCGAGTCCGGTCTCCCCCACCGCGACCACCCGCGGATCACCGGCGAGCCGCTCGATCTCCGCCTTGGTCGCGTCGTCGAGCACGTTCGCCCGGGTCGGGTGGATGGCAACGGCCGCGTAGACGCGGGAATCCCAGTGCGCTGCGTCGACCGCGAACTGCGCGGCCGCCAGGTCGTCGGCGACCGTGACCACCCGCTCGACCCCCACCGCGGCCGCCCGGTCGACGATCGCCGTGACACTCGCGGCGTCCGTGGCTCCGCACGCGTCGAGATGGGTGTGCGAGTCGACGAGCGGGAACAGCGGCTCGGGGGCTTCCGGGGCGGGACGGTCTTTGCTCATGCGGACATTGTCGACGCCCACCGCCGCACATGTCACACGCGGTACTTTCTCCCGGACGGGGAGGGAACCGTGTCCATGACTTCGAGCTCGATGAACGGCCGCGTGATCGCGGTGACCGGCGGCGCACGGGGAATCGGGAGGGAAATCGCCCGACAGCTTGCGGTCGCGGGCGCGCGGGTCGCGATCGGTGACGTCGACGGCGCCGCGGCCCGCCGGACCGCGGACGAACTCGGCCGGGCGGGCGGGACGGTGGAGGGCCTCGAACTGGACGTCACCGACACCGCGTCGTTCTCGGCGTTCCTCGCGGCCGTCGAGGATCACTGGGGCCCGCTCGACGTGCTCGTCAACAATGCGGGCGTCATGTGGGTCGGGAGCTTCGACGAGGAGCCCGAGTCCGCGACGGACCGGCAGCTCGCGGTGAATCTGCACGGCGTCATCCGGGGAGTGCGCCTGGCGGCTCCGGCGATGCGTGAGCGGGGCCGCGGCCAGATCGTCACGGTGGCCTCGGCGGCGTCGAAGGTCGCACCGCCCGGCGAGTCGACGTACGCCGCCACGAAGCACGGTGTGCTCGGCTATCTGACCGGCGTCCGCGAGGAACTGCGCGGGTCGGGGGTGCAGATCTCGGTGATCATGCCCGGTGTCGTCGACACCGAACTCGCGGCCGGGACCGCGACGGGCGCGGCAAAACTGCTGACGCCCGCCGACGTCGCGCAATCGGTGGTCGCGGTGATCCGACGTCCCCGGTTCGAAGTGACGATCCCCTGGTACGTCGGCCCGCTGGTCCGGCTGGTTACCGTCTTTCCCCAGTTCGCCCGCGACTTCGCGGTCCGGCGGATGGTTCCCGACCAGGTGCGGTCCACGGACAAATCGGCCCGCGCGGCGTACGAGTCGCGCACGGTGACCGACGAGGACGGCGCCGGACCGGGCTAGATCCCGAATCTGCGCGTCACGAAACGGCGGCGCGCAGATAGAGTGGTCGCACCATGAATGCTGCTGATTCCACCGCCTCGCGGCCACCTTTCTATCTGACGACGGCGATCGCGTACCCGAACGGCGTCCCGCACATCGGCCACGCCTACGAGTACATCTCCTCCGACGCCCTCGCACGGTTCAAGCGTCTGGACGGGTTCGACGTCTACTTCATGACGGGAACCGACGAGCACGGTCTGAAGATGCAGCAGACCGCGGCCAAGGAAGGCATCGACGTCCGCGAACTCGCCGCGCGGAACTCGGATGTGTTCGAGGCCATGGACAAGACGCTGAACATCTCCTTCGACCGGTTCATCCGCACCACGGATGCCGACCACGAAGAGGCCAGCAAGGCGATCTGGCAGCGGATGCTCGACGCAGGCGACATCTACCTCGACACGTACTCGGGCTGGTACTCGGTCCGCGACGAGGCGTTCTACACCGAGGCCGAGACCACGCTGCAGGAGGACGGTTCGCGCCTGTCCACCGAGACGGGGACCCCGGTCGAGTGGACGGAGGAGTCCACGTACTTCTTCAAGCTGTCCGAGTACCAGGACAAGCTGCTCGCCCTCTACGACGAGAACCCCGACTTCATCGCGCCCGCGACGCGGCGGAACGAGATCGTCAGCTTCGTCAAGGGCGGTCTCAAGGACCTGTCGATCTCGCGGACGACGTTCGACTGGGGCGTTCCGGTGCCCGATCATCCCGAGCACGTCATGTACGTGTGGGTCGATGCGCTCACCAACTACCTCACCGGCGCCGGGTACCCGGACACGGATTCCGAGCAGTTCGGCAAGTTCTGGCCGGCGAACCTGCACATCATCGGCAAGGACATCACCCGGTTCCACACCGTGTACTGGCCGGCGTTCCTGATGTCGGCGGGAATCGAGTTGCCGAAGCGGGTCTTCGTGCACGGATTCCTCTACAACAAGGGCGAGAAGATGTCGAAGTCGGTCGGCAACGTCGTCGACCCCGTCGCCATGGTGGAGCAGTACGGCCTCGACGCCGTGCGCTTCTTCCTGCTCCGCGAGATCTCCTACGGCCAGGACGGCAGCTACAGCCACGAGGCCATCGTCACCCGGATCAACGCCGACCTGGCGAACGAACTCGGCAACCTCGCCCAGCGTTCGCTGTCGATGGTCGCGAAGAACTGCGACGCGCAGGTCCCGACGCCCGGCGAGCTGACCGAGGACGACACCGCGATGCTCGCGCAGGCGGATGCGCTGCTGGAGCGGGTTCGCGCCGAATACGACGTCCAGGCATTGCATCTCGCGCTGGAGGCGATCTGGTCGGTGCTCGGCGAGACGAACCGGTACTTCTCCAAGCAGGAGCCCTGGGTGCTGCGGAAGACGGATCCGGAGCGGATGGCGACGGTGCTCTATGTGACGCTCGAGGTGGTCCGGATCGTGGGCGTCCTCGTGCAGCCGGTCATGCCGGACGCCGCCGAGAAGATCCTGGACCTGCTGGGGCAGAAGAGCGACGCGCGGCAGTTCAGCGACCTTCCGACGCGGATCGTGGCGGGCACACCGCTGCCTGCGCCGTCGGGCGTGTTTCCCCGCTACGTGGAGGACTGATCCGCGCGGGGTCCGTTCTTGTCGGACCCCGCGTGCACACTCTCCCCATGACGCCGAATAGAACATACATTCGATCTCATCACCGTGGATTCGGGAACGGAGCGCGCGTGTTCGACGACGAAGTGAGCCCACAGGCCGCCGCGGCAGTCCACACCCTGATGGGTGAGTTGTCGGGCGCGTACGAGCGTGGGTGGCAGCCCGCCGACGTCGTGCATCTGGCGCGGAGATCGAAGGAGCCGTCCGACGCGGCGCTGGCGGCGGCCCTGGTGCTGCACGAGGCGGAGCGTTCACGCGCCGCGCACCGGGCGCCGCGGGACTGGGTGGAGCAACTCCGCACCATCGGCGAGCAGTACCCGGGCGCGTCCCACCTGGCGGCACGGGTTCCGGTCGACGGTCCCGACGTTCGGGCGCTGGCCGCCGGACTGTTGTTCGAGGATCCGTACCACTCCGTCTACCAGCTCACCGACCTGTCGCTGTCGTGGACGAATCTGCCCGGCTGGACGGTGCTCACTCCCCCGCCGTCGACGTGGCCGGTCGTGCGTGTCGCCGACCCGTCCGCGGCCGTGCCCGGCGAGGCCGAGGCCGACGCGAAGGTGCTCAACAGGATTCGCGGGCTGCTCGCGAAGGCCGAGGCCACCGATTTCGCGGAGGAGGCGGAGATCTTCACCGCGAAGGCGCAGGAGTTGATGACGCGCTACGCGATCAACGCGGCCCTCCTCCACACCCAGAACGGGGTGGGCAACACCGCGGTGCACAGTCGCCGTATCCACCTGGAGAATCCGTATGTCAAGGAGAAGGTGCACCTTCTCACCGAGATCGGCGATTCCAACCGGGTGCGCACGGTGTGGTTCAGCTCCCTCGCCATCGCGACCGTGGTCGGCACCCCCCTCGACCTCCAGCAGGTCGACATGCTCTTCACCTCGTTGCTGGTGCAGGCCACGCGCGCAATGCAATTCGCGGACGCCGACAGTCGCAGCGGTTCGCGCACCACGTCGTTCCGGAAGGGTTTCCTGGCGGGCTTCGCCAGCCGCATCGGACAGCGGTTGCGTGACGCCGACAGCCGGGCCACGGCCGACGCCGCCGACGAGGCGTCGATCCCCGTCGCCGATCTGCTGCCGATCCTGGCCACCAAGTCCGAGGCCGTCGACGCCGAGTTCGACCGGCTGTTTCCGCGGACCAAGAAGGCCCGCGGCAGGGCCGTCGACGCCAACGGCTGGTACGCCGGGCAGGCGGCCGCCGACGACGCCTCGCTGGCGCCCGGGGAGCGCGCCCTCCGGCGGTAGCGGCCCGCCGGGCGCCTAGTCCTTCCGGGACGCCAGCACCGTTTCGTAGAGTTCCCGCTTCGACACGCCGGTGGTGGCGACGAGCGCGCACGCGTCCTTGAGCCGGGTGCCGTCGGCGACCAGTCGCTCCACCTCGTCGACGAGGTCGGCGGGGTCGGATGCGACGAGGGTGGCACCCTCCACCACCACTGTGATCTCGCCGCGGACACCCTCGGCGGCCCACTCGGCGAGTTCGGCGAGGGTGCCGCGGCGGACCTCCTCGTACGTCTTGGTCAGCTCCCGGCAGACGGCGGCGCGGCGGGTGCCGCCGAGCACGTCGGCGGCGTCCGCGAGGCAGTCGGCGAGCCGGTGCGGCGCTTCGAAGAACACGCAGGCGCGTTGCTCGGTGACCAGGGCCTGCAACCACGTCTTGCGCTGGCCCGGCTTGCGGGGCGGGAAGCCGTCGAAGCAGAACCGTTCGACGGGCAGCCCGGACAGCGCGAGCGCCGTCGTCACCGCCGACGGTCCGGGCAGGCACGTCACCGCCAGATCCTCGGCCACGCACGCCGACACCAGCCGGTACCCGGGGTCGCTGACCGACGGCATGCCGGCGTCGGTGACGAGGAGGACGGTCTTGCCGGACGCGACGTCGGCGACGAGCGCGGGCAGCCGGGCCGTCTCGACCTGGTCGTAGAAGCTGACGACCTTGCCGGTGATCGTCACGTCGAGCGCGGAGGCGAGTGCCTTGGTGCGGCGGGTGTCCTCGGCGGCGACGACGTCGGCCGTCCCGAGTGCCGCACGCAGCCTCGGCGACGCGTCACCCACGTCCCCCATCGGTGTTGCGGCGAGCACTAGGCGACCAGTCATGACCCACAGCCTACGATTGCGGCGTGACGATGCTGACGGACGAGCGACCGACGCCCTCCGCACGACAGCCGTCCATGGTCGGACCGGCGCCGCTCGTGCCGCCCCCCGACTTCGGTCCCGTCGACCGCGCCCGCGGCTGGGTGGTGACCCTGTTCGTCACGGCGATCGCGGCGATCACCCGGTTCACGATGCTCGGTTACCCGACCGACGCGGGCACTCCCGTGTTCGACGAGAAGCACTACGCGCCGCAGGGCTGGCAGGTGCTCACCGGCGGCTGGCTCGAGGACAACCCCGGCTACGGGCTGGTGGTGCATCCGCCGATCGGGAAACAGCTGATCGCGATGGGCGAGGCGGTCTTCGGCTACAACGGCTGGGGCTGGCGGTTCGCCTCGGCCGTGGCGGGCACGATCATGGTTCTGCTGGTGATCCGGATCGTCCGCCGGCTCACGCGGTCCACCCTGATCGGCGGCCTCGCCGGGATCCTGCTGGTCGCGGACGGGGTGACGTTCGTCTCGTCCCGGCTCGGCATGCTCGACATCTTCCTGGCGCTGTTCGCGGTGGCCGCGCTCGGCTGCCTGATCGTGGACCGCGACCAGGTCCGCGAGCGGATGGCCCGGGTATACGCCGAGGGCCGGATCGGCGACAGCGAGTGGGGTCCGCGGCTCGGTGTGCGGTGGTGGCGGTTCGGCGCCGGGATCATGCTGGGTCTGGCGTGCGGCACCAAATGGTCGGGCGTCTACTTCATCGTGTTCTTCGGGCTGCTCAGCGTCGCCTTCGATGTGTCGGCCCGGCGCGCCTACGGGGTGCGCCGCCCGTGGTTCGGCGCCGGCGTCCGCGATGTCGGCCCCGCGCTGTACGCGCTCGTCGCCGTCCCGCTGTTCGTCTACCTCGCCAGCTACTGGGCGTGGTTCGCCAGCGAGACGGGCGTCGACCGGCATGCCGTGGGCAACGAGATCGGAACGGGCGGCACCTGGTCGTTCGTGCCGGCAGCGCTGCGGTCGCTGTGGTACTACAGCGGCAACGTCCTCCAGTTCCACGCGGGCCTGACCAATTCGGCGGGCAATCATCACCCGTGGGAGTCGAAGCCGTGGACGTGGCCGATGGGTCTGCGCCCGATGCTGTACTACTTCGCCGAGGGTGATCACGTCACCGGCTGCGGTGCGTCGAGTTGCGTCAAGGCCGTGATGCTCATAGGGACGCCCGCCATGTGGTGGCTGGCGCTTCCGATGCTCGCGTGGGCCCTGTGGCAGTCCGTCGTGCGGAAGGACTGGCGGTACGCCACCGTCCTCACCGGCTACGGCGCCGCGTTCCTGCCGTGGCTGACCACCCTGGACCGCCAGATGTACTACTTCTACGCGGTGGCGCTGGCGCCGTTCATGGTGATGGGTCTCGCGCTGGTACTGGGCGACGTCCTCGGTAGCGCGCGGGCGTCGTTCGAGCGCCGCACCACCGGCCTGCTCGCCGTCTGCCTCTACGTGGGGCTGGTGGTCGCCAACTTCATCTGGTTGTGGCCGATCCTCACGGCCGTCCCGATCACCCCGGAGACGTGGCAGCACCAACTGTGGTTGCCGAGCTGGCGCTGACACCGCAGACGAGTCGAGCCGTCCCGGTGCGCGTGGGCCCCGCCGGCGCGCCGACGCGGCCCAAAAACGGCCGCGCTACGCGCGGCGCGACCCGGCGC
>JBCEBZ010000582.1:0-8491 GCA_039206675.1 Rhodococcus sp. (in: high G+C Gram-positive bacteria) | reverse complement strand
TCAGGAAGCGCACCTCCTCGGGGCTGCGTTTCCAGTTCTCGGTGGAGAACGCGTACGCCGACAACCACTCGACACCCATCTCGATGCATCCGCAGACGGCGTCCATCAACACGGCCTCGCCGCGTTCGTGGCCCGCGGTTCTGGGCAGTCCCCGCTCCTGCGCCCAGCGGCCGTTGCCGTCCATCACCAGCGCGATGTGCCGGGGCACGAGTTCGGGTTGCAGGCCCGGCGGGCGGGCGCCCGAGGGATGCGGGTCCGGCGGCCGGATCTGGCGCTCGGCCCCGGAATTATGCGGAGCTCGGGGTTCGCGTCGTCGAATCACGGTCCCCATCCTGCCTGACCGAATCCTCCACCCCTACCGCCGCATGCGGTCGTGCGCGTTCGATCAGCGGGAGAGTGCGGAGTTGCCGTTCGAGATGCCACTGCAGATGCGCCGCGACCAGACCGCTGGCCTGCCCCCGCAACGACTCGGGCACCTGCTCGGTGCTCGCCCAGTCGCCGCGGAACAGCGCGTCCATCAGGTCGAGAACGCCCGGCGACGGGGTGGCGGCACCCGGCGGACGGCAATGGACGCACACCGCTCCCCCGGCGGCCACGTGGAATGCCCGGTGCGGGCCGGGTGCGCTGCACCGCGCGCAGTCGGCGAGGGCAGGTGCCCAGCCCGCAAAACCCATGGCCCGCAACAGGAAGGCGTCGAGGATCAGCTCGCACGGCCGGTGGTGTTCCGCGACGGCCCGCAGCGCCCCGACCGTCAGGCGGTGCAGTTGCAGCGCCGGGGCCCGTTCCTCGCCTGCGAGCCGCTCGGCGGTCTCGAGAATCGCGCACGCCGTGGTGTACCGGGTGTAGTCGTCGACGATGTCGGTCGCGAACGCGTCGACCGTCTGGACCTGGGTGACGATGTCGAGGTTGCGGCCCGGGTACAGCTGCACGTCGATGTGCGCGAACGGCTCGAGCCGGGCGCCGAACTTGGATTTCGTGCGGCGCACCCCCTTGGCGACCGCGCGCACCAGACCGTGTTGCCGGGTGAGGAGTGTGACGATACGGTCGGCCTCGCCCAGCTTGTGCTGGCGCAGGACCACCGCATTGTCTCGATACAACCTCACCGGACCAGTCTCCCACGCCCGGGCGGCGGCGGTCCGCAGGCCGAGCCGCGGGCCTGCGGGACGCGCCCGAGCCGCCGAAGGTTACCCTAACTTTGGACCGCCCTCGACGAACGGAAGCACCTCAGTGGCAGCGCACGCCCCCTCGCCGGAGCACACGATCACCTCTCTCGAGGAACTCGAACAGGTGCTGGGCGTTCCCCACCCCTCGATCGCCACCAAGCACACCGATCACACGATGCCCCTGATCCGCCGCTTCATCTCCGAGGCGCGGTTCTTCGTCCTCGCCACCGCCGACGCGAACGGTCACTGCGACTGCTCACCGCGGGGAGACCTCACCCCGAAGACGATCTTCCTCGACGACCGGACCCTGGTGCTCCCGGACCGCCCCGGCAACCGGCGCGCCGATTCGTACCGCAACATCCTCGGGAACCCGCACGTGGGCGTCCTGTTCGTGGTGCCCGGGATCGACGAGGTGGTGCGCGTCAACGGCACCGCCACCCTGACCGTCGATCCCGAACTGCTGCAGTCGATGTCGATCAACGGGAAACCGGCGAACCTCGGTGTCGTGATCCGGATCGACGAGGTCTACACGCACTGCGCCCGGGCGATACTCCGGTCACGGATGTGGGATCCGGAGTCGTGGCCCGACCCCGACGAGATCCCGTCGCTGCGGGAAATGCACGCCGAGCAGCACGAGTTGGAACACGACCCGGCTACGCCCCGCAGGCAGGAGCAGTACCGGACGTTGCTCTACTGAGCGTCACCGCAGCCGCTCGGACACCAGAGGCACGACGGTGTCGAGTGCGTACTGCAGCGACAGCACCGAATTCGTCGAGTACGCCTTGGAGACGGCCTGATCGTCGAACACGAGGTACCGTCCGTCGCGCACCGCGGGGATCGCCTGGAACAGCGGCCGGTTCGCGGCGTCGGCGGCGGGCCTGCCGATCGGGAAGATGACCACCATGTCCGCGTCCATCACGTCGAGATTCTCCTCCGACACCGGAACCGAGAACTTCACCGCCGGCTGCGCGTCCACCGCCGGGTTGCTGACGAATCCGAGTTTCTTCATGAACTGAAGCCGCTCGGTGTCGGCGGTGTAGGCGCCCCATCCCGTGCCCGAGTAGGCACCGACGGTGATCGTCTTCCCCGCGAATTCGGGGTGGGCCGCGGCGGCGTCCGTGAACCGGCGGTCGATGTCGGCGAGCAGCGCGTCACCCTTGTCCGGCACGCCGAGGGCGGTCGCGACCATCGACACCTGGCTCTCGATCGGCGTCTTGTAGTTGTCGGCGCCGTCCGGCAGCGCGATCGTCGGGGCGATCTGCGACAGATGGTCGTAGCGTTCCGCGTCACCGGCGCTCTTCGTGTCGAGGATGACGTCGGGTTCGAGCGCCGCGATCTGCTCGTACGACGGTTCGAGGGTTCCGATGATCGTCGGCGCCGTGGTGTACTTCCCCTCCGCCCACGGTCCGACGCCGTCGCCGCCGAAGGCGACCCAGTCGCTGGCGCCGACGGGTTCGACACCGAGCGCGAGCGCGGTCTCGGCGTCACCCCAGCCGATCGCGACCACGCGCTCGGGTTTCGACGCGACCGTGACGTCACCGAACTTCGTGGCGACCACTGCCGGGAACGCGGCGTCACCGGCACCCGCCGCCGGTTCCGATTCGTCCCCGCCGCTGCCGCAGCCGGCCAGCGCCAGGACCAGAAGAGACACAGACACGAGACTTCTCATCCTCATGAGGCAAGGCTAACCAACACGGGATCTCAGACCTGGAACCGGTACCCCATCCCCGCCTCCGTGATGAGGTGACGCGGGTGCGACGGATCGTCCTCGAGCTTGCGCCGCAGCTGCGCGAGGTACACCCGCAGGTAGTGGGTCTCGGTGGCGTACGCCGGACCCCACACCTCCCGCAGCAGTTCCTTCTGCCCCACCAGCTTGCCCTTGTTGCGCACGAGCATCTCGAGCATCCCCCACTCGGTCGGCGTCAGGTGCACCTCGGCCCCCGCCCGCCGCACCGTCTTCGCCGCCAGGTCGACCGTGAACGAATCCGTCTCCACCACAGGCTCGCTCGTGTCGACGGCCGTCGTCGCCCGGCGGGCCGCGGCCCGCACCCGGGCCAGGAACTCGTCCATCCCGAACGGCTTGGTGACGTAGTCGTCGGCGCCCGCGTCGAGGGCGTCCACCTTGTCCGCGGAATCGGTGCGCGCCGACAGCACGATCACCGGCGCCGGGCACCACCCGCGCAGGCCCGCGAGCACCTCCGTGCCGTCCATGTCGGGCAACCCGAGGTCGAGCACGATCACGTCGGGCGGTCGCTCGGCCGCGGCGCGCAGGGCCGCCGCCCCGGATACGGCCGTCACCACGTCGTATCCGCGCACACTGAGGTTGATCCGCAGGGCGCGGAGAATCTGCGGTTCGTCGTCGACGACGAGGATTCTCGTCATGGGTGCTCCCCTCCCGCGCCGGCCAGTTCCACCACCATCGTCAGACCACCGCCGGGGGTGTCGGTGGCGCTGATGGTGCCGCCCATCGCGTCGACGAATCCGCGGACGACGGAGAGCCCGAGCCCGACGCCCGTCGTCGTGTCGCGGTCCCCCAGTCGCTGGAACGGGGCGAACATCTCCTCCGCCCGCCCCCGCGGCACTCCCGGGCCCGTGTCGGCGACGGTGACGACGGCGCGGTCGCCGACCGCCGCAGCACCGACCCGGATGACGGAGTCCTCACCGTAGCGGAGCGCGTTGTCGATCAGATTCGCGAGGACCCGCTCGAGCAGACCCGAATCCGCCATCGCCGCGACCGTTCCGACGTCGACCTCGACCCGTTCACGGGCCCGTGTCCCGGTCCGGCCGCCGATTCCCAGCCCCACCAGCGCCCGGTGCACCACCTCGTCGAGGTACACGGGCCGCAGCGTCGGGGTCACCACTCCCGCCGCGAGCCGGGACGAGTCGAGCAGGTTGCCGACGAGCGAGGTCAGGACGTCGGCCGATTCCTCGATGGTCGCGAGCAGTTCGGCGGTGTCCTCCGGGGAGAACGCGACGTCGTCGCTGCGCAGGCTGGACGCGGCGGCCTTGACCGCGGCCAGCGGCGTCCGGAGGTCGTGGCTGACGGCGGACAGCAGCGACCGCCGCAACCGGTCGGCCTCGGCCAGCGCCTGCGCCTGTCCCGCCTCCCGCGTGAGTTCCGTCTGGCGGATCATCCCCACGGCCTGGTTCGCGACGGCGAGCAGCACGCGGCGGTCCCGGGCGTGCAGTTCACTGCCGCGGAGCGCGAGCGCGTACTCCCCTTCCCCCACCTCGCAGACCGTGTCGGCGTCGTCGACACTCGCCGGTGGACGCGGCCCGACCGACCCGACGAGGCCGTGGTCCCGGTGCAGGACACTCACCGACTCCTGACCGTAGGTCTCACGCACCTTCTCGAGCAGCGTGCCGAGATCGGCCCCCCGCAACACCGATCCGGCGAACAGCGCCAGCAACTCCGCCTCCTGCGACGCCCGGCGGGCCTCCCGCGAACGCTTGGCGGCCGCGTCGACCAGGACCGCGACCGCGACGGCGACCACGAGCAGCACGACGGTGGTGATGAAGTTGTCCGGCTCGGCGATGGTGAAACTCCGCACCGGCGGGGTGAAGAAGTAGTTGAGGAACAGCCCCGAGATCAGCGCGGAGAACGCCGCGGGGGCGACACCGCCGAGCAGGGAGACGAGCAGCACCACGATGAAGAACAGGGCGCCCTCGCCGACCAGCCCGAGCCAGCGGTCGACGGCGCTCATCACCACGGTGGCCACCGACGGTACGAGAACCGCGGCGATCCAGGCGATCACCGTGCGGGACCGCGATCCCACCGGCGACAACCGCCTCAGCCGATGGGATTCGCCGTGCGTGACCATGTGCACGTCGATCGACCCCGACTGGTGCAGCACGCTCGCACCGATTCCCTCGTCGAAGATCCGCGCCCACCTCGAGCGTCTCGACGTGCCCAGCACCAACTGGGTGGCGTTCGCGGACCGGGCGAAATCGAGGAGCGTGGTCGGGACGTCGTCGCCGACGACGCTGTGCAGGCTCGCGCCGATACTCGCGGCGAGCGTCCGCACCTTGCCCATCTCCGGGGCCGAGACGCCGGCGAGGCCGTCGCCGCGCACCACGTGCACGACGATCAGCTCGGCGCTGGCCCTCGACGCGATCCGGCCTGCACGCCGGACGAGTGTCTCCGATTCCGGTCCACCCGTCACCGCGACCACCACCCGTTCCCGGGCCTCCCACGTGTCGGTGATCTTGTTCTCCGCACGATATTTCGCGAGTGCGGCATCGACCTGATCGGCGACCCACAGCAAGGCCAGTTCGCGCAGTGCGGTGAGGTTCCCTTTCCGGAAATAGTTGCTCAGCGCGGCGTCGACCTTCTCGGCGGCGTAGATGTTGCCGTGGGACAGCCTGCGGCGCAGCGCCTCCGGGGTGATGTCCACCAGCTCCACCTGGGTGGCGGCGCGCACCACCTCGTCGGGGACCGTTTCCTGCTGCACCACCCCGGTGATCCGCTGGACCACGTCGTTGAGGCTTTCGAGGTGCTGGACGTTGAGGGTCGAGAGGACGTCGATGCCCGCGCCGAGGAGAATCTCCACGTCCTGCCAGCGTTTCTCGTGGACACTGCCCGGCGTGTTCGTGTGCGCGAGCTCGTCCACGAGCACCAGCGCCGGCCGGCGCGCCAGCACGGCCTCGACGTCCAGCTCGCGGCCGAGCGTGCCGCGGTAGGCGATGAGCTTCGGCGGAACCAGTTCGAGGTCGCCGAGTTGCGCCGCCGTGCGGTCGCGGCCGTGGGTTTCCACCACGGCCGCGACGACGTCGCACCCCCGTTCGCGCCGGCGGTGCGCCTCGCCGAGCATCGCGAACGTCTTGCCGACACCCGGCGCGGCGCCGAGATAGATGCGCAGTTCGCCGCGCCGGCGTTCGCCTTCGGGTCGGGTACCACTCACCTCGCCATCATCCACCAGCTGTCGGGGCGGTGCACCGAGGTGCGGTCAGGCCGAGGGCGAGGTTCAGCTCGAGGACGTTCACCCGCTGCTCGCCGAGGAACCCGAGTTGCCTTCCCTCGGTGTTCTCGTCGACCAGCTGCCGGACCCGGGTCTCGCCGAGGCCGTTCACCTGCGCGACCCTCGGCACCTGCAACGCGGCGTATGCGGGGCTGATGTGCGGGTCGATGCCGGACCCCGATCCGGTGACCGCGTCCGCCGGTACGGCCTCGGGTTGCACCCCCTCGCGGGCGGCGATCGCGTTCCGGCGCTCGGTGACGAACACCGCCAGGATCTCGCTGCTCGGTCCCTGATTGGTGGGCAGCGCGGCGGCGGGGTCGCCCGGTGCGAACGGATCCTGTTCCGCCACCGACCCGGTGACCCGGCTGTGGAAGAACGGGTCCGGCTCCCCTGCCGGCACCTGCGGGTCGACACCGACCCACCGGCTCCCGACGACGCAGCCGGTGGTGTCGCGGACCGGCGAACCCTCCGCCGCGCCGGCGCCGATCCGGCTCACACCCCACACGGCGGCGGGATAGAGCACGCCGAGAACGGCCGTGAGTGCGAGCAGGACGAGGAGTCCGGCCCAGGTCTGCCGGAGCAGACCGATGAGAAAACGCATGCGGGATCACCCAATTCCGGGAACGAGACGGACGACGAGGTCGATGAGCCAGATGCCGGCGAACGGGGTGATCACGCCGCCGAGGCCGTAGACCAGCAGGTTGCGGCCGAGCAATGTCGACGCCGACGACGGCCGGTATCGAACACCTTTCAGCGACAACGGGATCAGGGCCACGATCACGACGGCGTTGAAGATCACCGCCGACAGGATGGCCGATTCCGGTGTGGCCAGCCGCATGATGTTCAGTGCGTCCAGCTGCGGATAGATGACGCTGAACAACGCGGGAAGGATGGCGAAGTACTTGGCCAGGTCGTTGGCCAGCGAGAACGTGGTCAGCGCCCCACGCGTGATGAGCAGCTGCTTGCCGATCTCCACCACCTCGATGAGCTTGGTGGGATCGGAATCGAGATCCACCATGTTCCCGGCTTCCTTCGCCGCGGACGTGCCGGTGTTCATCGCCACCCCGACGTCCGCCTGGGCCAGTGCCGGGGCGTCGTTGGTGCCGTCACCGGTCATCGCGACCAGCCGTCCGCCCTCCTGCTCCTGGCGGATCAGCGCGAGTTTGTCCTCGGGTGTCGCCTCCGCCATGAAGTCGTCGACACCGGCCTCGGCTGCGATGGCCTTGGCGGTGAGCGGATTGTCGCCGGTGATCATCACCGTGCGGATTCCCATCGCCCGCAGTTCCGCGAACCGCTCGGCGATGCCCGGCTTCACCACGTCCGACAGCGCGATCACCCCGAGCACCGTCGGCGCATCCGCGTGGACCGAGGCCACCACGAGGGGTGTTCCGCCCGCCTGCGCGATCTCGTTCACCGCGCCGGTGACCGCGGGCGAGGTGTGACCGCCGAGCGCCTGCACCCAGGTCAGCACGGCGTCGCTCGCGCCCTTGCGGATGCGGGTGCCGTCGATGTCGAGCCCGCTCATCCGGGTCTGCGCCGTGAACGGCACGAACTCCGCTGCTCTCTCCGTCTCCGACGGCGCGGGGTCCAACCCGAAGTCCCGGGCGCACAGGTCCACGATGCTGCGACCCTCGGGGGTGCCGTCCGCGAGGCTGGACAGCCGTGCCGCCGTGGCCAGCTCGATCGCGGAGACTCCCGGCGCGGGATGCAGGGCGGTGGCCTGCCGGTTGCCGAACGTGATGGTGCCGGTCTTGTCCATCAGCAGGGTGTCGATGTCGCCGGCGGCCTCCACCGCCCGCCCCGACATCGCGAGGACGTTCCGCTGCACCAGCCGGTCCATCCCGGCGATGCCGATGGCCGACAGCAGGGCGCCGATCGTGGTGGGGATCAGGCACACCAGCAGCGCGATCAGTTTGATCGGGTCCTGTTCCTGCCCCGCGTACAGGCCCATCGGGCCGATCGCGACGACGGCGAGCAGGAAGATGATCGTCAGCGACGCCAGCAGGATGTTCAGCGCGATCTCGTTCGGTGTCTTCTGCCGCGCCGCCCCCTCCACGAGGGCGATCATCCGTTCGACGAACGACTGCCCGGGGGCCGCGGTGACGCGGACGACGATCCGGTCGGACAGCACGGTCGTGCCGCCGGTGACGGCGCACCGGTCGCCGCCGGATTCGCGGACGACGGGCGCGGACTCGCCGGTGATGGCCGACTCGTCCACGGTGGCGATGCCCTCGACGACGTCGCCGTCGCCCGGGATCACCTCACCGGCGACGACGACCACGCGGTCGCCGACGACGAGGTCGGTGCCCGGCACCGATTCCAGAGCGCCGCTCGCCGTGACCCGGTGGGCGACCGTGTCCTGCTTCACCT
>JBCEBZ010000581.1:0-8495 GCA_039206675.1 Rhodococcus sp. (in: high G+C Gram-positive bacteria) | reverse complement strand
CCACAGCTTGGGCGGCGTCCGGCACCTGGACCCTTCGCGCCATCGGCTGGCGCCGAGGTCGGTGCCGGCCAGATCGTGCACTTGACGGACGGCCACAGTCAGAGCTGGCATTGCGGGATCGAGGCTCCGATTCGGGTGAGGCGGGGAGTTTGGCTGTCGGGTGATCTCACGCAAGCGTTGTGATTGCGGCGGGGGCGTAGATGCGTTCGGGTGAGGTGATGCCTTGCTGGAGTCGGTCCAACTGGACCCTCGCAGCACCCCGGAGCCGGCGGTGGTATTCCCCGATATCGATGGAGAATGCGGCCGCGACGTTTTCCGGAGCGGGCCCTCCCAGCGGCTCCCAGAGAAGCGCGAAGTCGAGAATGTCGTTGTTGTCATGGATATTCCACTGTGTTTCTGCCGAAAGGCTCCCGTCGGCTACTCCGCGTTGCACTATGCGAGGTTCTCCGCGAACGAGCGCAGGGCGTTCGTGGCGACCAGCAGCACCGCCAACTCGGGTTCGCGTGCCGGGTCGAGTGCGGCGTCCAGCACGTTGTCGAGCCAGTCGGAGGTAAGGGGGCCGATCAGATCGGACTCCGGCAGCAGGTCGGCGACGTCGAGTAGTCGCCGGGTGGCGTCGCTGACCGAGAAGTAGAGGTCATCGCGCAGCGCCGCCCGGGACATGGCGTCCCAGTTGTCGACTCGGCGCAGAGCGGCGACCCGGCGCAGGAGCTTGTCGAGCCGGAACCGTTCGGCGACCCGGAAGTACGTACGCGCCGTGTGCTCCGGGTTCGTGCCGGTGCGCAGTGCGACTTCACTGATCGGGAACAGCGAGAACTCCTGGAACAGGCTTGCCGTTCTGCGGGCCAGGGGGTCGGGGACGTGCCGGTCGTCGAGGTAGCGGTGATGCTTGACATCCACCGCGGACCGGTCGGCGCCGACGAGGAAGTCCGGCAGGCGATCGCGCAGTGGCTCGACAACGGATGTGAGGCGGGCGGTTTCCGCGCTCACGTCGATGGTGTGCCGTCGGTTCGCCAGGAGCCAGCGCACCGAGCGCTCGACGAGGCGGCGGTGGCTCAGTTGCATCCGGACACGAGTGTCTGCGGTGGCCGACGGGTCGAGCGCGGCAATGCCGGCCAGGTAGTTCGGCTGGGCGACGGCGTGGCGAACTACCTCCCATGCCCGGACGACCGCGCCGACCGGCGCCCCGGTCTCCTCCTGCATCCGGAACACGAAGGTGATGCCGTTGTCGTCGACCAGGCGATTGGTGATGGCGGTGGCGGTGATCTGGTGTGCCAGGGGGTGCGACCCCAGGCGGTCGCCGCATACGGCGACGACACCGTCGGGGAAGTATGCGGTGCGGAAATGGTCCGCCCACGCTTCTCCGGTGATTCCGGAGGCCAGGACAGCGGATTTCAGGTCCAGTTTGACGTAGGCGAGCAGGGTGCAGAGTTCGGGGGAGGTCAGTGCCCCGCCCTGGGTGATGCGCTGTTCGAGTTCGGCGTCGCTCGGCAGCGACTCCACCTCCCGGGAGAGCACGCCCTGCCGTTCGAGTGCCGTCAGCATCCGGCGGTGCACCGGTGCCATCTCGGCGGCTTCGGCGCGGGCCACCGACAGCATGGTGTTCTGCGCCCGGTTGTGGGCTAGTACGCGGTCGGCGATGTCGTCGGTCAGCGACTGCAGCAGGATGTTGCGTTTGTCCGGGTCCAGAGTGCCGTCGGCGATGGCGGCTTCGAGCGCGATCTTGATATTGACCTCGTGATCGGAGGTGTCGACACCGGCGACGTTGTCGATCGCGTCGGTGTTCAACTGGACCCCGTGCAGCGCCGCCTCGCGCCGGCCGAGTGGGGTGAGCCCGAGGTTGCCGCCTTCACCGATCACCCGGGAACGTATATCCCGTCCGGTGATACGGACGGCGTCGTTCGCGCTGTCGCCGACCTCCGAGTCGGTCTCCGAACTCGCCCGCACGTAGGTGCCGATGCCACCGTTGAACAGCAGATCGACCGGCGCCGACAGTATCGCGCGCACCAGCTCGTTGGGTGTGTAGTGTGCGCGTGCTTCGTCCAGGCCCAGCGCGGCCCGAGCCTCGGGCGCGACCGTGACACGCTTGGCCGACCGGGGGAAGACTCCACCGCCGGTGCTGATGAGGTCGGGGCGGTAGTCGGCCCAGGAGGAGCCCGGCAGACCGTACAGGCGCAGCCGCTCTTCGAACGCCGGGTTCGGGTCGGGGTTCGGGTCGAGGAAGATGTGCCGGTGGTCGAAGGCCGCGACCAGACACAGGGACCGGGAGCGGAGCAGTCCGTTGCCGAACACATCCCCGCTCATGTCACCGATACCCACTGCGGTGACCGGGTCGGAGTCGGAGTCGATGCCGATCTCGAACAGATGCTGGCGCACCGACTCCCAGGCCCCGCGGGCGGTGATGCCCATCTGCTTGTGGTCGTATCCGTTGGACCCGCCCGAGGCGAAGGCGTCCCCGAGCCAGAACCCGCGAGCGGTCGCGATGGCGTTGGCGACGTCGGAGAACTGCGCGGTGCCCTTGTCGGCGGCGAGGACCAGGTAGGTGTCGTCGCCGTCGTGACGCACTGTCCGCGGTGCGGGGTCGACGCGGTAGGTACCGGACTCGTCCTTGGTGAAGTTGTCGATCAGATCGAGCAGTCCGTCGACGAACGTGCCGTAGGCGGCTCGGCCGATCTCGAGCTGCTGGGCGCGGTTCGTGTCGGTGTGCAGCAGCCGTGGCAGGAAAGCGCCCTTGGCGCCGGTGGGAACGATGACCGCATTCTTCACCATTTGCGCGCGCACAAGGCCGAGCACCTCGGTGCGGAAATCCTCGACTCGGTCGGTCCACCGGATGCCGCCGCGCGCGATGTGCCCGAACCGCAGATGGGTGCCCATGACAGTGCGGGCGAACACCCACATCTCCACTTGCGGTATGGGAGTGGGAAGACCGCGAATCTTGCGGGGATCGAGCTTGAAACTCAGGATGGTGTCGACCGGTCCGTCCATCGGCGCGAACAGACGCCGGAACGCGTTTGTCCGTGAGGTGGCGAGCACGGTATCGAGCAGGGTCCGGAGAATGAGGTCCGGCTCGATTCCCTGCACCTGGTCGATCGCGGCCTCGATCTCGGAGACCAGCTCGGTGTGGTCGCGTTTCCCGTCCGGGAGTGCCGGATCGAACCGTGTGCGAAACAGCGTCCACACGGCGGCGGCGATCTTCGGGTGGCCGGCGATCACGGAATTGACGAATTCGGTGGAGAACGTCCAGCCGCTTTGCCGCAGATACGCGGCGTAGGCGCGCAGGACCAGGACCTGCCGCCAATCCATCGCCGCGGTCGTGATCAGCGCATGCAGTGCGTCGGGGTCGGTGTGCCCGCTGTAGCTCGCCTCGAACGCCTCAGCGGTCCGGGCAGCGGTGTCCGCATCGAGACGGTGCGCACGGGAGCGCGCGCGGAGAATGAACTCGTACATGTACGCGAGTTGCCCGTCGGTGCCGGTCAACACGTGCGGATGTTCCGCGGTGAGTTCGTATCCCAGGTAGCCGAAGATCGGAAGTGCGGAGGCGAGGACCATCGGTTCGGTGGTGACCGCGACAGCCGAGATCAGGTCGGTGGTCGCGTCCTCCGGGGGCGGCGGGGTGATCGTCAGCAGCAACCGCCGGTGCGGAACCTCGACCAGTTCGGCGAACGACGTCAGGTGTGCGACTGCTTCGGCGGGGGAGAACCGCTCCTGATAACTCAGGGGCACAGCCGCCGGGACGAAGTCGCCGACCGACTGCGACCCTGTCCCGGACAGCAACTCGTCGAGTTTCTCGGTCCACGACCGGGCCGCCTCCACCACGACGCGCGACAGTTCCGCGGCGTCGACGCGCGCCTCCTCGGTGTTCGGCCAGGCGGTGATGTGGACCCGCACCAGTGCCGTCTCACCGATTCGCGTGTTGTGATCGACCGCGGCGCCACCGAGAACCCCGGAGACCGCCGTCACGACGGCCCGGCGAACGGTCGGGGAGAACCGGTCCTGAGGGACGTACAGCAGAATCGACACCGCCCGGCCGTAGGTGTCCTGACGGATGAACGCCCGCACCCGCGGTTGCCGTTGCAGATGCAGCACCGCGAGCACCGTGGGAGCGAGTTCCTCGGCGGTGCTCTGCAGTAGCTCCCGCCGCGGGTAGTCCTGGAGAATGTCGAGCAGTTCGAGCCCTTCACGCGAGCGCGGATCACGATCGAGTATTGCCAGGGTGCGTGCTGCGGTCCGGTTGACGACCGGAATCGTCCGCATATCCGAGGTGTCGAGGGTGCCGTCGAACAGACCGAGGAAGCGGTGCTCGCCGACAGTGACACCCGCGGAATCGACGATCTTGATCCCCACGTAGTCCAACGGGGCGTCCCGCCGGACCGTGCTGCGTGTGCCGGCGGCCGATACCATCAACACGTCGGGTCCGAAGGCGCGAGTCGTCGTCAGGCGGTCGAGGGTGTGGTGGCGGTGCTCGTGATGATTCGGCCGGAGAACGCCCAGTCCGGACTCCGGAAGTGGTTCGAGCGTTGAGGTTCCCGGCTCCGGGGCAGTGACCAGACGGTAGGAGCAGTAACCGAGAAAGGTGAAGTTCTCGGCGCACATCCAGTGCAGAAGCTCGCTGGCCTCGTAGGCGCTGTCGAGCTGGCTCTCGGCCGCATCGGACTTCAGCGACAGCGCGGCCTTGCGGGCGACGGCTTCCATGTCGGCTTGATCGGTCACCGCGACCGTGACGTCGGCCAGGGTGCTTCGAATTGCGGCCTCGATCGTTGCGGTGAACTCGGCCGACTCGGTTTCGCCTCCCGCGGATGGCTGGAGAGTGATCTCCACCCACGACTCGACGAGCGGGTCGTTGTCGTACTGATCGTCCTGACGGGGCCGGGTGATGCCGCCCGGGACGAGCACCCCCTCGGTGTCGCGGCGGACGGCCAACGTGACGTGACGAAGCGCGGAGATCGTGCCGTGCCGTCGCAGCGCCATCGCAACCGAGTCGACGAGGAAGGGAAGATCGGTGTTGACCACCAGGATGCGCGCGTGGTTGTTTCCGGCGTCGACTTCACACCGCACCAGTGCGGTCCCGACGGCGCGGGCACGCGCAAAATTCAGGTACCCGTACGCGCGGGCCGCGAGGTCGGTGTCGGTCCATTCGGCCAGTTCACCGCGAGGCTCGTGGCGGAAAAGCGCCTCGACGTAATTCTGGTAATCACCCGGTGCCGACGCCAAGTCGCCGAGTCCAGCCGAGACCTCGAGCTGACGGTCGTGTTCGAGTCCTTCGAGATTCACCTGACATCTCCTGTGGCGCTGAATGAGGGGCCGCCCGGCACTGATTCGTCCTGGCTCGTATGCACCCATGATCCGGTCAACATCCCGTCAACGGAACGCTGTTCTCGATTGCCTAGCGTTAACTTTGCTTAATGCCTCTGGGGTCGTCTGCTGCACTTCGCTCGACGTGTCCCGTCCAGATGACCCGCATCGGAGTCTGCGACGTCACCACGCGCGTAATAGCTGCGCACCCTGATGCAGGGGTGGTTCTCGGCTACACCGACACCGACGAAGGGTGGGTGTCCGCGCGACGGACACGGTGGGCGAGTTCGGTGGCCGCCAATCGAATGCAGGTGCACAGGCCGTCGATCGCCAGCCTCAACTCGTCTTCGGACGGCAGACTCGGCGCCAACCGAATGTGGCTGTCCTGCGGGTCGTTGCCGGACGGAAAGGCCGACCCGGCCGGTGTCAGCGCGATACCCGCGTCCTTCGCCAGCGCGACCACCCGTGTGGCCGTGCCGGGCAACACTTCGAGGTTGACGAAGTATCCCCCGGTCGGATTGGTCCACGACGCGATACCCGAATCGCCCAACTCGCGCCGCAGGGTAGTGGTGACGAGGTCGAACTTGGGAGCGAGAATGTCCTGATGTTTGCGCATGTGCGCGAGAACACCGGCCACATCTCCGAAGAATCGAAGATGCCGCAGTTGATTGACCTTGTCCTGTCCGACCCGCTTCTGCGACAGATGGCCCAGATACCACGCGATGTTCTCGCTCGACCCGGCGAAGAAACTCACCCCACCGCCGGCAATGGTCATCTTCGACGTCGAGGCAAACACGAATGGCCGGTCGGGATTTCCCACCTGCTCGGCGATGCCGAGTACATCGAGCACCTGTGGCGCGTCGCCGACGAGAGCGTGAACTGCGTAGGCGTTGTCCCAGAAGATCCGAAAATCCGGTGCAGCGGTCGGCACGCTCAGCAGGTCGCGGGTGACCTGTTCGGTATAGGTGACACCACTGGGATTGGAATACATGGGCACACACCAGATGCCCTTGATCTGCGGATCCTCGGCTACCAGTTCGCGAATGACGTCGATGTCGGGACCGTCCGCCAGCAAGGGGACCGGAATCAGCTCGATGCCGAACGACTCGGCGATCGCGAAATGCCGGTCGTAACCGGGAACCGGGCACAGGAATTTCACCGAACCAGCAGTCGACCACGCAGCGCCACCTGTTCCGTGGATCCACGCGAACGAGAGCACGTCGTACATCGTCTCCAGGCTCGACGTGCCACCGGCGATCAGGTTCTCCGGGTCGATATCGAGGACCGCACCGAACAATGCCCGCAGCGAGGGCAGGCCGGCGAGTTCGCCGTAGTTGCGGCAGTCGATCCCATCGATCACGTAATCGCCGTCACCGGGTAGGGCGAGCATCCCGGCGGAGAGGTCGAGTTGTTCCGGTGCCGGCTTACCGCGGGTGATGTCGAGGGCCAGCCCCCGCGCCGTCAACGAGTCGTACTCGGCGCGGCAGCGGGTGAGCTCCGCATCGAGTTCGCGATCGGTCAGAGTCTGCAAGAAGATGGACATCTCGGGTTCCTTCGGGTTGTGAAAATCGCGAAGAGGTCGCCGGTCAGCAAGTCGGGAAGGACGCTCGCACGATCGAGGGGCGGGCGAGGACGATTGTCGATCACGCCGGCCTTCATGTGACGTCAGTTCCAGATCACGGTGCGGCGAGACCGTTCTCGGAAGAAGCTGCGACCGGTCGTGGACGGGACAGCGACCACATCTGCCGTGCGCGTTCGACCTCGGTAGCCGACTGCCACGCGCTCGGCGGTGCGGTCGTCAGGCGAAGGCTCCTGGCCAACGCCCGAGCCAGCTCGGGATCCCGGGCGACCGGCTCCGCGAGACGCTGGGCAGCTTCGTCGAGCTCCGCCACCGGAACCGCTTCCCACACCAGCCCGATGTCGGCGGCAGCGGATCCGGTCAACCGTTGTCCGAGCACGCCCAGTGCGGCGGCGGCTTGCCGGCCGGCAGCCCGTTCGAGAAGGTGGAAGTGACCGCCTCCCGGGTGAATTCCGTTCTCGGCGAATCCCGGTACCAGCAGAGCGTTGTCCGCGGCGACACGCACATCCGACGCCAACGCCAAGTTCAGCCCGGCGCCGACCGCGCCGCCATTAACCGCAGCAATGGACGGAACGGTCACTTCACCGAAGCGGCGGAACGCACGATACAGCGAGTCGAGCACCTCGTACGCTTCGTGCGGTCGCGCAGACGAGAGATCGCGAAGCGCAGTCCGGTCGGCTCCCGAGCAGAACGCACTTCCGGCGCCGGTGATCACCACCGCACCCACGGACGGGTCATTGTCCACGGCATCGCACGCCTCGACGAGTGCCTGAGCGCTGTTCCCGTCCAGTGAGTTGCGGGTGTCCACCCCGTCGAGGGTGATCCAAGCAACGTTGCTACGGACTTCGAGTCGAACCGAGGTCGTCACTGGATCCCCTCGGACTTCCGGGCACGCGCGACCGGGACTGCGCGAAGCAGGTTGACCATCGGATGCACTCCTTCTACGAGTTCGTGACCTTCATCGTCCCGCCTCCCGTAAATAAGTAGAATGGCGATCTACCTGCTACAGCGCTAAGGTTTGCTTAATGAATCTCACCTCGTCCCAGCTGGCCCTCCTGTTGGCCGTCAAGGAGGGAGGCAGCCTTGCGCGCGCGGCCGAGACGCTCGGAATCACGTCGCCCGCCGTGTCGCAGCAGCTCGCCAAGCTCGAACGTGACCTCGGCGCCCTGCTCGTCGAACGGGGTGCCCGAGGTGCCAAACTGACCCCGCTCGGTAGTCTGCTGGCCGCACACAGCGAACGTGTCGCCGCCGAATTGTCCCGCGCGGAGGAAACGGTGGCGGAATACCTCGGCGCTCACGCCAACAGGTTGCGCCTGGGAGCATTTCCGTCGGCGGCGGTTGCGCTGCTGCCCGACGGCCTGACAGCGCTGCGCTATCGCCATCCCGACGCCCAGTTGTCGGTCGTCGACGTACCCACCGACGGAGGCGTCGAACTAATCGCCAGCGGCGAGCTGGATATGGCGATCACTGCCTCGTACAGCGGCACCCCCAGCCCGGTCGACGGAGTTCGATTCGAGCACCTACTCACCGACCCGCTCCGCGTCGTTCTCCCCGACGATCATCCGCAAGCGCAAGGATCGGCCACCCAGGCGGTGGATTTGAAGGCGTTCGAGCAGGACGCGTG
>JBCEBZ010000580.1:6965-8504 GCA_039206675.1 Rhodococcus sp. (in: high G+C Gram-positive bacteria) | reverse complement strand
GGCGAGGGTGGCGAGCGCGGTGGGCACCTTGTCCAGCCTCCGTGGGGGCCACCGAGCTACGTCACCATCTCGATGCCGGCCTCGGTGTCGGTGTTGGACGCGCGGGCACTAGAAACCGCGACGCGGCCGTCGATGAGACTCTAGCAGGTGGGCAGGTCATCGAGGAGTTCCACGACCTGACCGGACGCGAGTACACCGGCGTGGGTGTTGCCCTCGACCAGAACGGCTTTGAGCAGCATCGGCGCAACCGCATGCTCGTCGGGATGAGCGAGCAGGAGCGGGACGCCCGGGGGGATCGCGGAGTTGACCATCCAGGCGGCCGCGGAACTGGGGAACTGGGGCGTTACGGTCAACGCAATCGCACCACCCGCCGCCGGCCCCGGATGACGGTCGGCGCCGGCGGCAAGATCACCGTCGCCGAGGGCTGGCGGCACGGCCCTGCCCAGGACAAGGGCGATCGCTGGGAGCCGAAGGAGATCGGGCTGGGAGCCCCCGGTCCTCCATCGCTTCGGCTATTGTGGAACCGGTTCGGGTACAAGGACTAGGCGAGCCGAAGCTGTAGTCTTTCGGGCCCCTGGGTTGCCGCCGACGATCCGGAGAATGCCGTTGACGTGACCAGGTGTGTCTCAGGAAACCGGGTGGCCAACACGTGCAGAGCTTCGGTCATTTCAGTCCGTGCCAGTGCGTGCCCGAGGCATAGCCGGTGTCCGCGCCCGAAGGTGAGATGCTTTGTCGCGTTCGCCCGGGTCAGGTCAAAGACGTCGGGGTTGGGGAACATCGCAGGATCACGATTCGCAGCAAAGATGTTGAGCGCGATCGGTGTGCCCGGGGGAAAGTGGATGTCGTTGATGACCACGTCTTTGGTTACCGTCCGCAAGATGGTGTGCAGGGACGGCTGCAGGCGCATCGATTCGTCGATCGCTGCTGTTGCCAGGTCCGGGTTCTCGACGAGTGCATCCCATTGACTCCGGTTCTGCATGAGAAGTGCCACGGCGGAACCCAACTGCAGCCTGGTGGTGTCATGTCCCGCAAAGAGAAGATTGACAAGAGCGCCAAACATTTCCCCCTCGGAGAGGCGGTCCTCGTTGCCCTGTGCGGATTCCGTTTCGATGATCGCTGTGACGAAGTCGTCAGCCGGTTTCGCGCGGCGGAGAGTGACAAGATCGCGGAAGTACTCGTATAGCCCGAGCAACGCGCGATCGATTTCGGCCCTGTATGGGTCGATGGGGTGGTGGGAGAGTCGTGCAAGACTGACCGTCCACTCCTTGAAGAGAGGAATATCTGCGACGGGCACGCCGAGTAGACGACAGACGACTTCGATGGGATACGCATCGTTGAAATCAGCGACGAAATCCAGCTCACCACCGAGAGAGTGTGCGTACAGAAGTTCCTCGGCGACTGCGCGCATGACCGGACGAAGTTGCCTCACCCGGGAGGCCGAGAATGCCAACTGCAGTACGCGCCGGATCGGGTCGTGACGGACCCAGGGCATTAGCGGAAGCATGCCTTCTGACGCGTACCGGATAATGAGGTCCGAAG
>JBCEBZ010000580.1:4760-6955 GCA_039206675.1 Rhodococcus sp. (in: high G+C Gram-positive bacteria) | reverse complement strand
GCGTTCTGCTGTCGGTAATACTCGCTGCCTGCTCCGTCAAGGTGCTCTTTATCCAGAGTGAGTTGGGAGCAGGTTCTGTATGACAGGACCTCATAGCCACGAACAGACCTAGCCAGCCATATTTGCTCGCGTGCCGTGCGCACTACCGACGCTGGATCTAATTGGTATTCGGGACTTTCGTATTCAAGATATGGAATTTCCAGGTCTTCCAGGGCGCGTATCGGCGTCGTCATTGTGAGTATCCCCGCGGTCCGGAATGGCCGTTATGCCAGCGCGCGCAGGCGCGGAGCGAGATCGCGTTCGAAGAGTTGGAGGAAGCGTTTCTGGTCATGTCCGGGGGCGTGGAATACCAGGTGATTGAGCCCCGCCTCGACATATTGTTTGATCTGCTCGACTGCATGGTCGGGATCCGATGCAACGATCCACCGCTTGGTGACCTGTTCGATGGGTAACGCGTCCGCCGCCGCCTCCATCTCGATCGGATCCTCGATGCTGTGCTTCTGCTCCGCAGTCAGCGATAGCGGAGCCCAGAAACGTGTGTTTTCTCGTGCGCTCGCGGGATCGGTGTCGTAGGAAATCTTGATTTCGATCATGCGATCGATGTCGGCGATATCGCGGTCGAGCTTCTGGGCGCCTTCCCTGACCGCAGGAAGCAGCTTCTCGGTGTAGAGGTCCATCCCCTTACCGGAAGTGCAGATGAAGCCGTCGCCTGCCCGGCCCGCGTACCGCGCGACGACTGGGCCGCCGGCGGCGATGTAGATGGGGATGCCGCCCTTGGGTACGTCGTAGATGCAGGCTCCTTTTGCGCGGTAGTACGAGCCCTCGAAGTCCACCCGTTCACCACTCCATAATGCGCGTATCAGATCAACCGACTCGCGGAGTCGGCCAAAGCGTTCCTTGAACTCGGGCCACTCGCCCTCGAATCCGGTGGCGATCTCGTTCAGGGCCTCGCCCGAGCCAACGCCGAGCATGATGCGGTCGGGGTACAAGCACCCCATCGTGGCGAAGGCCTGCGCGATGACCGCCGGGTTGTACCTGAATGTCGGTGTCAGCACTGATGTCCCGAGCTGCACTCGCTTCGTCCGCTCGCCGACGGCAGTCATCCACGCGATCGAGAACGGGGCATGCCCGCCCGTGTGACGCCATGGTTGGAAATGGTCCGAGACCGTGACGCTGTCGAAGCCGTGCTCTTCCGCTGCGACACCGATTTCGACAAGTTCGCGGGGGCCGAACTGCTCCGCTGATGCCTTGAGACCGAGCTTCAGGTCCATTTCTCTCTCCTGACGTCGACGTATGGTCGGAACGATCGCGCGGGGTGCTCGAGAGCGGCGCGCGCTGTGATCTGCGGCATACAGTAGCAGCAATAAAGCAAGCGCATGCTTGGTAGTGCGAGCGGTCCATCTCGAGCTGCATGGGCCTGTCGATTTCCATTGGACTTGACAGCTGTGACGCACCTCATAAGAATGCCATGTAGCAAGCGCATGCTTGGTTTCGAGCGGCCTGCCGTGATGGACCGTTGCCGTACGTCGGCGGATGGCTGGGCACGCCGTGAGAGAACGCACTCGGTCAGTCTGGTTGGGCCGGCGACACGTGAGAAGGAGGCAACCGCACATGGGACGAGTAGCGGGGAAAGTTGCGTTCATCACCGGGGCGGCGCGCGGTCAGGGCCGCTCGCACGCGTTGCGTTTGGCGGAGGAGGGCGCCGACATCATCGCCGTCGACATCGTCGAGGACGTGGCGACCGTCCCTTACGAGGGTGCCTCGGCCGAGGATCTCGACGAAACAGTCGCCCTGGTGGAGAAGACGGGTCGGCGGATCGTTGCACAGAAGGTCGATGTCCGGAACCAGGACGCCCTGGAGGACGCGGTCCGAAGTGGCGTTGCCGACCTCGGTCGGTTGGACGTTGTTGTGGCCAATGCAGGGATCTTCGGCACTCCCACGAAGGTGTGGGAGATGAGTGAAGAGCTGTGGCAGACCACGATCGACGTCAACCTCACCGGCGTCTTCCATACGGTCAAAGCGACTGTTCCGCACCTTCTCCGGCAGGGCGACGGCGGCTCGATCATCGTCACCAGTTCCGCCGCCGGCCTCAAGGGTGTGCCGCACTACGGCAGCTACGCGGCGTCGAAGCACGGCGTAGTCGGTCTCGCGCGTTCGCTGGCGATGGAACTCGCCGAGCACAACATTCGGGTCAA
>JBCEBZ010000580.1:0-4750 GCA_039206675.1 Rhodococcus sp. (in: high G+C Gram-positive bacteria) | reverse complement strand
CAAGGTGTTTTCCCCCGAAAAGGAACACCCCACGAAGGACGACGTCCGCGCCGCGTTCATGTCGACTCTGATGATGCCGATTCCGTGGCTGGACGCGACGGACATCTCCAACGCGGTGCTGTGGCTCGCCTCGGACGAGGCACGATATGTCACCGGCGTCGCTCTGCCGGTCGACGCGGGAATGTCCGCCAAGTAGTTGCCGATTGCGTCGAGGTACGACTTCTGTTCTGCCCGTATCGGTCCGACGGAGATTTCGAGTGGGCCGAATTTCGTTCAGGCTGCCGGCGTGTCTCGCGACCGTGACCAGTAACCTGCCTTCCCATGCCGGTTTCCGGCATCTCCACAACTTCGAGGAGTCCTTGCATGAGACTGCGAAATCCAGCCATCGCGGCATCAGCGTTGATGCTGTTGATGTCGGTGAGTTGCAGCGGTTCCACTGGCGACAGCACCGCAGCGGCGAGTGGTACGTGCACGAGTGACCGAGTCGGCGGGTCGATCACGCACGGCACGTTGCTGTCGCCCCGTGGACTCGATCCCGTTGGACAACCAGGGGCCGCCGGCAGTGGAGGGACGGAGGTCCAGGCACTTTTCGACACCCTGATGACGTACAACACCGTCACCCAGCAGTACGAACCGCAGGTTGCCCGATCCCTCGAACCGAATGCCGACCACACGGTGTGGACGATGACCCTGCGGGACGGTGTGAAGTTCGGCAACGGGGATCCGCTGACCGCCGACGACGTCAAGCGAAGCATCGAGCGCCACCAGTCTCCGGCCAATACGCAGGTTTCACGCGGCGAGGCGCTGACCATTGCCTCCATGGACGTACTCGACCCGGTCACCGTCCGCTTCACTCTCGACGGCCCGTATCCGAGTTTCCCCCAGGTGCTGGCGACAGACATCGGAATGGTGACCAATCCGCGCATCGTGGACTCGATGGGACCGGACCAGTTCGCGCTGAATCCGCGTGGCGCCGGGGTCGGACCGTACGAGCTCGTGAGGTACGCGCCGGGCGAGGAAATCGTCATGGCCGCCAAGAACGACTACTGGGGTGGACCGGTCTGCGTTCAGTCGCTGCGGTTCATCAGCATCTCGGGCGCGGATGCCACGATGGACGCGTTGCGGACGGGCGAGTTGGACACTGCGCTGCTTCGTGAACCCCCCGCGATCGCGGAGGCGCGGGATGAAGGGTTTCAGACTCTTCCCACGCTCTACAACTACGGCGAGGGCATCGTCATGAACGCGGCGTCGGGGCGGCCGACAGCTGATGTCCGGCTGCGCAAAGCGATTGCGGCCGCAGTCGATCCGGACGCCATCAACGCTCGAGTCTTCAACGGTACGGCTCTCGCCACCTCGGCCCTCATTCAGCAATCGACGCCGGGGTTGTACTCCGGGCAGGAGGGGCCCTCGTACGACCCCGAGGCGGCAAAGCGGCTCGTCGCGGAAGTCAAGAGTTCAGGGTGGAACGGTACGATCCGTCTGCTGGCTGACAACAGTCCGATCCGGGTCAACGAGGCGATCGCAGTCAAGGCACTCCTCGAGAACGTCGGGCTCACCGTCGACCTGACCAATGACATGTCGCTGGCGGAGGTGCTCGGCAGGGTCGCGTCCGATCGCGACTACGACCTGGTCCTCTGGGGTCCCAACTACACCAATGAAGGGCTCTGGGCCCTGATGAACCGACAGCTCAACAGTCAGAGCAAATCCAACTACTACGGGTACGCGGACAGCCGCATGGATGCGGCGTTGGCGGACCTGAGGTCTGCGGGCACCGTCGAAGAGCAAAAGCGGATCACGGCGCGAATGCAAGATATCCTCAATGACTCTCCCGTCATCGCGAACTTCGCAGCGTACGAGGAAGACAACATTCACTCGAACCGTGTCGGCGGACTGCTGCTGACCCGTGGCAGCGTCCTGCGGTTCGACAAGGCGTTCGTCACAGGGTCGTAGGCACCGGCGGCGAGAGGAGTGTCGACATGATCCACAGAGTTGCAAGTGTGCTCCTGAGAATCGTTCCTGTCCTGATCCTCGTGAGCGTGGGCACCGCAATCCTGACCGAGCTCGTTCCAGGCGACCCTGCCGTCGCCGTGGTGGGCGCCGAGGCCACGCCCGAGCAATACGCGGCAGTGCGAGAAAGCCTCGGGCTGGATCGTTCGTGGTTCGCGCGCTACTTCGATTGGCTGGGCGGACTACTGCACGGCGACCTGGGCCGGACGCTCGTTCCACCGGTCCAGGACGTCGCGACGCTGATAGCGTCCCGTCTTCCGGTCACGCTCGAAATCGCGGTTCTCTCGGTTCTTCTCGCCCTCGCGATCGCGGTGCCGGTCGGTACCTGGTCCGCGTATCGCTACGGTCAGGTCTTCGATCGCGTGGCATCGGGGGTGTCCTTCGCTGTGATCTCGCTGCCGAGCTTCCTGCTCGCACTGATCATGATCTACTTCGCCGTCTTCCGTCCGGAGTGGGTGAAAGTTGCCCTACTCGCGGCGTGTTCGGTCGCGGTGCTCGTCCTCGTCGGCGCGACTCTCGGTAGTCGGGGTGCACGCGTGACCGCCAACTCACGTCGGACTATCCGGCTCTTCGCCCTCGGTGTCGCGGTAGCGGGGATTGCGCTCGCTGTTATCTTGCCGGACTTTCCTCGGCAGGGGTTCGCCCGAATCGGGGACACCGGGCTTGCCGAGAATCTCCGCACCGTCCTGCTGCCCGTCCTCGTGCTCGGCGTGGCGGAAGGCGCCCAACTCACGCGCCTGCTGCGCAGTGACATGGCGACCACGCTGAACGACGACTTCGTCCTGTCCGCACGCGCGCAGGGAATGCCCGTCCGGCACATCTTGATCAAAGAGGCGCTGCGTCCATCCACCTTCTCGCTCGTCACCGTGGCCGGTATCAGTTTCGGCAGGCTTCTGGGTGGCACGGTGATCGTCGAGACGATCTTCCGACTGCCGGGCATGGGCACCTTGATCGTAGACAGCGTGGCCAAGAAGGAGTTCATGGTGTTGCAGGCTGCCGTTCTCGTCGTCGCTGCGCTGTACGTACTCGTCAATGCGCTGGTCGACATCTCCTACCTGTACCTCGACCCGAGGACCCGCCATGTCCGTGTCTGAACGCATCGAAGAGCCGATTCGAGTCGGCATTCTGTCCGAAGTCGCGCCGGCGAATCCCCCGACGCCAACCCGCCGCCGATCGCGGCGGCGGAAGCTCCGGCTGTGGATACGCGACGTCGGCCTGTGGCTCAGCGTCGCGTGGCTGACGGTGGAAGCCGTCGCTGCCCTCTGCGCCGGAGTGCTGCCGCTCCGTGAAGGGCGAAACCCCTCTCTGACGCTGGACGCTCCCATTCTCCAGCCGCCCAGCGTCCTGTCGGCGCATCCGCTCGGTACCGACCGCCAAGGGCTGGACGTCCTGAGCGGGATTATGTTCGGGGCACGCACCTCTCTGGTCGTGGGATTCGGGGCAGTGCTCATCGGGGTAGCGATAGGTGGCGTTCTCGGCTTGATCGCGGGTTACAGACGCGGCAAAGTGGACGCGGCACTGAACTTTCTGAACGATGCCCTGCTCGCTTTTCCCCCACTTATCCTCCTTCTCGCCCTCTCGTCGGTGGTTCGGCCGGACTTGAAGAACGTCACCCTCGTCCTCGGCGTCCTGGCAATTCCGGTGTTCTTTCGACTGACGCGGGCGAACGCGATGACCTACTCTCAACGAAACTTCGTGCTGGCCGCACGAGCGCTCGGTGCGCGAAACTCGAGAATTCTCGTGCGCGAGCTCGCGCCCAACGTCGCGGCGTCTGCCCTGTCGTACGCGTTTGTGGTCGTCGCGGTTCTGATCGTGGCAGAGGCATCTCTGAGCTTCCTCGGATTGAGCATTCAGCGACCCGAACCGACGTGGGGAAACATGATCGCCTCCGGCCAGAACGACCTCGAGAAGCACCCTCACCTGGTGTTCGCGCCTGGCATCGTGCTGTTCCTGACGGTGCTGTCGCTCAACAGAATCGGGGACTGGGCGCAGCGGCGGTGGGATCCGCGTTCGAGAAAATTGTGAGACCTCCTTCGACGACCACGGAGACCGGTATGCACGAAACACCGTTGCTGGAAGTGCGCGATCTGACGACTCGCTTCGACACACCACGGGGCTCTCTGTGCGCCGTGGACGGCGTCTCGTTCAGCGTGGAACGAGGTATGTCCCTCGGTATCGTGGGCGAATCCGGTTCGGGGAAGTCGGTACTCGTTCGAACCATCATGAACCTGCTTCCGGCGAACGCGTCGGTCGCGTCCGAATCGCACGTCGGTTTCGACGGTAGAGACATCGCGACGATGACTCCGGAAGAGAAGCAGCATCTGTGGGGACCCAGGATCAGCATGATCTTCCAGGACCCGATGACCGCACTGAACCCGGTGCGCAAGATCGGTGCCCAGATCGCCGATCCCCAGCGGTACCACCTGGGCCGCACGAAACGGCAGGCGCGAGCGAATGCTGCCGACCTACTCGCCCAGGTCGGCATCTCGGATCCGCGTCAATGCCTCGAGCAGTATCCACACGAGCTGTCGGGCGGGATGCGTCAACGTGTCATGATTGCCATTGCCATCAGCTGTGAGCCGGACCTGCTCATCGCCGACGAACCGACCACGGCACTCGATGTCACAGTGCAGCGTCAGATTCTCGACTTGCTGTCCGCGATTCAGCGCGACCGGCAGATGGGGATGCTCCTGATAACCCATGACGTGGGCGTGGTTGCACAGCATACGGATCGGGTCGCCGT
>JBCEBZ010000579.1:0-8510 GCA_039206675.1 Rhodococcus sp. (in: high G+C Gram-positive bacteria) | reverse complement strand
TCGACCAGCTGAGCGACGCCGTCTTCTGGACCGACGTCACGGCGACGTTCAGCGGAGCGATGGTCGGGCTGGTGGCCGGCGCGCTCGCCGGCATCCTCGCGGGCGTCGTCTTCGCCCGCGTCCAGGTGCTCCACACCGCGGCCTCACCGTTCCTGACCTTGATGAACAGCCTTCCGCGTCCCGCACTGGCACCGATCTTCATCCTCTGGTTCGGCCTGGGTTTCGGACCGAAGGCCCTCGTTGCCTTCAGCGTCGTGTTCTTCGTCCTGATGACGAGCACGATGGGTGCGATGAAGAGCATCGACCACGACATCGCTCAGTTGACGAAGTCACTGGGGATGACGCGGACCCAGCGCTTCTTCAAGATCGAGATTCCCGCGGCGCTGCCGGCCATCGTCGGCGGCCTGAGGCTCGGCGCGGTCTACTCGGTGCTCGGCGCCGTCGTGTCGGAAATGGTCGGCGCCTACACCGGCCTGGGGCAGCGCCTCGTCGTCGTGACCAACAACTTCCAGGTTGCGGAAACGTTCGCGATCCTGATCGCCATGGGATTGCTGTCCATGGTCCTGGACGTCTCGATCTCCGGCCTGCAGAAGCTGGTCACGAAGTGGACGAGGTAGACCGCTGAACATCGACAACCCCGACCAGCCACTTCTCGCCGAGGCGATCGACCACCGGGGACTGTTCCGGCTGGATGGCAATTCCTACGTCGTCCTCGGCGCCGGTGGCGGGATCGGTGAGCACGTCAGCAGGACGATCGTCGCCCTGGGTGGTCGTGTTCTGTGCGTGGACATCGATTCCGTCGACGCCGTCGCCGACTCGCTGGGGATGCCGTCGGTGGTGGCGGACGTGACCACCGAAGGGGGCATCGACCTCGTCGCATCCGGGGCAATCGCCGAGTTCGGGCACATCAACGGCTATGTCGACGTCATCGGCCGGATGCATCGCAAGGCGATCTCCGATTACGGATTGGCGGACTGGGATCAGGATTACCGGGTGAACCTCGCCCACGCGTTCCTGTCGGCGCGCCGGCTGTCCCCATTGATCGGGCGCGGCGCGATCGTGTACGTCTCCAGTGTGATGGGTTCCCACGGCGGTCGAACGGCACCCGGTTACGGCCCTGCCAAGGCGGCACTCGAGGTGTGGGCCAAGGAACTGGCCGCCGAACACGGACCCCGCGGAATTCGCGTCAACGTGGTCGCCCCCGGTCTCTTCCTCTCGCCACGTGTCGTCGCGGCACCGCGAAGCCCGGACGAGTCCCGATTCCTGGCAGGCCGGTCCGTGCTCGGGAGACTCGGCCAGCCCTTCGAGATTGCCGCCACGATCGCGTTCCTGCTCTCACCGGCCGCGGGATATATCACGGGTACAACGATTCCCGTCGAGGGCGGCTCCCTCTCACGGGATTCGACGGGCCTCGACGACCTGCCGAACTGACCGGATCAAGTCGGTCCACTCGGGGTTTCGTGTCGATCGCTGCGACAGCCCGACACTGGGTTCGGAGAGCGTCTGGCGAGCTGTAATGTGGGCCAGGTCGCAGGGCAGCACCGAGGGAGACCGATGAGATTCGAGCAGTTGCGATATCTGGAAGCAGCGCTTCGGACCGGATCGTTCCGTCAGGCTGCCAAGGAACTCGACATCTCTCAGCCGACGATCACCAACCAGGTGCAGCGGCTCGAGGAGGACCTCGGCGTCGTGCTCGTGGTTCGTGGTGCCAAGGGTGTGCGACCGACGTACGCGGCTGAGCGGATCTTGCCGCACGTGATCGCCGCCGTTCAGGCCGAACACCTGATGCGCGAGGAGGCCAGCGCCATCGGCGGTCTGAAACTCGGCACCGTCCGCCTGGGCACGGTGCCTGCGGGATCACAGACGATACTTCCGGGCGTTGTGAAGCGCCTGTTGAGCGACTTTCCCAACGTGCGGTTCGAGGTGGAGGAAGGGCCGTCGAAAATGGTGAGCCGCGGAGTCCTCAGCGGCCATTTCGATGTCGGTCTGGTGACTCGCCTGGCCGGGATAGATCTGATTCCAGCGGAGCAGGCTCTGCTGCACCACGTCGACTTGATCTCCGGCCGGCTGGTGCTGGCCGTCCCGGAGAATCATCGCCTCGCCAGTAAGGACGGCTTCGAAGCCGCTGACCTGGAGGGGGAGCCGCTGATCTTTCCGGCGGAGACCAGCATCCTCCGCACCGCCTTCGAGCAGTTGCTCGACGGAGTCGAGGCCAGGATCGTCTACGCCACCAACAATGCCGAAGCGTCGCAGAACATGGTGCGCGCCGGCGTCGGGATATGTATGGCGAACACACTTCTCAGCTCGACGGTGAGCGGCAACGGTGTCGCGCTCGTGCCGCTTCCCTTCGAGTGGGCCCATGCCCGCATATCCGCCATCGTGAGAATTGACGAAGCGCGGACGTCTGCGGTGCAGGCATTCCTGGGCCTGTTGCGGGAATCTGCCAAGAATTACCGATAGCGCAGAATTACCGATAGCGCACCCGTATCACCCCGCCAAGGCTGCGGACCTTCCCAAGCCCTGGGCGGCTGACAACACTGAACACGTGCCGAGCGAGCGAGATCGCCGCCGGATCCGACGTTCAGTGAGGAACTTCAGGTGTCAGTCGATACAGCACAGCCATGCACCCGGGACGCAGTCGCCGAACTCATTTCCGTTGCACGGGAAAGAGAATCGGCGATGTTCACCGAGGCGGAAGGTAAGTCCCTGCTCTCCGCATTCGGGATCGACACTCCCCGGGGCATCGAAATTGCTGTCGGCCAGAGAATTTCCGACGACCTTCGCGAGCCGCTGGTCGTCAAGGCCATCTCGTCCACGCTCGTCCACAAGTCCGACGCCGGCGGCGTGCGGGTGGGGGTGCGCCGCGACGAGATCGACGAGGTCGCTGCACGGATGGGCGAGCGACTGGCCGCCGCCGGACACCACCTCGATGGTCTGCTCGTCGAAGAAATGGTGCCGTCCGGACACGAAGTGATCGTGGGAGCAGTTCGTGCTCCGGGGCTGGGCTGGACCGTCATGGTGGGCCTCGGCGGCGTATTGGTCGAGGTCTTCGAGGATGTTGCGTTCGGCCTCGCGCCGCTCGCGAACGAACAGATACTCGACATGCTGCACGAACTGCGCGGTATGAAGGTGCTCGGCGGAGCCCGCGGTGGCGAGAAGGCCGACATTCCTGCCCTGGTGACACTGATCTCGCGACTCGCCGGGCCGAACGGTCTGCTGCAGTCGCTGCCGGACGACGTGATCGAGATCGACCTGAACCCGGTCATCGTCTCCGGAACGCGTGCAGTGGCCGTGGACGCACGTTTCGTCGTCGGTCCGGTGGACGACACCGAATCCGCACACGGGAACCGGGGTGTTGGCCGGGACACCGACTTCACGCCGCTGTTTCATCCGCGCAGGATCGCCGTCCTCGGCGCGAGCGGCCAGCGGCCGAACCTCGCCAACCGGTTCATCCGAAACATTCTGGGCGGCGGCTTCGACGGCACCATCGTGCCGATCCACCCGACCGAGGCCAGCATCGAAGGCCTTCCCGCCGTGCGGTCTCTGGCCGAGGTCGATCAACCGATCGACTATGCGTTCGTAGCGCTGCCTGCCACCCGGGTCGGCGAGGCGCTGAGCCGCGGCGCCGGTCGAGTGCGATTCGCCCAGGTGATCTCCAGCGGATTCGGTGAGGTCGAAGAAGGAAAAGACCTCGAGGAAAACCTGGTCCGGACCGTCCGTGGAGCGGGTATTCGGCTGATCGGCCCGAACTGCCTGGGCACACATGCCGCGGCCGGTCGGCTCTCGTTCGTTCCCGACGCACCACTGACACCGGGATCGACGGCTGTCGTCTCGCAGAGTGGCGGGCTCAGTGTCGACATCCTCCGCGTCGGATCGTTGCGCGGCATCGACTTTCACAGCGTGGTCAGCATCGGGAACGGTGCAGACGTCACCGCTGCAGAGCTCGTCGAGTCCGCCCTGCGGAACGACGAGATCCGCGTCATCGGCCTCTACCTGGAGTCGCTCGCCGCGGCCCGCGAGGTTCTCGACGTGCTGGCGCAGAGCGAAATGCGCAAACCGGTAGTGCTTCTCGCCGGCGGCCGGACCAGCGAAGGTTCGCGGGCCGCCACCAGCCACACCGGTGCCCTCGCGGGAAATCACCGGCTGTGGCCCGCGATCGCGCGGCAGGCCGGAATGACCCTCGTCGATTCGCTCGAGGACTTCGCGACGGCCCTGCACGCCCTGTCCACACTCGACCTCACGATCAAGCCGAACGGTCGCGATGCCGTTCTGTTCGGCAACGGTGGCGGAGCGAGCGTCCTCGGCGCCGACGCGCTCGGGCGGCAGGGACTGGCCACACCGCCACTCGCCGATTCCCTGGTCGAGGAACTGGACGACCTGGGCCTGCCGCCGGGCAACGGACTGCGTAACCCGATCGACGTGCCTGCTGGGACGCTCGCCGTCAAGAACGGGGCGATCGCGAAGGACGTTCTCGCGGTGGTGCTCGCCGGCAGCGAGCCCGCAGTCCTGATCTCCCACCTCAACGTGGGCATCATCCAGCGCAACCTCGGCGAGACCCACGGCGACGTGACGGGCACCGTCATCGACTCGATCGCCGCCGCCCGCGACGAGGCCACGGCCGGCACCCACCAACTTCTCGTGCTCAAGACGGACGGCAGCACCGAGACGGAGGCACTGATCAAGACGTACGCGCACCGCGCCCGCCGGCGCGGAATCCCGGTCTTTCCGGCCTTCGAGGACGCTGCGCTCGCCGCCCGGGCCGTTCTCGAGCAGGGACAGCGGACACACCAGGCGTCACGCGACGCAGACGGAAGGTAGCAGAGATGTCACAGGACACAGTGATGGCCGAACCCACGCTCAGCCGCGAGCGAGAGCACCACGAGCGCCGCGCGGCCGCGCTGGCGATGGGTGGCCCGAAGAAGCTGGAGCAGAGGCGCGCCGAGGGCACACTCAACGCTCGCGAGAGAATTGCGCTGATGCTCGACCCGGGAACCTTCCGGGAAAGCGGGTTGTTCACGACCTCGGCCGTCGACGCCGATCGCGACAAGACACCCGCGGACGGCAAGGTGACGGGAACCGGCGAGGTCAACGGTCGGCGCGCAGCCGTCATCGCCTACGACTTCACCGTCAAGGGGTCGTCCAGCAGTCCGGTGAGCAACAAGAAGATGTCCCATTTCAAGGAACTCGTCGTTCAGGTCGGGATGCCGCTGGTCTACCTGTCGGAGTCCACCGGCGTTCGGATGCCGGACGCGATGGGCGGGACCGGAATGGGCGCCGCCAACAGCAAGAAGCGGTTCCTCCGACAGCGCGAAAGCCCCTGGGCATCCGCCGCATTCGGGTACTGCTTCGGATCCGCCGCCTGGCATACCGTGTCCGCCGATTTCGCGGTCTTCCGCAAGGGCAGTGTCCTGGCGGTGTCCAGCCCCGGCCTGGTCAGCCGCGCCACCGGTCAGCAAGTCGACGCCCAGGAACTCGGTGGCTGGAAGGTCCACGCCGAGGTCACCGGCTACGCCGACGCCGTCGCCGACACCGACGAGGAAGCGATCGAACTGATCCGGCGTTTCCTCTCGTACCTGCCTTCGCACAACGGTGAGACACCGCCGGTCGCGCCGGTCCCGGGTGGATCGGGTGAGCGTGCCGCCGAACTCAACGACCTCGTTCCCCAGGCACGCACGCAGACCTATGACGTACGCAAGGTCATCGAGATCGTCGCCGACACCGGATCGGTGTTCCCGATCAAGGCACGCTACGGCAAGAGCCTGGACACCTCGCTGGTCCGGATCGGTGGACAGAGCGTCGGCATCATCGCCAACAACCCGATGTTCAAGGGTGGTGCGCTCGACGGTCCGGCGTGTGACAAGGCGACCAGCTTCCTGGTTCTCTGCGACTCCTACAACATTCCTGTCGTGTTCCTCGTCGACCAGCCGGGATTCCTGATCGGGCTGGAGGCCGAGCGGAACAAGATCGCCGGCAAGGTCATCAACTGGATGAACGCACTGTCCTTGGTGACCGTGCCGAAGATCGCTGTCACGCTGCGCAAGAACTACGGCCAGGCCTACATCAACATGGGCGGCGGACTGACCGCCGACACCACCGCAGGCTGGTGGTCGACGGAGGTGAGCTTCATGGATCCCACGTCGGCCGTGTCGGTCGTCCACGGAGTCGACGCGGAATCCGACCCCGAGCTCTATGCGCAGCGCCTCGCCGAGATGGCCAAGGGGACTACCGCTTACGACGTGGCACGCGTCTTCGGCGTCGAACAGGTCATCGATCCCGCCGAGACCCGTGACTTCATCCTCGGCGCGCTGAAAGACCACTACCGAGCCCGGACCAACGGCATCGGCGAGCACCTGCTGCGCGCCTGGCCGACGAGTTACTGAGGACTAATGTGATGAGCTCATTTCCAGATTGCCTGCTGGTCGCGAATCGCGGCGAGATCGCCCGGCGGATCATCTCGACCGCCAAGAAGCTCGGCGTCCGCACCGTCGCGGTCTACCACAAGGTCGATGCGGACCTGCCGTACATCGGAGAGGCTGACCACGCGGTCCAGCTCGAGGGTGACACACCGGTGCAGGCGTACCTCGACGGCGCCCAGATCGTGCGAATCGCACGGCATGCCGGTGCGACGGCCGTGCATCCGGGCTACGGATTCCTGGCCGAGAACGCCGGCTTCGCCCGGATGGTGGCCCAATCCGGACTGACGTGGGTCGGCCCGAGCGCCGAAGTCATCGAGGTGATGGGTGACAAGGTCGAGTCGCGCCGGGTCGTGGCTGCTGCCGGTGTGCCGATCAGCGGCGACGTCGGCGCAGCGCTCGAGACGGGTGACGAAGCCGTCGAGGAAGCCGGGCGCCTCGGATATCCGGTGATGGTCAAGGCATCCGCCGGCGGCGGCGGAATCGGCATGGCCGTTGCTCACGACGAAGAAGGCCTGCGCAAGGCGTTCGAGAACACCAAGTCGATGGCGGCGCGGAGCTTCGGTTCCGATCGGGTCTTCGTGGAACGGTATGTGTCGTCCGCGCGACATGTCGAGATCCAGATCCTGGGTCTGGAGGACGGGTCGATCGTCGCTCTGGGAGAACGGGATTGCTCGACGCAACGACGTCACCAGAAGCTGATCGAGGAGAGCCCGGCCCCACACCTGGATCCGGTCGTGCGCGGGCGCCTCGTCGGGAGCGCCATCGCGGCTGCCCGGGCCGTGGGCTATCGGAACGCGGGTACGGTCGAATTCCTGCTCGACACCGTCACCGGCGATTTCGTGTTCCTCGAGATGAACACCCGCATCCAGGTCGAGCACCCGATCACCGAACTCACCCACGGTGTCGATCTGGTCGAGCAGCAACTGAGCATTGCGGAGTCGGGCACCACGACCCCGCGCTTCGCCCCCGTCTCGCGGGGTCATGCGATCGAGTTGAGGATTTGCGCGGAAGACCCGAAGAGATTCTTCCCGCGCCCGGGGCCGATCGAGGTCTGGCAAGAGCCGACAGGGCCCGGTATCCGGGTCGACTCGGGCTATACGGCGGGCACCGAGGTCACGCCGCACTTCGACTCGTTGCTGGCCAAGGTCTGCGCGTACGGCGCGACCCGCGAGGAGGCGCACGCCCGCGCTCTCGCGGCCTGTAGGGAATTCGTGATCGAGGGACTCGTCACCAACAAGCCTTTCCTCGAAGAAGTGCTCGGCTCGGAAGAGTTCGCGAGCGGGCGCTACGACACCGGTGTGGTCGAGAAGATCCAACGGAAACAGAAGAACTCGGCCAGAAGGAGTGCGTGAGATGTCAGAGACGATTCAGTCGGATATGGGTGCCAACGTGTGGAAGATCCTCGTCGCACCGGGTGACCGAGTGGAGGAGGAGTCGACGTTGATGATCCTCGAAGCCATGAAGATGGAAATCCCGATCCTCGCCGAAGATGCGGGCACGGTCGTGGCAGTCCACGTCGCCGAGGGCGACAGTGTCGCCTCCGGGCAGCCCCTCGTCGAATTCGAGACGGCATGAACAGTTCGATTCCCCGCCGCATGAAATCCTGGTCGGTCGCGCAGCTCGGCGAGCCGATCGACGTCGTCCACCTCGTCGAAGGTGCTGTCCCCGAACCTGGTACCGGGCAGGTCCTCGTGCGTGTGCTGGCGGGCGCAGCCAACTTCCCGGACGTTCTGATGTGCCGTGGCAAGTATCAGGTGCGCCCCGACCTGCCCTTCACGCCCGGACGTGAAGTCTGCGGCGAGGTCGTCGCGGTCGGGCCGGACGTCGTGCGGGCAGCGGTGGGCGACCGGGTGCTGGGCCTGACCACCCTTCCCTACGGCGGATTCGCCGAGTACGCCGTGATGGACCAGAGCACGACCCATCCGGCGCCGGCCTCGCTCGACGACGCGCAGGCCTCCTGCCTGTTCATCGGTTATCAGACCGGCTGGTTCGGACTCCATCGCCTGGCCAGGATTCACAAGGGTGAGACCCTTCTGGTTCACGCGGCCGCCGGCGGCGTCGGCAGCGCGGCCGTGCAGCTCGGCAAGGCGGCCG
>JBCEBZ010000578.1:16441-31591 GCA_039206675.1 Rhodococcus sp. (in: high G+C Gram-positive bacteria) | reverse complement strand
GAGCTGAACCCGCGCCTGATCACGTTGTCGATCACCGGGTTCGCTCACGACGGGCCGGAGGGCACGCGCGCCGGGTACGACCAGATCGCCCAGGGCGAGGCCGGGCTGATGGCCCTGACCGGCACCGCGGAGTCCGGACCGACCCGCATCGGTGTGCCGATCGCGGACGTGCTTGCCGGTGTCCACGGCGCCGCCGGTGTGTCCGCCGCCCTCGCCGGTCGCGCGAGCACCGGGCGGGGTTCGATCGTGCGGACCTCGCTGCTCGCCGCCGCGATCAGCGCCCACACCTTCCACGGAACGAAGTGGACGGTCGCCGGGCAGGTTGCGCAACCGAGCGGCAACCATCACCCACAGATCGCCCCCTATGGCAGCTTCCGATGCTCGGACGGGTTCATTCAGGTCGCCGTGGGTAGTGAGGCGATCTGGGCGAAGTTCGCGCCGATCGCCGGCCTGTCCGCGTCCGATCCACGGTTCACCGTCAACGTCGACCGCGTCGCGCACCGAGACGAACTCATCGCGGTGATCGAGGAGGCCTTCGCCACTCGCACCCGGGAGGCGGTGCTGGCCGAGCTCACCGCCGCGGGCGTGCCGGCCGGGGCCATTCGCACGATCGACGAGGTATACGAGTGGGAACAGACCCGCAGTCAGGGTCTGCTCATCGACGTCGAGCACGCTCTGGCCGGCACCGTTCAGCTGCCCGGGCCCTCCGTGCGGATCGAGTCCGCGGCCGGTGAGTCGCTGCTGCGGACGGCGCACCAGCCGCCGCCGGTCCTGGGCCAGCACACGCAGTCCGTACTCGAGTGGCTCGACGCCGAGGAGAACATTACCGACGCAAGCGGATACGCACTCTCGCACAGCGGGAACTGACATCGGAACCCGTCGTTCGAACCACACCCTGGACCGAATCAGTGGGTTCCACAGCAAGGGGCTTCAATCCCCAGGATTTCAAGCAGAGCACGTACCAGAGGGACCACAAGATGCACCAGTCGATGAAACCGAGAGCGTTGCCTGCCATGTTCGAGCCAACCTTCGGCTCGTGCAGAATCGGCCCGGCAATCAGGAAGTAGTAGATCAGGAAGGTGCCCACCGCCAGTACGAAGGTGATTGCGAGGCGGCAAACGTACCTGTACTTCGCGGAAGTCGTGACAGCGACCGGGATGTTGCCGAAGACATTGGGCCAGAGAATTGCCCACAGAACCCAGCACACTCCGAGTTGCGCCGGCATCGAAAACATCGCGTCACCGAGCAGGGTGGTGTTATCTTCGCCTACTAACAGACGTACGAGCTTGCCCAGGACGAAGTACATGACGGCGCCGAGCGCAACATTTCCGACCGTGGCTGCAATCGCGATTCGTGCGGGTGTTCCTGCCAATCGCCACGGCCAATTTTCGGTGAGGTTCCCCGTCAGCACCACACTCAGGATGCAGGCGTAGAAGAACCCTACGGAGGTGTTCGGTCCGAGAAACGAATCATGATTCTCACCAGTCAGATTCGGCAACGCGAAGACCACGTACAGGGCAGTGGTCGGTAGCAGCAGACCAGCGATTTCAGCAAGGCCTTTCCACGGCTGGGCAACCCTGCCGTCGGTCCACGGCCAGTGATTCCAGTTCACCACGCTCATCACGTAGAGCAGGAAGGCGTAGAGCACCCATTGTGCTCCGGTTGCGTATCCTGCTCCGCCCTCTCGAGATGAGGAAAAGTCCGGTGCAATGTTTCCGAACGGGTGTGAGAGCAGGTAGGTGATTGCCACGGACATGGCGCATGTGAGTGCAACCAATACCAGTCCGCGGGTCGGCTGCCGTAGCCGGTCGAAACCGTGAAAATCGAGGCTGAACCCTACGAAGACCACGGTAATGAGGCACCAGAAAAGCCAGCTGGTGAACGGTTCGGGGTAGATTTCCCAACCGAGTAGACTCCAGTCGCGATCGATCAGCACCCACCACGACGTGACTGCCAGGAAGGCGATCACGGCGACGTTGGCGACGCCGAACTTCATCCACGACCCACGCTTGCTTTCGTTGACAACTGAGGGATTCTTCAGCTGGAGATCGTCGGTCATGGCCGATCCTTTCCTTTCCGGAATGTGGGCCCGGCCGGGGGCGTTCGTCACCGCGGCGACCGAGGTGTGCCAGCGGACACGGTGATCGATCGGCTCGAGGTAGCCGACCGATCACCGTCTGTCCGGTACTTCAGTGTTCGTGGACGATGACTCCGCGGATGTTCTTACCGTTCAGGAGGTCGTCGTAGCCCTGGTTGACGTCCTCGAGGCGGTAGGTCTTCGTTACCAGTTCGTCGAGCTTGATCTGTCCGCCCTTGTACATGCGCAGCAGTCGGGGGATGTCCACCGCCGGGTTGCAGTCGCCGTAGAGCGAACCCCGCAAGTGCTTGCGGAAGTAGCTCATCGGTGCGCTCGGAAGCTTGATCGTGATCTCGTCGACGCGGTTCAGTGCGGTGAGTACCACGTTGCCACAGCGGCCGATGATGTTGAATGCATCCGTCACGGTCTCGTCGGTGATGAGGTCGGTGGTGATGATGGCGCAATCTGCACCTTGACCATTGGTGAGATGGTCGATGAAGTTCTGTGCTTCTCCAGCGGTTGCGAACGCCTGCGTTGCACCGAGTTCGCGAGCCTTGGAGCGCTTGTTTGCGAGCGGGTCCACCGCGACGATCTCGGAGGCACCGGCGTGTCCGGCCCCCTGCACGGCGTTGATTCCGATGCCGCCGATCCCGTAGATCACGACGTAGTCACCCGGCTTCACCTGGCCGGTGTTCACAGCCGCGCCCCAGCCGGTTGGTACACCGCAGCCGACCAGAACGGCCTTGTCCAGGGGCAAATCGTCGTCGACCTTGATCGCCGATGATTCGTGGATGACGCCGTACTGGCTGAACGTGCCGAGCAGGCACATTGCCCCGTAGTCACCGCGAGGGCCGGTGATCGGGAACCGCGGGCCGGGAAGATAGCCTTCGAGCATGGGTGCGGACATGTCGCACACCGAACTCCGGCCGGTGGCACAATACTTGCACTTGCCGCAGTTCGGGGTGAACGAACACACCACGCGGTCACCGGGTTTGACGCGCGAGACGCCCGGGCCGGTTTCGAGAATGATTCCTGCGCCCTCGTGGCCGAGGACCATCGGGAGTCGGGCGATGGTGTCACCGATCGAGATGTGTACGTCTGAGTGGCACAGTCCGCCGTAGAGGTACTGGATGAGTACTTCATTCTCACGTGGGCCGTCGAGCGTGAGCTCTTCGATCTCGATGGGCTTGCCGGGCTCGATAACCACCGCTGCCTTGGTCTTCATCGTTTCTCCTGAGTTGAGGTGTTGCCGGGATGCGAAGGGTTTTGTCAGGACCGGCTGACATTGACGACGTGGACTTCGGTGAATTCCTGCAGTCCTTCGGTTCCGAACTCGACACCGATTCCCGACTGCTTGTGGCCGCCGAAGGGGACATCCGGGGTCAGCGCGAAGTGGTGGTTGACCCACGAGGTTCCGGTCTCGAGTCGACTCGCCACCGCCGTTGCGCGTTCGACGTCGGTGCCCCACACCGAGCCGCCGAGGCCGTAGGGGGTGTTGTTCGCGCGCGCGAGGGCGTCCTCGATGTCGTCGTACTTGACGATCGAGCGAACGGGGCCGAACGTCTCCTCGGTCAGGAGCGGGTTGTCCTCCGTGATGTCGCGTACCACCGTCGGCTGCACGAAGTAGCCAGGGCGGTCTTCGAGCGATCCGCCGGCAATCACGTTCCCGTGTGCGGCAGCCAGGCGAAGCCATTCTGCGGCAGCGGAGTACTGGCGCGAGTTCTGCACCGGGCCCATGCCGGTGGCCGGGTCGAGACCGTGGCCGAGAATCGTCTCCGAGGCGAGGCGTGCGATCTCGGAAGCCAGGTCGTCGTAGATCGACGCAGGGGCGTAGATCCGTTTGATCGAGACGCACACTTGGCCGGCGTTCGCGAAGGACCACGTGTAGATGCCCTTGGCCGTCTTCTCGATGTCGGCGTCATCGAGGACGATCGCGGCATCGTTGCCGCCCAGTTCCAGCGTCAGGCGCTTCAATTGAGGGGCGGAGGCAGCCATGACCCGACGACCGACGGCGGTCGAACCGGTGAAGGACACCTTGTCGATGCCGGGATGATCGGTCAGCAGCCGTCCGAGATCACCGGAATCGCCGACGACGTTGAACACGCCTGCCGGGACGACCTCGGCAATCAACTCCGCGAAGTACAGCGTCGCAATCGGAGTGGTAGGTGCCGGTTTCAACACCATCGTGTTGCCGGTGACCAACGCCGGAGCAAGTTTGTATACCGCCTGGAACAAAGGGAAATTCCAGGGGCAGATGGCGCCCACCACACCGATCGGATCGTAACGAATCTCGACGTACGCGTCGGCGTCATCGCGAGCGATCTTCGGGTCCAGCCGCGTGCCAGCGAAGTGGCGGGCAAAGTCCGCTGCCCACTGAACGTCGTCGCGGGCTTCCGCGAGTGGCTTGCCCTGTTCGAGAGTGGTGAGCTTGGCGAGAACCTCGAGATTCGCCTCGAGGACGTCGGCCACCCTGCCCACGATCGCCGCGCGCTCGTCCCATGCCGTCCGGCGCCATGACACTGCGGCACGCCGGGCGGCGGCAACGGCAAGGTCGAGTTGTTCTGCATTCGCCGTCGGAGCGGTCGCGAACGGTGCATCACTCGCCGGATCGACAACGGGAATCTCCCCGGCGCCGCGTACCAGTTGCCCATCGATGAGCTGGGTGAACAGCCTGGTTGCCGGGTCGAATCCCAGACCGGTGTCGATACTCGCGGCATTGATTGACATAGAGCGTTCCCTTCGAGGTGCTGGTACGGCTGGCTTCATCACAGGCCGTCACGACGTGTTCCACGTCACTCGACCTTGATGCCCGAAATGCTTCCTCAGAAGGCGGGCGCTATCTGTACCGGATCTGCGCAGTTCTGTTCGATTCCGTGACGAACAAGGCTGTGCGATCCCATTCGCTTGACTCGCCTGGTTCCGCTGCACACTATGAGACACGCGCACTTTGGATTGAACACGCGCGTGGTACCGCAGTGGGAGGCGTAGTGCACATGTCCGGAGTCGATCCCCAGCGGTTACGGCCCGAAATCGAGGAATCGTGGTCCCGGGCCCTGCGATGCGGTCTGAACACATCGACGGTGCGCCAAACGGAGGTTCTCGACGTAGACCTGGGGAGTCGATTCGCGCGTGCTGCCGTCGCGGTCGTCGATCAACTCTGCGACCAGTTGGCGGGCGAACGAGTCGCGTTCATGCTGACAAACAAGTCAGCCCGCCTGATCAAGACCGCTCAGGCTGACACCGCATTGACGCCGGCCATGGACAGTATCGGTGCGGTGGTCGGGACGGTGTGGTCGGAAGAGAACACCGGCACCAACGCCCTCGCGACACCCTTCGAGACTCGCCGACCGATTTTCGTTCACGGGAGTGAACACTATGTCGAGCCGATGAAGGACTTCAGTTGCTACGGTGCGCCCATCTTCGACCCCGTCACAGGGCGGTTGGAGGGTGTTCTCGACATCATGACCGACAGCACGTCCGAAAACGCCTTGATGATTCCTGTCGTCGACTCCGCCATCGCACAAATCCAACAGGCACTCCGCGCCAGCCAAACCCGCGCCTCCGCAGAACTTTTGTCGAAGTTTGAAACCGCGTTCGGGGCAGCGGTGCATCCGGTGATAGCACTCGGCCCGTCCGTGGTGTTCCAGAGCGCGAAGGCGGCGCAGATACTGACAGCGGACGACTTGGAACAGCTCCGTGCTGTCGTCCTCGACCACGCACACAACCACACGACGACGAGCACCGTCATGACCTTGCAGAACGGCCTCGACGCCGCGCTCATCATCGAAAACGCGTCACCAACGATCGGTGCCGTCGTCACGATACGCATCGAGGATCGCGCGCTCATTCCCCGTAACGCTCTGGCACGCGACGCATTTCGGGATCTCGATCGGGAAATCGCTCGCATTCGCGCGGAATCCGGTTCCCTGGTCATCGTCGGGGAACCCGGCACCGGACGAACCACCGTGGCGCACGCGGTCGCGGCCGGCGAATCGGTACACGAGGTCCACGCGCTACGTCTGAGTTCCGATGAAGCCGAGGCGAAGATACTTACGCACCTGAGAAGCGCGAGCGAGGGTGCTCTCATCGTCGAGAACATCGAGTTCCTCAACGCCAAATCTCTTTCACTGCTCGCAGATGCAGCCGTTCGGTCTGACATTCAGGTGATCGCGACGTGCGACTCGACGGTGATGGCCGAGGCGACGCCAGTTCTCGCGCATTTCGTTCACCGAATCACCCTTCGCCCGCTCCGTGAACTTCGCCATGACCTCCACCGCGTCATCCGCGTGGTAAGACCCGGCGGCCCGCGACTCCAGTTCGACACCGCCGCAACCAAAGCCCTGACTTCGTACACGTGGCCCGGCAACCTGATCGAACTCGGTAGCCTTCTCGACTCGCTATCGGACCTCGCAGATCGTCGGGTCGTGTGTTTGTCCGATCTTCCCGTGGAACTTCGCCGAGGATCGGACAGAAACTTCACGCCCTGGCAAACTGCCGCGCGCGATGCGATCATCGGGGCGTTGGAATTGAAACACCACAACAAGTCTCACGCCGCCGAATTTCTGGGGATCAGCCGCAACAGTCTGTATCACCATATGCGCGAGTACGGCCTGCTCTGAGGCCTTCGGCCCCGTGCGTGGGTAGCGAGTCCCTGCACTCGTCAACCGCGCACGGGCCGGAGGCCTACCTCTTCACCAAGGTGCGCAGTGCGTCGACGATCTCGCCGGGCGCTTCCTCCGCCATGAAGTGCCCCGCGGCGAGGGTGTCGTGCACGAGGTCGGGGGCCCAGGCCCGCCAGAGGCCGGCGGCGTCGTAGCCGAGCACGCTGCCCCAGTCCTGCTGGATGACGGTGACGGGCATACGCAGGCGGTTCCCGGCTGCCCGGTCAGCCCGGTCGTGTTCGACGTCGATGCCCGCCGACGCCCGGTAGTCGGCGACGATCGACGGCACCGCCTCGCGGGACGCCCGGAGGTACTCCGCGCGCACGTCGGCGGGGATCGCGTCGGGACTGCCGGTCCAGGCGTCGAGGAAGTGCCCGAAGAACGCATCGGCGCTCGCGCCGATCATCTGCTCCGGCAGTCCGGGGGGCTGCGCCATCAGGTAGAGGTGAAACGCGACGGCGGCGTCCGCGCCGTGCAGGATGTCCCACATGTCGAGGGTGGGCAGCACGTCGAGCGACGCGAGGTGGGTGATCGCATCGGGGTGGTCGAGGCCGGCCCGGATGGCGACCAGCGCGCCGCGGTCGTGGCCGGCCAGCGCGAATTGCTCGTGGCCCAGTGCCTTCGCGAGTGCGACGACGTCGGCGGCCATCGTCCGCTTCGAATAGACGGTGCCGTCCGTCTCGGCCGGCTTGTCGCTCGCGCCGTAGCCGCGCAGGTCCGGGCAGATGACGGTGTGATCGGCAGCGAGTTCGACGGCGACGTGCCGCCACATGAGGTGGGTCTGGGGGAAGCCGTGCAGCAGGACGATCGGGCTGCCGGAGCCGCCCACCGCGACGTGCAGGTCCACGTCGTCGGCGACAGTCACGCGCTGGCGGTCGAATCCGGGGATGACAGGGGTCAAGGGGTCGTCCTTCCGTGGTCGGGATGATGCGGTCCAGTCTCGAGCACGTCGATGAGCATTCGATGAGCGCTATACCGTGGCGAGGTGACTCCTACGTTCGGTGTGCTCGGGCCGGTGGTCGCGTGGGACGAGGCGGGCGATGCCGTCGATCTGAAGGGTCCGCGCCACCGGGCGGTGCTCGCCCGCCTGCTCGTCGCCCGGGGCCGGGTGGTTCCCGTGGGCGTCGTCGTCGACGATCTGTGGGTCGACCCTCCCGCCGGGGCCAAGGGCGCGGTTCGCACGTTCGTCTCGGCGCTGCGGCGCGCCCTCGAGCCGCAGCGCGCCGCCCGGACCGCCGCGAGGCTGCTCGTCACCGACGGTCCCGGGTACGCGCTCCGGGTCGGCCCGGAGTCCGTGGACGCGTGGCGGTTCGAGCACGCGGTTACCGAGGCCGCGACCGCCGCGCCGGGGCGGGCACTCGAGCTGCTGGCGGAGGCGCTGGGGTGGTGGCGCGGCCCGGCGTACGCGGAGTTCGCGGACGAGTCGTGGGCCCGCGCCGAACGGGCACGTCTCGAGGAGCTGCGACTGTCCGCGGTGGAGCGGCGGGCGGAGGCGCGACTGGCCCTCGGGCTCGCCGCCGAGGCCGGCGCGGATCTCGATGCCCATGTGGCCGAACATCCTTGGCGGGAAGGGGCGTGGCGGCTGCTCGCGCTGGCTCTCTACCGGTCCGGCCGCCAGGGCGAGGCGCTGGCCGTGTTGCGCCGGGCGCGTGAGCTGCTCGCCGACGAACTGGGGATCGACCCGAGCCCGCAGCTGGCGGCCCTCGAAACGGACATCCTGCGCCGCGACGACCGGCTCGACCTCGACCCCGGACGGATGTGGGAGCGGGCGGCCGCCGCCTACGACCGCACGGTCGCGTCCGGTGCCCGGGCACGGTTGGAGTCGACGGTCGGGTTGCTGCGCAGCGTCGCCGTGGCCGGCGGCAGCGGTCTCGAGGCGGCCCGGGAGCAACGGCTCGCGACGATCGCTGCTGCCGAACAACTGGGCGACCCCGAACTCACCGCCCGCGTGATCGGAAACTACGACGTCCCCGCCATCTGGACCCGCTCCGACGACCCGGAGCAGGCGGCCCTCATCGTCGCCGCGGCCGAACGCACCCTCGCGCGGCTGTCGCCCGGTGACCACGACACCGCTCGCGCCCGGTTGCTGGCCACGATCGCCCTGGAGTCCCGCGGGACGCCGGGCGACCGCGGGTTGCGGGCCGCCCGGGAGTCCGAGGAGATCGCCCGCGCGCTCGACGACCCGGCGCTGCTCGCGTCCGCGCTGAACGGCGTATTCATGCACACGTTCTACCGCTCGGGCCTCGCGCCGGAGCGGGACGCGATCGGCCGGGAACTGATCGTGCTGTCCGCTCGGCACGGGTTCGTGAACTTCGAAGTGCTCGGGCATCTCGTCCGTCTCCAGGCGCTCGGGGCGCTGGGAGACTTCACCGGCGCCGACGACCACGCTGCGGCAGTCGACGCGCTGGCCGCACGGCACGAGCGACCGCTGGTGGCCGTGTTCACCACGTGGTACCGGGCGATGCGCGCCGCGGCGACGGGTGCGTCCGACGCGGACGCCGAGGTCGGCTACCGCGCCGCGGCGAAACTCCTCGAGGGCAGCGGGATGCCCGGGCTCGAACACGGGATCCTTCCGCTGGCGCTGCTGTGCCTGCGGGTGTCGCGGGGCCGGCCGGCGACCTTCGACACCGACACCGACTGGGGGCCGTACGAACCGTGGGCGCGGCCCCATCTTCTGCTGGCGGACGGCCGCCCGGACGACGCGGCGGCCGCCCTGCGGCGGGCACCCGAACCGCCGCGTGATCTCCTCGTCGAGGCGCTGTGGACCCTGATCGCCCACGCCGCGGCCGCCGTCGGCGACCACCGGCTGATCGAACGGGCCCGGGCCGAATTGGCGCCTGCGGCAGGGGAAATCGCGGGAGCGGGGAGCGGGATGCTCACGGTAGGCCTTCGGCCCGTGCGTGGTTGACGAGTCCCTGCACTCGCTACGCACGCACGAGCGTCACTTGGCCCACTCCAGCAGGTCGTCGGCGGACCACGTGTTGACGACGCTCTCGGCCTCGACCCCGCACCGCATGGCCCGTTCGCATCCGTAACCCTGCCAGGCGAGTTGGCCCGGGGCGTGCGCATCGGTGTCGATGGAGAACAGGCATCCCAGGTCGATGGCCAGGTCGATGAGCCGGCTCGGGGGGTCGCGGCGCTCGGGACGGCTGTTGATCTCGACGGCGGTGCCGTGGTCGCGGCAGGCGGTGAACACCTGCTCGGCGTCGAACGTCGACTCCGGCCGAGTCCCGCGCCCGCCCTCGACGAGTCGGCCGGTGCAGTGCCCCAGCACGTCCACCAGCGGATTCTCGACGGCTCTGACCATCCGGCGGGTCATCGCCCCGCGCTCCGCCCGCAACTTGGAGTGCACGCTGGCGACGACGATGTCGAGTTCGTCGAGCAGATCAGGATCCTGGTCGAGCGAACCGTCGTCGAGGATGTCGACCTCGATGCCGGTGAGGATGCGGAACGGCGCGAGTTCCTCGTTCAGCTCGGCGATGACCTCCAGCTGAGACCGCAGGCGCTCCGCCGACAACCCGTTCGCGACTGTCAGGCGCGGGGAATGATCTGTCAGAGCGCAGTATTCGTGACCGATGAGGGCCGCACTGCGCATCATCTCGTCGATCGGGCTGCCGCCGTCGGACCAGTCCGAATGGGTGTGCAGATCGCCCTTGAGCGCCTGACGCAGCGCGCCGCCGCCGATCGGCTCCGCGTTTTCCCGCAGTTCCGCGAGGTAGACGGGCACCCCGTCGAGCGCCTCCCGAATCACCGTCGCCGTCTTCGGCCCGATGCCCGGCAGGTCCTTCCAGCTGTCGGTGCGCCCGCGGACGTCCCGCTGCTCGTCGGACAGTTCGGCGACCACGTCGGCCGCCCGCCGGTACGCCTTCACGCGGTGCGTCTCCGCCCGCGACCGTTCGAGCCAGAACGCTGTCTCGCGCAGGGCCTGCACCGGGTCCATCGGGCTGTCGGCGTCCATGACTCCAGTGTTGCGCCCACCCGGACGTCACCGCAACGCTTCGCGCGCCCCGTCCCGGACCGCCGTGGTGAGCGCCGCGAGGATGGGCGAATCCAGCTTCCACCGCTGCCAGTACAGCGGGACGTCGACGGGCCGGGAGGGGTCGAGTTCGACGAGATCGTGGTCGTCGCCGGTGTGCAACTCCGGCAGCAGGCCCCAGCCCAGTCCGTGGCGGACGGCGTCGGAGAACGCGGAGGAGCCGGGGACGAAATGCCTCGGCGGCTGCAGGCGCCGCCGGGTGAATCCGCGCAGGAAGCGGGCCTGCAGTTCGTCCTTGCGGTCGAAGTCGAGCATCGGTGCGACCGCGAGGGCGTCGGCGGTCGGGCCGTCGGGGAACCAGCGTTCGGCGTAGTCGCGGCTGCACAGCGCGCGGTACCGCATCGACCCCAGCTTCTCCACGGTGCAGCCCTGCACCGCCTCCGGGACGGACGTCACCGCGGCCATCACCGTGCCCTCCCGCAGCAGGGTGGTCGAGTGGAATTCGTCCTCCCGGTGCAGGTGGAACAGCGCGCGATGTTCCGGTGCCAGTCGGGCGAGCGCCGGAATCATCCACGTGGACAGGGAATCCGCGTTGACGACGAGCGGCAGCGTGCTCGTCGTCGCCTCTTCGGGGTTGAGGGAAGACATGGCCTCACGCTCGAGATGCGCCATCTGGCGGGCGAGCGTGAGCACGACGTGTCCGGAGTCCGTGGCCCGGACCGGTTTGGCCCGCTGCACCAGGACCCGTCCGACCTGCTGCTCCAGCGCCTTGATCCGCTGACTCACCGCGGACGGCGTGATGTGCAGTACCCGGGCCGCGGCGTCGAAGGTGCCTTCGTCGATCACGGCGGCGAACGTGCGGAGTGCGGCCAGGTCCAGATCCATATGAAGCAATGCTAATGGCAATGAAGGATAATTAGCTGGATTGATGATCCTCCGGTTCGTAGCGTGGTTCTCATGCACCTCACCCCTGCCCTGCTCACGGCGGCCGCCGGCTTCGGCACCGGCCTGTCGCTGATCGTCGCGATCGGCGCGCAGAACGCGTTCGTCCTGCGGCAGGGGATCGTCCGTCGGCACGTCCTGCCGGTGGTCGTGCTGTGCGCGGTGTCCGACGTCGCACTCATCGCCGTCGGAATCAGCGGAATCGGCGCCGTCCTCGAACACGCACCCGCCGCCATCACCGTGATCCGCTGGGCGGGAGCGGCATTCCTCGTCTCGTACGCGGTGCTCGCCGCCCGCCGCGCGCTGCGCCCCGGAACACTCGAGGCCACGATGGATGTTCAATCGGCGACCCTCGCGACGTCGATCCTCACCTGCCTCGCACTCACCTGGCTCAACCCGCACGTCTACCTCGACACGGTGCTGATGCTCGGCTCGGTCGCCAACAACCAGGGCGATTCGGGCCGGTGGCTGTTCGGTCTCGGCGCCGCCACCGCAAGCGTCACCTGGTTCCTCGCACTCGGCTACGGCGCCCAGTTCCTGCACCGCGTGTTCGCCCGCCCGGGCGCGTGGCGCGTGCTCGACGCCGGGATCGCCGCGTTGATGCTCGCCCTCGGCATCACCCTCGTCACCGGCTAGGGCGTGAGGCTTGCCCAAGTCAACATTTGGTTGACAGTACGCACCTTGTCAACCAATACTTGACAGATGTCGGATGCCGCGCTCACCCAACTGCTGTCGGACGCGATCGCCAAGGCGGATCCCGAGATCGACCCGGGGCTCGACCACGACCCCGCCGCCTATCTGGCCCTCGTCCGGCTTACGTCGCGGGCACGGGAGTCGGTCGACGAACTGCTGGTCTCCGCGATCGCCGCCGCACGCTCCGCCGGCCACAGCTGGGACACGGTCGGCGCCGCACTCGGCATGTCGCGGCAGGCGGCGCAACAACGCTTCGGCAAACGGATCGGCGACGCCCCCGACCCGGACCCGGACGGCCGCACCCGCCGGCTCACCCCGCTGACCGCGTTCAACGAGATGCGCATCCTCAACCGCGCCGGCTCCTACGGCTGGCACTCCGTCGGATTCGGCACCCTGTTCCACACCGTGCGCAAGTCCGACGAACAGTGGGAGCACACCCGCGCGTCGGCGCTCACCGGCCGCGAGAAACTCGAGGCCGACGGCTGGCAGAGGGTCGGGACGGTGTGGTTCCCGTGGGCGTACTTCAAGCGCCCGCTGGGCATCCCCGCGCTTCCCGAACCGGTGAGCGGCGATTACCTGATGGAACCGTGATGGACGCCGTCGCACGATTCGCCGCCGCCCGCGTCGCCCGGCTCGCCACGGTCGGGGCAGACGGGGTGCCGCACCTCGTCCCGCTCGTCTTCGCGCTCGACTCCGACGCCATCTATTCCTGCGTCGATCACAAACCCAAACGCACCACGGCGTTGCGGCGCCTGGACAACATCTCCGCCAACCCCGCCGTCACCCTGCTCGTGGACCACTACGACGAGAACTGGGACCACCTGTGGTGGGTGCGGGTCGACGGCCGGGCCCGGATCCTCGACCCGGACTCCGCCGAGGGCACCGCCGCGATCGACGTCCTGGCCGCGAAGTATCCGCAGTACGTCGACCGCCGCCCGGACGGGCCCGTCGTCGCCATCCGCGAGCTGTCCTGGCACCACTGGAGTGCCTCCGGCCTGTGAGTACTTGTTAACCGCCGGCGGTTAACAAGTACTCACGGGGCGATAGCCTCGTCCCCATGCCCACAGCCCTGATCACCGGCGCCAGCCGTGGCCTCGGAGCCGCCATCGCCCGCGAACTCGCACCGACCCACGACCTCCTGCTCGGCGCCCGGTCGGCCGGGTCGCTGAGCGGCATTCTCGCCGAACTGCCGACGGCCACGCCCTGGCCGGTCGAGCTGACCGACTACGACGCGGTGGCGGCGGCGTGCGCACCGATCGAGCGGCTCGACGTCCTCGTCCACAACGCCGGGGTCGCCGACCTCGCGACCGTCGCGGAGTCGACCGTCGAACAGTGGCGGCACACGCTCGAGGCGAACGTCATCGCGGTGGCCGAACTGACGCGACTGCTGCTGCCCGCCCTGCGCGCCGCAGGCGGCCACGTGGTCCTGATCAACTCGGGCGCCGGCATCCGCGCGAACGCCGGCTGGGCGTCGTATGCGGCGAGCAAATTCGCGCTCCGGGCGTTCGGGGACGCGCTGCGCCTCGAGGAGCCGTTACTGCGCGTCACGTCAATTCACCCCGGCCGGATCGACACCGACATGCAGCGTGCCATCGTGGCCGGCGAGGGCGACGAGTACCGGCCGGAGAACTATCTGAAACCGTCGACCGTCGCAAAAGCCGTGCGTACCGCGGTGGAGACGCCGCGTGACGCGCACCCCACGGAAGTCGTGCTGCGGGTGCGATGACAGCGGAGAAACCTGCGTGAGATACATCACAGATTGATCTCACAGAAAGGCTTTAAGCTGCTCACAATCAGTCGCCCTACAGTTCTTCTCATCAGCAGGTCGCAAACGTGAGTCAGGTCCAGCGAGCTGACTCCCAGGAGGTATCCCCACGATGAACACCGAACAGCGTATGCACAGCGACACCGTCGTCGCAGTCGACGGCGACGTCTTCGCGACGATGTTCACTCTCGATCTCGGTGACGGCGAGGTCGATCGCGACGCGGTCGAGCGGATTCACGGCGGCGAGTTCGACGAGTGGATCGAGGCGGCAGCGCGGTCCGGTCTGTTCACGCCGCAGGCGGTCGCGTCCCTCGTGCAGTCGTGGCAGGAGAACCCGAAGTCCCTGTTCGACGCCCTCCTCGTCGATGCCGACGAGATGACCCACAAGCGCTACGCGATCATCTGGGACGCGCTCGACGACGCCGACACGTTCGAGAGCGTCGAATACGCCTGACGGTCAGAACGGCCACGCGGGCACGGGCGGCAGGCCCTCCCGCGTGGGGCGTCCGACGACCCAGGCCAGCAGTTCGGTGCGCGGAAGTTCCGGCACCCGGACATCCGGATGCCGGGCGGACAGCTCGGGCAGTTCCGTTTCCAGCGTGTGCTCCACGAAGAGTTCCGGCCAGTCGGCCGCCGAGTAGTCGAGGCCGAGGTCCACGTGGTGGATCTCGAGTTCACGCCAGCGCAGCACCGGCACCTGACGCGCCGGCACCTGCTGACGCCAGTTCACCGGCGTCTCGTACAGATCTTCGGTGATCCCGCGCAGCGACTCGATCACCCGCCGTCCCGCGAAGCGGAAATCGGCCACCAGTAGTTCCGCCGGACGTCCGGCCCCCTCCTCGATCGCCGCGGCCCGCGCGGCCGGACCGCCCGGGTACATCTCGGGCGCGGCCTCCCCGGTGAGCACCCCGACCGCGAATCGGTTGAGCGCATCGGCGTTCCTCGCGAGGTGCGTGACGACGTGTCCCCGGCTCCATCCCGGCAGCAGCGACGGCCCCCGCGCCTGATCGTCGGTCAACCCCGCCAGCGCGGCCTC
>JBCEBZ010000578.1:0-16341 GCA_039206675.1 Rhodococcus sp. (in: high G+C Gram-positive bacteria) | reverse complement strand
GAGATCGACTGTCGGACAACGTGGTTGAAAGGTGGTGTGTGATGTACAACGAATCCGCTACATGGGGGATACCGAGCGAGACCTTCCTGGTGATCTACCTCACCGCCGCCGTGCTCTCGGTCGGGCTCGCCGTGGTCCTCCGTTCCCGCGGCAACCCTCCCGCCCCGCCCGCCGGTGTTCGCCTCGATCCGGTGCAGACCGGCATGCTGACCAGCGACGATCGCGCGATCGCCGCATCCCTGACGCTGTTGAGGGGAGCCGGGATCGTCTCCGCCGACGGCGCGATCCTGCGGGCGTGGGGAGTCCACGACAACGCCCTCGGGTGGTTCACGCGCGCCGTCTACGACGAACTCGCCTCCGGGCGCAGCGCCCTCGGCAACCTTCGGCTCCCGGGCCGGTTGCGGGCCCCACTCGACGAGTTGCGGACCATCCTGGTGGCGCAGGGACTGCTCACCGGTCCCGAACAGAAGGCGTGGAATCGCCGCGCGACCGTCCCGATCCTCGGCGTCGTGGCCCTCGGCGTCGCACGCCTCGTCGCCGGGTTCGCCGCGGGTAAGCCCATCGGATTCCTGCTGGTCACCGTGGTGCTGCTCGCAGGCTCACGTGAGCTGCTTCGACGGACCGGCCGCAGGACGCGCTCGGGGACGGCGGAATTGCAGCGACTGCGCCGCGAACACTCGTACCTGTCGCCGCGGATGCGCCCGTCCCTGACTGCCTACGGTCCGACGCCGATCGCGTTGTCGACGGCACTGTTCGGGATGAGTTCCGTCGCCCTGTTCTCGCCGGGATTCGCGAGCGCGGCCGGCATCTCCGACAGCAGCAGCAGTGACGGTGGCAGCGGCGGCGGCGACAGCTCCTCCTCCTGCGGCGGTGGCGGAGGCTGCGGCGGAGGCGGGTGCGGGGGATGACCGCCCTGATCGAGCCGGGCCTCGGCATCGGCTGGCGACCGGAGATCTGCGGGATCATCGACCGCCTGGACGGCCTGCGGTTCTGCGAGGTGATCGCCGAATCGCTGCCCGCACGCCGCCGCGGGGTCGGTGTTCCGGACGAACTGCTGTCTCTGGGGGTTCCCGTCGTCCCGCACGGCATTTCACTCTCGCTGGGCGGCGCCGAGGCCGTCGAGCAGGGCCGGATCGATCATCTCGCTCGGTGCGCCGACGCGCTCGCCGCGCCGCTCGTCAGCGAGCACGTCGCGTTCGTGCGGGCGGGCGGCCTCGAGGCCGGGCATCTCCTGCCGGTGCCGCGCTCGGCGGAGGCCCTGGACGTGCTGGTGCGCAACGTCCGGCGCACGCAGGACGGTGTGCCGGTGCCCCTGGCGGTGGAGAACATCGCGGCCCTGTTCGACTGGCCGGACGACGAGTATTCCGAGGGTGAGTTCCTCGCCGAACTCGTCGAACGCACCGGGGTCTACCTGCTGCTGGACGTCGCGAACGTCTACGCGAACGCCCGCAACCGCGGCCGCGACGCCGCCGAGGAACTCCGTCGGCTCCCCCTCGAACGCGTGGCCTACTGCCACGTCGCAGGCGGATCCGAACGGGACGGCGCGTACCACGACACCCACACCGACCCGGTGCCCGTCGAGGTGCTGGACCTGGTCCGGCAGTGGGCATCCGGGGGCGCCCCCGCGATGATGCTCGAGCGGGACGGGAACTACCCGCCCGCCGCGGAGCTGTTCGGCGAACTGGATGCGATAGCGGACGCGGCCGGCTTCCGGCGGATCACCGAGGGCGCCGAATGGAGCCTGCCGTGACAGGTCTGGCAGATCGGCAGGCGGCGCTGGTGCGGGCGCTCGTCGCGTCGGGGGAACCGCCCGAGGGATTCGACCGCGGCGCCCTCGACACCGCATCGAAGGCATTGCTGCGCAAGCGGTCCGGCGAGGTGGGCGATCGCATTCCGCACGTCCGCGCGGCGTGCGGCGAACGATTCTTCGCGCTGTTCACCGCCTGGGCGGAGGGCAGGCCGAAGGTGAGCACGCGCGCCGACGCCGCGGCCTTCACCGCGCACCTCGCGTCGATCGGCGAACTGCCCGCACCGACGCGCCGGCGGCTGCTCAGTCTGCGACGAAACTGAGCAGCAACTCGTTCACCTCTTCGGCCCGTTCCAATTGGACGAAGTGCCCGGCGCCGTCGAGGAGGTGAACGCCCCGCAGGTCCGGGACGGTGTCGCGCATCCGGTCGAGTGCCTGCGCACCGCTCATCGCGACGACGGGATCGTTTGCACCGGCCACGAACAGCGTCGGCACCTCGATCTGGGCCACACCGACTCTCGCGGAGCGTTCCCAGTTGGCGTCGTACGCCCGGTACCAGTTCAGGCCGCCGGTGAATCCCGTCCGGGTGAAGACGTCCACGTAGTGCTCGAACTCGTCCTCCGTCAGCCACGACCACGGCAGCGGCGGGGCCTCGGGCAGCACGTCCAGGTACCCGTTGCCCTCCGACGGGTGCTGCCAGATGTCCAGGTAGCGGTACTCGCCCGACAACGCGTAGAACAGCCGCTGCAGGAAGCCGCGGGGGTCGCCGTCGAGTTCGCGGTCGGCGACCCCCGGTTGCTGGAAGTAGTGGATGTGCAGGAAGTGCTTGCGCGCCAGCGACGCATAGAGTTCCGACGGGCGCAGCGGGAACCGGTCGGGCATGTAGGGAACGCCCAGCAGCACCAGCTTCGACACCCGTTCGCGGTGACGCAGCGCGACGGTCCAGGCGACCGGAGCGCCGAAGTCGTGGCCGACGAGCACGGCGCGGTCGAGCCCGAGGGCGTCGAGCAGGCGAATCAGTGCGTCCGACACCCGCTCGTTGGTGTAGTCGTCGATGTCGCGGGGCACGTCGGTGCCGCCGTAGCCGGGCATGTCCGGCGCGATCGCGCGGTAGCCGGCCGCCGCGAGGGCCTCCATCTGGTGCCGGTAGCTGTAGCCGAGGCCCGGGAACCCGTGACACAGAATCACGGGCGGACCGTCACCCAGTTCGCTGATCTGCCAACGGAATCCGTCGACCGTGACCGATCGCTCCGTCGACGTCGCCATGCTCCGAAATCCCTCCACCGGCTGGAACGCGTTCTCGCAGTGTACCGTAACGGCGACGCCACTAGAATGCACTTGACTTGCAGTGACGACCGTCGACCGACCGGGGAAGTGGGTGATGCGCAATGGTGGAGGCACGCTCCCGCCACGAGTTCGTCGCGGTCCAGCTCCGGCAGCGCATCATGCGGCGGCAATACGCGGTGGGGGAGTCGCTGCCGAGCGAGAGCATGCTGTGCGCAGAGTTCGAGGTGTCGCGCGGCCCGGTGCGCCAGGCCCTCGCGACGTTGAAGAACGAGGGGCTCATCCAGCTGTCCCAGGGCAAGCCGGCCGTGGTCCGCAGCCACGACCTCACGCAGACGCTGGACACGTTCACCCCGTTCTCCCAGTGGGCGCGCCGCACCGGCCGCACCGCGGGTAGCCGCACGATCGAGATTTCCCGCCGCCGGGTATCCGCACCCGCCGCAGCCGCGTTGGGGGCGGAACCGGACGCTTTCGTCGTCGAGGTGCTCCGCGTACGACTGCTCGACGGCGAACCGACGATGATCGAGCGGAGCACGTTCACCGATCGCGTCGGTTCCCTGCTGTTCGAGTTCGATATCGACTCCGGGTCGATCACCGACTACCTCACCTCCCGCGGCGTCAGGTTCGAATCGATGGAGCACGTGCTCGACGCCGTCGCCGCCGCCGAGGCCGACGCCGAACATCTCGGCATCGCCCCCGGCAGCCCCCTGCTGCGGGAACGCCGGACGTCGCGGGATCAGCACGGCGACATCTTCGAGTACGCGGACGACCGGTACCGGCCCGACCTCGTCGCCTTCAGCATCGTGAACGCCCGGACCGTCGACCCGCGGGAACGAGATCGTGCCAACCGGTTCGGTCGGTTCTAATAGTGGTAGCGGGCCTGCTGAATGACCAGGGTGTCGTCGACGATCACGTACACCAGACGATGTTCCTGGGTAATGCGCCGCGACCAGACGTTGTCGTCGATGTGGCGGAGGCGTTCGGGTTTCCCGATGCCTTCGTAGGGTGACCGCTTGATGTCCTTGATCAGATCGTTGATTTTCTTCAGGATCTTGCGGTCGGTGATCGACCAGTAGGTGTAGTCCTCCCACCCGTCGTCGGTGAAGGCGGTATTCACTCGATCAGTTCCCTTTCGGTGTACTCACCGCGCCGGGTGGCCTCCAAACTGCGGAACAGGCGGCGAGCATTCGCCGGGCTGGACAGTAGGTAGGCCGTCTCCATGATGGAGTCGTAGTCGTCCTTCGAGAGAAGAACAGCGTTCCCGTTCTTGGAGACGATTTCCACAGTTGTGTGGTCCTCATTCACCTGACTGACCAAGCCGAAGAGGTTCTTCCTGGCTTCGGTGGCTGTTATTGCAGTCATATCGGACCTCCCTCAGAGACCTCCCGTAGTGGTGTGCGTGTCGGGCCCGGGCGTCCCCGCCCCCCGGCCGATCACACTCACGGAACATACCACAGATGTACGTAATATGGTACATGTGAGGTCTTTCATCTGGGTTCGCCGCCGAAATCGGGGCGGATCAGGCGGTGCGCAGTCGGTCGAGCAGAGCGGGCAGGTCCGCGACGCTGTCGAGGACGTGGGTGGCCCCCACCTCGGACAGTTGGGTGGCGTCGTGGGCGCCGGTGAGCACGCCGACGGAGGCGAGCGCTCCGGCGCGCAGACCGGTGGTGATGTCCGACGTGGTGTCGCCGAGCACCACCATGGACTGCACGGACGGGGCGCCGGCGCGCATCAGCGCCGTCAGCGGCATGTCGGGGTAGGGGCGGCCGCGGACCCCGTCTCCGGGGCAGAGCACGACGTCGGCGACGTCCTCCCAGCCGAGCGCGCGGATGATCGACATCTGCGTCTCGCGGGCGAACCCGGTGGTGAGCGCCGTTTTGATGCCCTGCTCCCGCAGCGAGCCGAAGAGTTCCTCGGCGCCGGGGACGGCGCTGCACCGACCGTCGTCGACGAGTTGCGCGTAGCTGCGCTCGAATTCCTTGTTCGCGGCCTGCGCCTGCTCCTCGTTCCCGCCGCTGAGGTGGCGGAAGACGACGATCTTGGACTGTCCCATGGTGTCGGAGACGTACTCGAGCATCCGCTTCCGGTCGTCGTCCGTCTTCGACAGCCCGGCGTGCGCGTCCGCGGCGAGGAAGGACTGCTGCACCAGCCCGCTGTCCTCCACGGTGGTGCCTGCCATGTCGAAGACGACGAGGCTGATGTCGCGGTGATGTGTTCCCATTGTCGTGTTCCTCTCGGTGAATGTTCCTGCGGGACGGCGCTGTTGCGTCAGCTCCCGAAGACGTGGTCGATCCGGTCCTTCGCCAGACCCATGCCGGTCGTCATACCGATGCCGGTGGTGACGGTGACGATGTGCACCCCGTCGATCGGCTCCTCGATCAGGAACTCCGAATCGGGGGCCGAGCTGTACACGCCCTGCCAGCGCTCGGTGACGGTGACGTCCCGGACGCCGAACAGGGCGGCGGCCTCGCGGATCAGCACCTCGAACCCGCGCTCCGACTGGAACGGCTCCGCGGAGACGTCCCGGATGTGGGTGTCGCCCAGCAGGATCGAGCCGTCGGGCTGCGGTGTGTACATCTGGTGGAGGTCGAGTTCGACGTAGTCGGGGTGTTCGTCGCGCAACCGCGCCGCGAGTGCCGCCGTCGCGGGCAGATCCGCGAAACCGCGGTACCGCACGAGCGACCATCCGGTGAACAGCGGTGCGGGCAACGGTGCGGGCAGCGGCATCCGCGCACGCAGCATGTGCAGCCGGCACCGCAGGAGCCCTTCGCGCTCGGCCTGCTCCGGGAACAGGCGATCGATGTCGTGGTTGACGGTGACGAACACCGTCCCCGCCCGCAGGTCGCCCCGCGAGGTGCGGACCACTCCGGTGCCGAATCCGGCTGCGGCGGTGCGCCAGAAGAAGTCGACACCGGACGATTCGAGCCACCGCGCGACGGCGGGGGCCGCCTCTCGCGGGTCGACCTGGAGGTCACCGGTCAGGTACATGCCCCCGACGACGCGGTCGCCGGAGACGGGTAGCGCGGCGAGGATCCGCTCGCGCGGCAGCAATTCCGCCTCGGCCGGTCCGCGCCTGTCGGCGAACTCGGTCATGACGGCCATTTCGTCGTCGTGCCTTGCCACACAGTAGGTTCCGGACTCTGCGGACCAGAAACCCGCCTTGCGCGACAGATCGAGCCAGTGCTCCCGGCCTGCCACCGCGTAGTCGCGGGCGACACCCGACTGGGCGGTGATGCAGACGTGACCGAAGTTCTGGACGGACGCGCCCGCGACGCGGTCGGCCTGATCGATCACCGCGACCGACAGGCCGCGACCGAGCGCGTGGTAGGCGTGCGCGAGACCGACGATTCCGGCGCCGACAACCACCACGTCGTAGCGTCGTTGATGTGTCATGGACCCCACTGTGGACTCCGGACCGGCAACATGTCAATACAAGTTGCTTTAATTCACCACAGGTATATATAAGCTTCAGCGAAACGTGGGCGTCAGTTCGGAATCGGGATGACGATCGGCGGCAGACCCGGTATCTGCACCTGAATCTGTTGCGGCGGAGCGGGCACCGGCGCGGGGGCGGGCGGCGGGTAGTTCACCGGCGGCTCGGGTGCGGGCGGCGGCGCGGCGGGCGGTGGCGGCGGCGGGGGAGGCGGCGGCGGAGGGGCAGGCGCGGGTTCCGGGGAGGGGACGGGCGCGGGCCGGGGAGCGGCCTGCTGCACCACGGCGGGCGGCGAATCGACCACCGGCGCCTGGACTTCGACGGGGGCGACCGGATCGGTACGCTCGGCGGGCTGCTGCGGACCGGAGCCGATCGGCACCGACGACAGTCCCCCGGTCATCAGGTCGACCACGGCCACCTCGGTCATCGCCAGGTTGGACGGCTGCACGACGTACAGCCGGTCCTGCTGGAATGTCGGCCACGGATCGCCCTCGAGTTTCGCGTCCTGGTTCACCACCGGGGACAGCAGCGGGCTGCCGCGCATGCATCGGACGCGGGGAACGCCGTGGTCGTCGATGAGCACGATGGTCCCGGCCTGGAGCACCGACTGGAATGCCGTCGCGTGACCGTCGTCGAAGCCGTGATTGGTGACGCGGGTATCCGCGCGGAGCAGGACCGGGGTGAGGGTCCGGACGTAATTGCGCACGTCGTCGACCTGGAACACACTCGACCAGGCCTCCAACCTCGCCGGATCCCCCTCGAGGTCGTCGACGAGCCGCTGCCGGTCGCAGAGCACCCGGTCGGGGCTTCCGCCGTAGAGTCCGGCGCGGTCACCGACCACCCGGATCCCAGCGGCCCGCGGCTCGGCCGGCAGGTCGGTTCCGGGCGGGCCGAACGGGACCGTCGTCGGTGTCTGCGGCGGGAGCAGCACTTCCGTCCACGGAAGCTGTCCGGTGTCGGTGGCCCGGTCGAGGTCGAGCGGGTCGGCGTTGCCCCCGGAACCCGGGGAGCACGCCACGGTCACCGCCGCGGTCAGGGCTCCGAGGACCGCCAGCCAGCTACGCGGTGCGCGCCCGGGGCGCGTACCGGCTCGAACGACTCGTCTGCGTCGGGCACGTCGTGCAGCCGGCCCGGCGTCGTCGGTGGCCACCCCGCCATCGTAGGCACAGTCGCTGATCGGCCGGGCCGTATTGCGGTGTGGTTGCCGGCCCGGCCGTCGGTCAGCTGGTGATCATGTCCTCCTGCGACCAGAATGCGCGCATCGACGTGATCTTGCCGTCGTCGTCGAAGGTCATGACGTCGATCGGCGAGATCTCGAGCTTCTGCTCACCGAGGTCGGTGACGAGGGAGAAGTGGAACGCCGCCGAGTTGCCGGCGATCTTCAGCGTCAGGAGTTCGCCCGTCTGCTTCAGCGGTTCGATGACCCCGTAGAACTCGCGCAGCGATTCCACCGACGTCCGCGGCTCGGTTCCCACCGGGTCCTCCACGGTGGCGCCCTCGGCGTACAGCGCGACGATGTCGTCGGCGGTCCCGGTGGCCACCGCCTCGATGTACCTCTCGACGGTCTTGCGGATGTCTTCTGCGGACGGTGCCATGATGCGAACTCCTCAGTCGAATAGAACGTGTTCTAGCCGTGAGAGTAACGCAGCGCCGCGCCGGTGGGGAGCCCCTTCTCCCAGGCAGCGGGACACGTCCGCCCCCGCCGACGGGGAAAGTCGGCAGGGGCGGACGGGGAACTACCGGTCACGTTCGCGGCGCGGACGCCTTCTCCAGCGTCTCCAGCCGGGGAGCGCTCGCCCCGGCCGTCGGCGCAGCGGACACGGACGACACCTCTTCGAGCGACTTCCCCTTGGTTTCGGGCGACATGAAGAAGCAGATCACGAACGCGACCGCCGTCAGGACCGCCCCGAACAGCATCGTGGTGCCGGTGCCCAGCGAGGAGATGCTCAGCGGCAGCAGGTAGGTGCCGGTCGCGGCGCCGAAGCGGCTGACGGCGGTGGCGATTCCCACGGCCGTGGCCCGGAACTCCGTGGGGAAGAGTTCGTTGGGGTAGATCCACACCAGGATGCTCGGACCACCGGAGATGAACGCGTACGCGCAGAAGGCGGCGACGATGAACCAGAGCGGCCCGTCCGCCCACAACCACAGCCCGGCCAGCGGAAGCACCATCAGCGCCAGCGGAATCACCGCGATCGGGCGCCGGCCCCACTTCTCGACCAGGAACAGCGCGGGAATGGATCCGGCGACGATGAGCCCGATGATGACGGTCTCGACGATCAGCCCCGCGGAACCGTCGCCGGAGATCGAGAATCCGGACAGGATCGTGGGCAGGAACGTCAGCAGCGCGTAGAGCGGGGTGACGACCGCCAGATACAGGGCGCTGCACATGATCAGCCGGGCCAGGTACTGGCCCCGGAAGTAGATCCTGATGTCGGCCTTCGGCTTGTCGGCGGTGTCCTCGACGGTGACCGTGCTCAGGTCCAGTTTCTCCCCGTAGATCTGCTCGACCACGGCCTCGGCGTCCGCCACCCGGCCGTTCTTCAGGAGCCACCGCGGCGATTCCGGAATTCCGCGTCGCACGAGGATCACGATCAGACCCAGAACCGCACTCGACGCGAGCAGCAGGCGCCAATGATCGTTGCCGCCGGAGATGCCGACGACGAGTGCCCCGACCACGTAGGCGGCGACGGCGCCCGCCGACCAGGCGACGGCGGACATCCCGACCATCGCGCCGCGCTTCCTGGTGGGGGTGAACTCGGTGAGAAGCGAGGTGGCGATGGGGTAGTCCGCACCGATCGCCGCGCCGATGACGAACCGCAGCACGATCAACTGCCACGGCAACTGGACGAACACCGACAGCACGCACGCGACGACCAGCACGACGAGGTCGAGCGCGTACATCTTCTCCCGGCCCACCCGGTCGGTGAGGAAGCCGAACACGGTGGCGCCGAAGAAGATACCGATCAGTGAGGCCGCACCGATCAGCCCCGCCTCGGCCGTCGTCGGGTGTAGCTGCTCGTGCACGCCGAGCAGGGCCACGCCGATGATGCTCATGACGTACCCGTCCAGGAATGGTCCGCCACAGCACGCGATCAGGAGCTTGGTGTGGAACCCGCGTTTGGCGGGTCTGTCCATCACGTCGAAGGAACTCATGTCGTCTCCACTACGTAGATTGGTGCCGTCACCCTCGGGGTGGCGGTCGAGTCGGCCGCACTCGGCCGGTACCGCTAGGGGGTTGTCTTGTTCAGCGCCGAGTAGGCGAGTTGCTCGAGCAGCAGCGACGCGTGGTGCGGGGCGTCCGCGCTGACGTCCAGCACCTGCTTGGTGATGCTCAGCGCGAGAGGCGAATACGCCGCGAGTTCGTGCGCGATGCTCAGCGCCTGCTTCACGTGCTCCGCCGGAGGGGCGATCTCACTGACGACACCCCAGCGTTCGGCGTCCGTGTGATCGAAGCGCCGACCGCGCAGCACGAGGTCGCGGGCACGCCCCGCCCCGACGATGCGGGTGATGCGGGTGACGCCGCCGGAACTGGGGAGGATGCCGATTCCGATCTCCGGGAACCCGAAGACCGCGGCCGGATCGGCGACCCGGATGTCGGTGGCGAGGGCCAGTTCGAGTCCACCGCCGAGGCAGTATCCGGTGATCGCGGACACCGTCGGCTGCGGGAGTGCCGCGAGCGCCTCGTACACCGACCCGGAGGTCCGGTAGTACTCGGCGATCGCCTCCGGCGTCATCTCCCGCAGTTCGGTGACGTCCGCGCCGGCCGAGAACACCGAGTCGCCCCCGGTGAGGACCACGGCACGACTGGACTTCACCTCGGCTGACCCCAGCGCGCCGAGCAGTGCGGCCTCCATGTGCGTGGACAGCGCGTTCCGCTTCTGTTCGCGCCGCAGGGTGACGACGGCGACGTCGCCGTCCCTGCGTACGTCGACGGTTCCGGTGTTCTCGGTCGGCATCGTGCTACTTCTCCCCGGCCTCGTAGCGGAAGGACAGCAGGTTCTCGAGACCGCGCTTGTTGGCCTCGTTCGCGATGACCAGGCGCTGGATCTCCGACGTGCCCTCCCAGATGCGGTCGACGCGCAGTTCGCGCCACAGCCGCTCGACGGGGTAGTCGCGGATGTAGCCGCGTCCGCCGAAGATCTGGACGGCCCGGTCCACCACCCGGTTGGACGCCTCGGATGCGGCCAGCTTCACCGTCGCGGCCTTGGCGTGCAGAGTCTTCCGCAGGTCGGCGTCGTTCGGGTCGGCCTGGTCGAACTCCCACGCCACCTGGTGGGTGAGCGCCCGGTTGGTGGTGATGTCCACGACGGAGTCGGCGATCATGCCCTGGATCAGCTGACGGTTGATCAGCGGTTCGCCGCCCTGCACCCGCTCCCGCGCCCAGTCGACGGCCAGGGTCAGTGCCCGCTCGGCCGCACCGATCGTGCGTGCGCCGATCATCAGCCGCTCCTCCGTGAACCAGTCACGGGTGAGGTCGTGGCCCTGCCCGATGCCGCCGAGCACGGCGTCCGCGCCGACGCGCACGTTCTCGAACGTGAACTCGGGGTGCTCGTAGACGAACGTGTGGGTGTAGCGGGGGATGTGCTTGATCTTCACACCCGGTGTGTCGACGTCGATCAGGAAGATCGTCGCGGCGTGATCGGGTTCGACGTTGGCCAGCACGATGAGGTAGTCGGCGACGTCGCCGACCGTGACGAACCACTTCTCGCCGTTGATGATGTAGCCGCCGTTGCCGTCGGGGGTCGCGGTGGTGCTCGCCGCGGAGAAGTCCGAACCGGCGTTGGCCTCGGAGATCGCGACGGCGTCGCGGCGGTCACCGCGGGCACCGGGGATCAGGTAGCGCTCCCGCTGCTCTGCGGTCGCGTGGGTCAGCGGGTTCGCCGGCCGCCACACCGTGTCCCACAGTGCGTTGGTGAGCTTGCCGAGTTCGTCCTGCACGACGGCCTGCTCGAGCACCGTCAGTCCCGCTCCGCCGTATTCGACGGGGGTGTTGATCGCCTGCAGTCCCGCTGCGAGGACGGCCGCCTTGATGGTGGCGTGGGATTCGTCGGAGATCCCGTTGTTGCGTTCGCACTCGTCCTCGAACTGCATGATCGTGTCGGTCAGGGCGCGGGCGCGCTCCTTGAGGTCGGCGAGGCGGGGGCTGTATGCGAATTCCATGGTTCAGAACTTCCTTGTGTCAGTTGGTGTTCGATGAGTTCAGGACGATGCGCGCGTCGAGCCCGAGGGCTTGCTTCGGGGTGACGAGCAGGGGATTGATCTCGAGTTCCGCGATTTCGGGGTGTGCGGTGGCCACGGCCGTGATCGCGGCGATGGCGTCCGCGGCGGCGTCGATGTCGATCGGCGGCCGGCCCCGCACCCCTCTGAGCAGGGCGGACGCCCGCAGGTTGTCGAGCAGGCCGCGGGCGGTCTCCGCGTCGACCGGGGCCAGCGCGAAGGACACGTCGGCGAGGACCTCGGTGAAGATGCCGCCGAGACCCACCATCGCGACGGGACCGAACCGCGGGTCGGTCTGGACGCCCACGATGAGTTCGACGCCCTCACTCAGGTCCGCCATCGCCTCGACGCAGTAGGCGGACGCGCCGAGCGAGGCGTCCATGCGGGTGAACGCGTCGGCGAGTTGTTCCGCCGATCCCAGACCCAGGGCGACCCCGCCCGAATCGGACTTGTGCAGCAGCCCCATCGCTTTCAGGACCACCGGGAATCCCACGGTCTCGGCCGCCGCCACCGCCTCCGCACGATTCTGCACCAGACGTGCCGCGGGGAATTCGACGCCGGCGTCGCGGAAGAGTTCCCGGGAATCCCAGTACGCGTCGCTGGTGACCGGTGCGGACGGCAGACTGTCCGTACTCGACTGATATTGCGGCGCAGTGGTTTCGGCGATTACACCGAGCGCCCCGGCGGCATCCTCCACCGCACGGAAGACCGGTACCCCGCTGTCGGCGAGCACCCTCGCCGCGGCACTGTCGGGATGCATCGTGTGCACGACGACCGGCTTGCCGTGCGCGCGAGCCGTTTCCGCCATCGCACGGGCGGTCTCGATCTCCTTGCGCGCCAGGTTCTCGCCGTAAGTGCCGTAGCCGCCGAAATATCCGGTGAGAAGGACGGAATCGACCGCCGGACTCTGCAGGATGGTGTCGAGGACCGAGACGAACGAGGTGATGTCCTGTTCCCCGGCGCCCGCGAGGTCGACCGGGTTGGTCACTCCGGCGGACGGCGGCAACAGATCGCGCAGTGCGCCGCTGATGTCGGCGGGGAACTCCGGAACCGTCAGTCCGGCCGCCTCCACGACGTCGGACGCGACACCCGCGTGCCCGCCGCCGTCGGCGACGACACCGACCCGTCGCACCTCCGCGGGTCCGTACCCGAGGAGTGTCGCCGCGACGTCCGCGAGTTGCCGGGGACTCGACACCCGGTACACCCCGGCCGCGCGGCAGGCCGCGTCGATGACCGCGCTGTCCGAGGTCAGCGATCCCGTGTGCGACTGTGCCCCGCGGATGGAGGCCTCGCTGCCACCGACCGTCAGCAGCAGCACCGGCTTCCCGGCCCGGGACGCCTGAGCGGCGGCGTCGACGAACGCCCGCCCGTCACCGAAGTCCTCGCAGTACACGGCGATGAGTTCGGTGTCGTCGTGCTCGACGCACGACCGGATGAGGTCGGCGGCACCGAGATCCGCCTGGTTGCCCAGCGAGGCGAACCGGGAGAACCCGTGTCCGCGGGCCTCGAGGAACTGGCTGAGTTCGAGCGCCATGTTGCCGCTCTGGGAGAGCAGCGCGACGCGTCCGGCGGGCAGCGGGTTCGAGGCCAGCGTCAGCGCGGTGCTCGAGTCGAGCACACCCAGGCAGTTCGGCCCGAGGAGGACCGCTCCGGCCTCGCGCACCCGTGCCACCACCCGATCCTGCACCGCCCGTCCCGCGGCGCCGAGTTCGGCGAAGCCGGCGGTGACGCCGACGATCGCGGTGGCGCCCGCCGCGAGCGCGTCGTCGACGGCCTCCTCGAAACCCTGTGCCGGAACGGTGATGACGACGAGGTCGACCCGTTCGTCGAGCTCCGACAGGCTTTTCAGGGAGGGGTGTCCCAGGATGCGGTCGCCGCGCCGGTTGACGAGATGGACCGCCCGGGTGCCCTTCATGCGCAGAGCCTGGACGCTGAGCCAGTTGCCGTACTTGGTCTCGTCGTTGCTCGCACCGAGGATGGCGACCGACCGCGGATCGAACAGTGCCGTGAGGTCGCGGTTGTCGATCGTGCTCATCGGGTCTCCTCGACCTTCGGTGCGGGATGTCCCGTGCCCCAGGCGTCGGCGCCGCCGTCGATCACCAGCGTGGTTCCGGTGACGTAACTGCCTGCGGGCGAGGCGAGGAACGTGACGACCCCGGACACGTCCTCGGCCGTGCCGAGGCGCCCGAGCGGCACCGCGGACGTCCACTGCGCGCGGGCCTCTTCCGTGTAGTTCTCCTCCATGCCCTCGGTCGCGATGGTGCCGGGGGCGATGCAGATCGATCGGATTCCGTACCGGCTCCACTCCAGCGACAGTCCGGAGGCCAGGTTCTCGAGGGCCGCACGCGCCGAGGTCGCGTGGACCATCGAGGCGATTCCGCGGCGCGGGGAGAACGCCATGAAGAAGATGCATCCCGACCGCTGCGGAATCATCGCGCGGACGGCGACCTCGCGGGTGACGGCCCACGTGGCGTCGACGGCGAGGCGGTGGACGGCGCGCCACCCCTTGCTCGTGATGTCTTCGGCGGGCGCCGCGAACTGGCCGCCGGCGTTGTTGACCAGGACGTCGATGCGTCCGAACCGCTCCAGGGCCCGATCGACCAGGGCGGTCACCTGCTCTTCTTCGCGAATGTCCGCGGGCACGGCGAGCGCCCGTGCGCCCAGTGCCTCGATTTCCGCGACGGTCTTCTCGAGGGGCTCGGGCCTGCGGCCGCTGATGACGACGTCGGCTCCGCATCGCGCCATGTCCAGTGCGATCGCGCGTCCGATCCCGGTTCCTCCACCGGTGATCAGCACTACCCGCCCGCGATGGACGTCGGGGCGCAGCACCTGCCCGGCGCCTCCACCTGGGTTCTCACATTCCATCGAGCGTTCGCCTCTCGTCGCTGCCGTTCGACCACTCGGGGTCTGACTGATGCATCAGTTATACCGTGACCGGGGCCACAGATGTCAAGGGTTGGCCGGAAAATGATTCCGGGTCGGCGCGGTCTGCTGCCAGTAGAAACGGCTTTTACCAGGGATTATGCGTCGGACATTCGGTCGCTGATCACTTTCGCGCGAATCGCTCCACGTCTGACTGATGCGTCAGTTTTGACTGTATGATTTGATGGGTCAGTCAGATGACTACCGAAGGAGGGGCCGTGACCGCTCAACTCACCGAGGACGCGCGACGAACGGCGATACTCGATGCCGCAGCTCAGCTGATTGCCGAGCGCGGATACCACTCGGTCCGCATCTCCGACATCGCACAGGTCGTCGGCACCAGCACGGGGGCGGTGCACTACTACTTCCCCGGCAAGAGCGACGTCCTGACCGCGGCCCTCCGCCACGCCATCGACAACGCCTTCGACCGGCAGAGCCGCGAACTGAAGGCGATCGACAACGCCCACGAACGGCTGCTCCGCCTGATCGACATGCAGTTGCCCCGCGTCGGGCCGCTGCGCGACGAGTGGTCCATCTGGTTGCAGTTCTGGGCCGAGGCGACGCTCCGGCCCGAACTCCGCCCCTTCCACAACACGTATTACGCGCGCTGGCACGAGACCGTCGTCAAGATCGTCCGGCGCGGACAGCGGCAGGACATCTTCCGCACCGACGTCGACCCGGAAACGATCGCGCAGCGGCTGACCGCGCTCACCGACGGGACCGCCATCCAGGTCCTCACCGGCGCACCGAACATGACCGTCGCCGCGATGAAAGAGGTACTCGTGCAGTTCGTCCACGACGAACTCGTCGCGCCGCGCACATGGTGACCCGCCCTTCGCGGGCCGCCCGGCGCGTTCGGGCCGATGGTCGCTAGCTCCACGGAACGGCGGACGCGCGGCGGCAGCGCGGTCGCCTGGGGATGCGGTGCGGCCTCCGCGATCGCCTACGGACTCACGCCGACGTTCGCCGCGATCGGCTACGCCGGCGGCGTCTCACCGGCCGTCCTCGTCTGCCTGCGCAGCCTCGTCGGTGCCGCGCTGCTGTTCCTTCTCGCCTGGTCCACCGGAAGACTGAAGGGCGTCACGTGGAAGTCCGCGGTCGGACTGTGCTGCGTCTGTGGCCCACTGTTCGGCATCCAGTTGCTGTGTTTCTTCGCCGCGGTCCGGGTCACCGGTGCCCAGATCGCGGTCGTGATCGTCCACATCTATCCGCTGTTCGTGATGGCACTCGTGTGGGTGGTCGCGCGGAACCGGATCCACCGCGGTCAGCTGATGCTGGCCGTCGCGATGTCCGGCGGCATCGCACTCGTCGCGGGCGCGGGTACGTCCGGCGTCGCCCTGAACGGGGCGGTACTCGCCCTCCTCAGCGCCGCGGGATACGCGCTGTACCTGGTGGTCGGGGAACGGTGGATCCACCAGGTCAGCCCCGTCGCCGCGGGCGCGCTCGCATCACTCGGCGCCGGAATCGCCACCGGCGCGATCGCCGTCGTCGACGGACAGCCCTGGACGTTCGCCCCCAGCGGGTGGGGGTCCATCCTGTTCCAGGGACTTCTCCTGATGCCGATCGGGATCGGCTGCTCCTTCATCGCCGTGCGCGCACTCGGATCGACGTCCGTCGCCCTCCTCGGACTGCTCGAACCGGTGGTCGGGGTGCTCGCCGCACAGGTCCTGCTGGGCGAGCAACTGTCCCCGCCGCAGTGGGCGGGGATGGCCGTCGTCCTCCTCGCCTCCGCGGCCCT
>JBCEBZ010000577.1:17260-31597 GCA_039206675.1 Rhodococcus sp. (in: high G+C Gram-positive bacteria) | reverse complement strand
CGTAACGAATCATCCCCGGATTCGGACATATCAGCGGAATCCGAACCAGGGGAGGGATCGACGTGAGTCGAGTAGTGCGACGGTTGATGATCGGGGTGCTCGCGGTGAGCGCATGGATCGGCGGCGCCGGGCCGGCGTTTGCCGAGCCGCAGCAGTTCGACGGCGTGACCACCCTCCAAATTCCCGGAACGGTTGTCGGCTGGCCGTTGACCCGGGGCGGCGCGTTCTACAACATCGTCGTCCACCACGGGCACGGGCAGATCTATCCGACCCCGGACGGCTACGGGTACGAGTTCCAGTGGATCAACCTGTCTACCGGGGCCTCCGGGGTCATCACCGACCACACTCCCGGCCGGGACGCGGTCACCACCGGCCCCGGCCAGATACTCGTCACCGTGACGGCCCATCTCCCGGGCCTCTACGACGTGTACGGCACACCGAGCGTCGGCACGTTCTACGTGACACCGTAGAAGAGGTGGACCGACTCGAGGAACTCGTCGCGCGGGCCCGAGCGCTCGCCGACTCGGGACAGCGCCGGCTGCTCGGCATCACCGGACCGCCGGGTTCGGGGAAGAGCACCGTGGCGGCGGCGGTGCACGCGGCGCTGGGATCGTCCGCGGTGGTCGTGCCGATGGACGGATTCCACCTGGCGGGCGCGGAACTCGCCCGGCTCGGCCGGGCGGACCGCAAGGGCGCGCCGGACACATTCGACGCCGCCGGATACGTGGCGCTGTTGCGCCGACTGCGGGAATCCGGGGGCGAGACGGTGTACGCCCCCGAGTTCCACCGTGAGGTCGAGGAGTCCTATGCCGGGTCGATCGCCGTCCCGCCGGACATTCCGCTGGTGATCACCGAGGGCAACTACCTTCTCCTCGACGAGGGACCGTGGTCGGCGGTGCGTGACCTGCTCGACGAGGCGTGGTTCCTCGCCCCGGACGGGGACGAGCGCGTTGCCCGCCTCGTCGAGCGGCATGTCCGGTTCGGCAAGTCACCCGACGAGGCGCGAGAGTGGGTGCGGCGCAGCGACGAACGCAACACCGCGGTGGTCGCGCCCGGTCGCGCCCGCGCCGACGTGGTCGTCCTCGGCGACCCCGTGTGACTCAGGCCGGGTACTCGATCCTCTCCATGCGGCCGCTGGTGAGCGAGCGGGTCGCGGCCTCGGCGATCGCCTGTGCTTTCAACGCTTCCGACAGGGTCGGACCGATGGCGGCGCCGTTCTCCAGTGCGTCGACGAAGTGGTCGAGCGCGGTGCGGTAGCTGGCCCGGATCCGTTCGAACCATCCCGCGTGCAACCCGTCGTCGACGACGCGGCCCGCGCTGTACCGGGACACGGACCCGGCGCGCTGCCGTCGCGCCTCGACCATGCCCGTGGAACCGAGCACCTCGATGCGTTCGTCGTAGCCGTACCCGATCCGCCGGGTGGAGTCGATCTGGACGAGCGCGCCGCCGGGAAGGCGCAGGGTGACGGCCGACGTGTCGACGTCGCCGTAGTCGGCGAGGCGGGGTTCGGCGAGCGTGGACCCGGTCGCGAAGACGGACTCGGGGTCGAGCCCGGAGATCCACCGCGCCAGGTCGAAGAAGTGGACGGTCTGGTCGCGCATCTGCCCGCCCGAGACCGCGATGTACTCGAGCGGCGGCATCGCCGGACCGCGGCTGGTCATCTGGATCAGCTCGACCGAGCCGATCTCGCCGGACGCCACCACCCGCTGCAGTTCGGCGTAGTCGCGGTCGAAGCGGCGGTTGAAATCGACCATCGCCCGCAGCGATCGGGAGTCGGCGAACCGCACGATGTCGACGGCGCGCGCGAGGTCGAGGTCGATGGGCTTTTCGCACAGCGCCGGGATTCCCGCCGTCGCCGCGGTGCGAAGGTGCTCGGCGTGGGTGTCGGTGGACGACGCGATGAAGACGGCGTCGATCGCCGTGGCGTCGAAGACCTCCGCGAGGTCGGTGGTCGCGCGGCTGCCGTGGCGCTTGGCGAGGTCCGTCGCGCGAGCGAGATCGATGTCGAAGACGAGGGCCAGGTCGACGTCGGGGTGCGCGGCGAGGTTGGCGCCGTGCACGCCGCCGATGAACCCGGCTCCGATGAGGGCGAAACGCTGCATGTCAGATACCGACCTTTTCGTGTGCGAAAGCGGGGACGACCCAGGCGGAGTCGGCGGCGTGGGAGGCGGCCGTCGCCTCGACGAACTGGACGCCGATCAGGCCGTCGCGTCCGGTGGGGAAGGACAGATCGCGGATGGTGGTGGGCTCGCCGTCGCGGCGGGCGCGCAATTCGCCCGCGAGATCGCGGTAGAAGTTCGCGAACGCCTCGAGGAAGCCCTCGGGATGCCCCAGACCGGGGCGGGTGAGCCGGGCGGCGTCCTCGGACAGCGCGCGCATCCCCTGCGCGAGGATCGTGGTCCCGCCGTCGAGGTCGCGGACCGTCAGATGGTGTGGGTCCTCGTGCCGCCACTCGACGCTCGCGGTGTCGCCGAACACCCGGATGCGCAGGCCGTGCTCGTTGCCGGTGGCGGCCATGCTCGCCCACAGGGTCGCGGGGGCGCCGTTGGACAGGGTGAGGCGGACGGTGGCGTTGTCGAACACCCGCCGTCCGGGGACGAGGGTGTCCAGTTCCGCCGACATCCGGGTGGCCTCGAGGCCGGTGATGTACCGCAACAGGTGGAAGGCGTGGGTGCCGAGATCGCCGACGACGCTGGGAAATCCCGCGACGTCCGGGTCGGTGCGCCACCGCGCCTGCCGGTGTTCGCCGAGTTCGAGGGGCGTCGCCGCCCACCCGGACGCGTGTTCCACCGTCACGAACCGGATCCGCCCGAGGTCGCCGTCGCGCACCATCCGGGCCGCGTGCCGAACCATGGCGTAGGCCGAATAGCAGTGTGGGACGGCCAGAATTGCACCGGAGGATTCGGCGATCGCGACGAGTTCCGCAGCCGACTCCGAGTCGCGGGTGAGAGGCTTCTCGCACACCACCGAGATGCCTGCCTCCAGGAACGTGCGGGCGATGTCGAAGTGGCTGTCGTTCGGGGTGGTCACGGCCACCACGTCGACGCCGTCCTCGCGGGCGGCTTCCCGTTCGGCCATCTCCCGGTAGTCGCGGTAGGTGCGCTCGGCCGGAACGCCGAGGCTTCCCGCGATCTGTTCCGACGACGCGGCGTCCCGCCCGAAGACCCCCGCCTGCAGGTCGTACCGGTCGTCCAGGCGCAGCGCGTAGCGGTGGGTCTTGCCGATGTCGGCACCCTGCCCGCCGCCGACCATGCCCGCGGACAGTCGCAGGCTTCCGTGCTTGCTCAACTCGGCTCCTTCCAGAAAGGGACAAACGTGGACCGGTCCCAGTTGTGATGAGCGTAACACGGCCCCGGCTCCATATGCTGTCCCTCGTGAACGAATCAGATCCCGGCACGAGCGAGGGCGCACCGCCGTTTCGCCCACCGACGATCCGCGACGTGGCCGCGCGGGCGGGCGTGTCGAAATCGCTGGTGTCCCGGGTGCTCCGCGGCGAGGCGAACGTCAGCCCTGCACGCCGCGAGCAGGTCACACAGGCCATGAAGGAACTCGACTACCGGACCAACACCATCGCCCGCGGACTGTCCGAATCCCGCAGCGGCACGGTCGGGGTGATGCTGAACGACCTGCGCAACCCGTGGTTCGTCGAACTGCTCGAGGGCATGACGACGACGCTCGACGCCGTCGGAATCGCGCCGGTGCTGGCCGACAGCCACCTGGATCAGCGCGTCGGGCGGGACACCGTCGAGACCCTGCTGTCGCAGCGGATCGACGGGTTGGTGGTGGTGGGCACGACCGACGCCGGGCCCGCGATCGAACGGGCCGCCGCCCTCGTTCCCGTCGTCCTCGCGGGAACCCACGAACCGAGTCTTCCGCACGTCGACATCGCGGCGGACGACGACGTCGCCGGGGCCCGGCTGGCCACCCGGCATCTGCTGGATCTCGGCCACCGGCGGATCGCCTACCTGCAGGGGCCCGGAGTGGTGGGCACGCTGCGCCGCGACGGGTTCACCGAGGCGATGACCGAGGCCGGGTGCGGTGACCTCGCGTCGGTGCAGTTCGCCGGCATGACCGAGGAGAGCGGATACGTCGCGGCCGGTCGGGTGCTCGACGCGGAGCAGCGGCCGACGGCGATCCTCGCGTTCAACGACGTCACGTGCGTCGGGGCGCTGTCGGCCGCCGACGACCGCGGCCTGAGAGTTCCCGACGACCTTTCGCTCGTCGGGTACGACGACACCTATCTCGCGCGTATCCGGCATCTGTCGCTGACGTCGGTGAACAACGGCAACTTCGCGGTCGGCGCGCAGGCCGCCAAGTTCCTGCTGCAGCGGCTGGAACGACCGTCGCAGTCGCGGCGCATCCACCTGCACACGCCGACGCTCAGTGTTCGCCGTTCCACCGCGGCACCCGGAGGCCTTTCGGCGAGGGGGTAGCCGCGGTGGAGGGTGAAACCGGCTTCTATTGAGGGGTTTTCACTGCGAGTACCGGGATCGGCGACTGCAGGATGAGCCGCTGGCTCACGCTGCCGAGAAGTGCCTTGCCGACCGCACTGCGGCGCTTGACCCCGATCACGAGGCGTTCGATGTCGGGCCGGTCGTCGATCAGATCCAGCACGGCGGTCGCGGGATCGCGGTCGCCGCGACCGATCCGGTCGAGGACGGTCACCCCGTCGTCCGCGAGGGTATGCACGTCTTCGGGTTCGGTGAGGGACAGGTTCACCACCAGCAGATCGGTGTCCAGCATCGCGGCTTCCTTCTTGCCGGCGAGGAGGGCGTGTGATCCTTCGGAGGTGTCGGTCACTGCTACGAGCACTGTCATGGAATCAACCTTTCACGGGACTCGGTGCGTAGCCGGTCAGGAATACTCGCGCCGGAACTGCTCTTCGAGTTCCTCGAGGGAGCGGCCGCGGGTTTCCGGAACCTGGGTGGTGATGAAGACGAGAGCCAGCACGCCGAGGCCCGCGAAGATGAAGAAGGTCGCGGCGATTCCCAGTGCCGCCACCAGGGGCGGGAAGACGAGCGCGACAATCGCATTCGCGATCCACAGCATGAAGATGCAGATGCCGATCGCGAAGCTGCGGATCTTCAGCGGGAAGATCTCCGACAGCATCAGCCACACCAGGGGACCGATCGTGCCCTGCATCGAGAAGACGAACAGAACCACGAACACGAGGATGAAGTAGGCCTTCGCGGTGCCGTCGGGCAGCAGGAACGCCGACAGGCCGACGAGCAGGTGGAACGTGGTGGTGAGGACGAAACCGCCGATGAGCATCTTCCGCCGGTCGATCCGGTTGATCAGGGCGATGCCGGTGAGGACGCCGAGCACGCTGAACAGTCCGTTGAGGGTGTTCGCGACAATGGCTGCGTTGGAGGAGAATCCGGCGTCGCCGAGAAGCTGGGTGCCGTAGTACATCACCGAGTTGATGCCGGTGGCCTGCTGGAAGACGCCGAGGCCGACGCCGATGAAGATGAGGCGGCGGATCCACTTCACCGAGAGATCCGCGGGACCGCCGGTCTGTGCGAGTTTCTCTTCCTCCGCGAGGGCCTGGACCTCCTCCAACTCGGCCCGTGCCCGTTCCGGGGACCGAACCTGCAGGAGCACGGCGAGCGCTTCGTCGTGCCGATCCTGCGACATCAGCCAGCGCGGGCTCTCCGGCATCCTCAGCATTCCGGCGAACAGGACGATGGCCGGAGTGACGGCGACCAGAAGCATGAAGCGCCAGACGCTTTCGTGCTCACCCCAGATGTTGAAGATGACGGCGTTGATCACGAATGCGGCGAACTGCCCGCAGACGATCATGACTTCGTTGCGGGAGACCACGCTGCCGCGCCGTTCGACGGGGGAGATCTCGGCGAGGTAGACGGGCACCGTCGCGGATGCGCCGCCGACGGCGAGGCCGAGGACGAAGCGGAACAGCGCGAGTATCTCCCACGTGGGGGACAGCACGCAGCCGAGCGTGCCGATCATGAAGATGATGGCGAGCACCAGGATGTTGTGCCGGCGTCCGTACCGGTCGGACATCCGGCCTCCGATCAGGGCGCCGATCGCGGCGCCGAAGATCAGGATGCTCACCACCAGGCCCTCGGTGAACGAGGTGAGTTGGAGGTCTTCCTTGAGTGGTTCGAGCGCGCCGTTGATGACTCCGGTGTCGTATCCGAAGAGCAGGCCGCCGAAGGTGGCGACGACGGCGATGACGCCGAGCCTGTGCGAGTGCCGTCCTGGGGCGTCGGCGGGCAGGGGCTGGGCGGTAGTTCGGGTGAGATCGCTGGCCATGAACATCTCCTCCACGTATTCCATGTGCAGAACACGTAATGTGTTTATGTCCGGACAAAGCTAACCCATTGTGACTCGGGGCACAACGGCTAGCCGATCATCGGGTGGCTCTCACGGCGCGACGGACCACTGGCTACCGACGAGTAATAGAACGAATGATCTGTTATCGTTCGCCGTATGCCCAGGCCACGCGTCCACGATCTCGACGCCGCGCTCGATGCCGCCGAGCGGCTGGCCGTCGAGGGCGGACCCAGCGCGGTGACGCTGCGGGCGGTCGCCGCCGCCACGGAGATGTCCAACGGCGCCATTTATCACGCATTCGGCTCCCGCGGCGGGCTCGTCGGCCGCGCATGGTTGCGGGCGGCGCACCGATTTCTCGACCTGCAACAGGAATCGGTCGAGCACGCGCTGGAGCGGAGCCCTGTGGATGCCGTCGTCGCGGCCGCCGACACCCCGGCCGTCTTCGCCGAGAAGTTCCCGCAGTCGTCGCGGCTCCTGCTCACCGTGCGCCGCGACGAAATGCTCGGATCGGACGTCCCCGAGGACGTCGCCGCAGAGTTGTCGCGCCTCGATTCCATTCTCGTCGCACTGTTCGTCCGGTTGGCGCGCGCGTTGTGGGGTCGCGGGGACGGTCGCGCGGTCGAGGTGATCGAAGCATGCGTCGTCGGACTCCCCACCGGACTGTTGCTTCAGGCCCGGCGAAAACCGGACGCCGCGATGCGTCAACGACTCGAGGCGGCCGTTCGGGCCGTTCTCACACTCGACCCCCCGCCGCCGCGGAAGCGTCACGACAACGACAAGAAGGGCTCCTGATGACCGCCACCCTGACCTACCGGGACAAGATCGCCGTCCTCGACCTCGGCGACAACGAAAACCGGTTCTCCCCCGAATGGCTCGACACCGTCGATCGTCTCCTGGACGACGCGCACGAGCACGGCGCGCAGGCCCTGGTGACCACGGCCACCGGAAAGTTCTACTCCAACGGCCTCGACCTGGACTGGCTGCTGGCCAACGGGGACCGCGCGGACTGGTACGTCGGGCGCGTGCAGGCCCTGTTCAGCCGAATTCTGACGCTGCCGGTGCCGACGGTGGCCGCGGTCAACGGGCACGCGTTCGGAGCCGGCGCCATGCTGGGCATCGCCCACGACTACCGGGTGATGCGATCGGACCGGGGGTTCTACTGCTTCCCGGAGGTCGACATCCGTATTCCGTTCACCCCGGGTATGGCGGCGCTGATCCAGGCGAAGCTGACGCCGCAGACCGCGATCACCGCCATGACCACCGGCCACCGGTACGGCGGCACCGAGGCGCACACCAGCGGGCTGGTCGACGGGACCGCACCCGAAGGCGCGGTCCTCGACGCCGCCGTCGACCTGATCTCGCCCCTCGCAGGGAAGGATGCCGGCACGCTCGGCGCGATCAAGTCGACCATGTTCGCGCCGGCCGTCGCCGCCCTCGCGGCGGGCCGATCATGACGTGAAAGCGGTCACTCTCCCGGCACGTGCAGGAGCAGGGCGTCGCCCTGTCCGCCGCCGCCGCAGAGAGCGGCGGCGCCGGTTCCGCCGCCGCGGCGCTTCAGCTCGAGCGCGAGGTGCAGCACGACCCGCGCACCCGACATGCCGAGCGGATGCCCGATGGCGATGGCGCCGCCGTTCACATTGACCCTCGACGGGTCGATTCCGAGTTGCCGGGTCGACTCGATGCCGACGGCGGCGAAGGCCTCGTTGATCTCGACGAGGTCGAGGGAAGCGGGGTCGAGACCGTCACGGGCGCAGGCCTTGTCGATGGCGTTGGCGGGCTGCTGCTGGAGCGTCGAATCCGGCCCGGCGACGACGCCGTGGGCGCCGATCTCGGCGAGCCATTCGAGCCCCAGCTCCTCGGCCTTGGCCTTGCTCATCACCACGACGGCCGCGGCGCCGTCGGAGATCTGCGACGCGGAGCCGGCGGTGATGGTGCCGTCCTTGCTGAACGCGGGGCGCAGCTTCGACAGCGACTCGGCCGTGGTGTCGGCGCGGATCCCCTCGTCCTCGGTGACGACGAGCGGATCGCCCTTGCGCTGCGGAATGGAGACGGGAACGACCTCGTCGTCGAAGAGTCCGTTCTTCCACGCGGCCGCGGCGCGCTGATGGGAGGCGGCGGCGAACGCGTCCTGCTCCTCGCGACCGATCTTGTCGGTGTTCGCGTTCCGGTTCTCGGTGAGCGCGCCCATCGCCTGGTCGGTGAAGATGTCGTAGAGGCCGTCGTAGGCGAGGTGGTCGACGAGCGTGGTGTCGCCGTACTTGAAACCGCCCCGGGAACCCGGGAGCAGGTGCGGCGCCTGCGACATCGACTCCTGCCCGCCGGCTACGACGACATCGAACTCGCCGGCGCGGATCAGCTGGTCGGCGAGCGCGATGGCGTCGAGACCGGACAGGCACACCTTGTTGACGGTCACGGCGGGCACCGACATCGGGATGCCCGCGGCGACCGCGGCCTGCCGGGCCGGGATCTGACCGGCGCCGGCAGTGAGGACCTGCCCCATGATCACGTACTCCACCAGTTCCGGTGCCACCCCGGCCTTGTCGAGGGCGCCCTTGATGGCGATGCCGCCGAGATCGGATCCGGAGAGGGTGGCGAGCGAACCCGTCAGCCGGCCGACGGGGGTCCGGGCCCCGGCGACGATGACGGACCTGGTGCGTGAAGTCATGGGAGTGTCCTTGGTGTCGTGTCGAATGTCGGTCAGACGAGTGCGGATTCGCGAATCTCGAGGGGGGTTCCGGTGGCGGCGACGACCTCGTCGACGGTGACACCGGGGGCGACCTCACGCAGGGCGAGGGTGCCGTCGCCGATCACGTCGATGACGGCGAGGTTGGTGATGATGCGGTTGACGACGCCCTGGCCGGTGAGCGGCAGGGTGCAGGTGTCGAGAATCTTGGGGTTGCCGTCGCGGTCGGTGTGTTCCATGAGGACGATGACGCGGCTGGCGCCGTGTACGAGGTCCATCGCCCCGCCCATGCCCTTGACCATCTTGCCGGGGACCATCCAGTTGGCGAGGTCGCCGGTGCGGGAGACCTGCATGCCACCGAGGACGGCGGTGTCGATGTGGCCGCCCCGGATCATCCCGAACGACAGTGCCGAATCGAAGAATGCGGCGCCGGCGTTGACGGTGACCGTCTCCTTGCCCGCGTTGATCAGGTCGGCGTCGATGTTCTCCTCGGTGGGGTACGGGCCGGTGCCGAGGATCCCGTTCTCCGAGTGGAGGGTGACGTTCACGTCGGTGCCGAGGAATCCGGGGATCAGCGTCGGCAGGCCGATGCCGAGGTTGACGTATTCGCCGTCGACCATCTCCGCGGCCGCGCGGGCGGCCATCTGGTCACGTGTCCATCCGTTGGTGCCGGTCATCGAGTGGCTCCTTCCGTGCTGCTGACTGTCCGCTTCTCGATCCGCTTGTTCTGGGGTCCGGTCTCGACGATGCGCTGAACGAAGACTCCGGGCAGGTGCACCTGGGCGGGATCGATGGTGCCTGCGGGGACGAGTTCCTCGACCTGCGCGATGGTGATCTTCCCGGCCATGGCCGCGAGGGGGTTGAAGTTCAGGGCCGTCTTGTCGAAGACCAGGTTGCCGGCGGTGTCGCCGCGCAGCGCGTGGACCAGGGCGAAGTCGGCGGTGATGCCGAGTTCGAGGACGTAACGCTTGTCGCCGAACTGCCGGGTCTCCTTCGCGGGCGACGCGAGCGCGACGGAACCGTCGGCGGCGTACCGCCACGGCAGGCCGCCGTCGGCGACCGGGCTGCCGACACCGGCCGGGGTGAAGAACGCGGGGATGCCCGCACCGCCGGCCCGGAGGCGTTCGGCCAGCGTGCCCTGCGGGGTGAGTTCCACCTCGAGCTCGCCGGAGAGGTACTGCCGCGCGAATTCCTTGTTCTCGCCGACGTACGACGCGGTGACACGGCGAATCTGGCGGGCGCTCAGCAGGATCCCGAGCCCGTGGTCGTCCACACCGCAGTTGTTGGAGAAGACCTCGAGGTTCCCGACACCCGAGTCGGCGAGCGCGCGGATCAGCGAGTCGGGGATTCCGCACAGGCCGAATCCGCCCACGGCGATCGTCGCGCCGTCGGACACGTCCGCGACAGCTTCTTCCGGGGTGTCGAACACTCTCGATCCCATGTGCATCCTTTCTTCAGGCCGCCGAACCCGGCGAAACCGCCTTCCCGCGACGTCTCGTCCATCCAGTGGACGACCTCTGCGCGGGCTTTGCTCCACTAAAAGGGGTCGCTTCATGCATTTCAAGGGGTTCGGACATGTTGCTCGCGGTCTGGACGGCGCGGACCAGAGCGTTCACTGAGTGGACGTATACTCCGGTCATGAACGAGGCGCAGCGGCCACAGGTCATTCAGCGGGTGAGTGCCGTCCTCCGGGCCATCGGGGCGCTCGACACGTCGGGATCCTCGACGTCCGCACTGGCACGCGAGACGGGCCTCGCCCGCCCCACCGTGCATCGCCTGCTCGTCTCGCTCGCCGAGGAGGGGTTGGTCGATCGCGACCTGAAGTCGGGCAAGTGGTCGCTCGGACCCGAGTTGTATCTCCTCGGATCGCTCGCCGCCGGCCGCTACGACATCACCGACCGGTCCCGAGGCATCCTGCGGGACCTCGCCCGGGAAACCGGCGAGAGCGCGTTCCTGTCCGCCCGGCGCGGCGACGAAACGGTCTGCATCGCCAGTGAGGAAGGCAGCTTCCCGTTGCGCTCGCACGTGCTGCACATCGGTATCCGATTTCCGCTCGGGGTGGCGTCGGCGGGGATGGTCATCCTGTCGCACCTGCCGGACCGCGAGATCGACGACTACCTGGCGCGCGCGGACGTCACCGGCGAATGGGGGTCGCAGCACAGCCGGGAAAAGATCGCCGAGCGCATCGCGGAAACCCGGCTGAACGGCTACACCGTCAATCCCGGATTGCTCGTCGAGGGCAGTTGGGGGATGGGCGCCGCGGTCTTCGACACCCAGGGATCACCGGCGTGGGCGCTGAGCATCACCGGGGTGGAGAGCCGGTTCCGTGAGGAACGACGCCGCGAACTGGGAGAACTCCTCCTCCGCTCGGCGCACCGGCTCACCCAGCTACTCGCCGACCGGCCGCGGAGTCGCGGCTGAACCACGGACCGGACCGTGCCTATGCGGCCTTCCGACGCCGCCGCGGCCGCCCGTGGCGGGTGTCGACGCTCCACACGTGCGTGCAGTCGGGGCACTGCAGGTGCACGTTGCTTCCCTGATTGCTCAGCAGGTACTGCCAGTGCCGGTCGCAGTTGCGGCCGGACCCGCAGTCGCCGCAGCCCGAGCCGTGGTCGCAGCCCGGGCAGGGCAGCCAGGCGCGACGGGAGAAGTCGGCGGTGGGATCAATCGGCAACACGGCCCACCGTCCGATCCGGGAGCACACCCGCCTGCACCAGTTCGTCGTAGATGCGCTGCTGCTCGGGGTCGAGGCCGGAATACAGCATGTCGTACGCCCGCTCTTCCTCCGCCAGGACGGCGACAGGATCCCAGTCCTCGCCGATCGCTTCGAGGACGGCGCTGCGCCGACGCGCTTCGTCGAGCGTGAGGTCGAGAGCGAACGAGAGTTCGGAGTCGCTACCCATGTGGTCACCTTCGTTTCGCAGTCGCCGACATCGAACGGGCTCCGACGTCGAAGGGGCCAGGGTCACTCGAGGCGGTCCAAGATCACAATGACCTGGATCACGTCGATCGAAAGTGTTGCGCCGTGTTCACGACGACCGCGCCCCGTCGTCCGGGTGGACGGCGGGGCGCGGGTGGTGCTGGTGGTGCGGGTGGGTCAGGCCTGCAGGCCGGCCTCGATCTCGAGGGTGATGGTGATCTTGTCGCCGACGACGGCGCCGCCGCCTTCGAGGGGCATGTCGATGCTGATGCCGAAGTCCTTGCGGTTGAGGACGGTGGTGGCTTCGAAGCCGGCGACCGGGCCGTTGCCCATGCCGGGGTTGACGCCGTTGAACTCGAGGGCGAGCTCGACCTGCCGGGTGACGCCGTGGAGGGTGAAGTCGCCTTCGACCACGTAGTCGTCGCCCTTGGCGCGGACGGCGGTGGAGGTGAACGTGGCGGTGGGGAACTGCTCGGCGTCGAAGAAGTCGCCGGACTTGATGTGGGCGTCGCGGTCGGTGTTCTTGGTGTCGATGGACGCGACCTGGATCTCGGCGGTGACGGCAGTGGTGCCGTCCTCGGCGACGGTGATCGCGCCGGCGAAGTCGTTGAACGTGCCGCGCACCTTGCTGACCATGAGGTGGCGGACGGAGAAGCCGACGGTGGAGTGGACGGTGTCGATGGCCCAGGTTCCGGCGGTGAGGTTGGGGAGGGTGGCGGTGGCGGTGGTCATGAAAACTCCTTGACGGTGAACGGGCACTCGAATCGAGGTAATTGAATCTGCAACTACTAATGTAGAGAGAAGTCGTTGCGATGTCAACTAAAATTTCCGGAGGGTGGGTGAGCTGCGCTTACTGCTTCGGCCGGACCTGATGGCGGCTGACGATGGAGATCCGATTGAAGGCGTTCATCGTGACGGCGATCCAGCTCACCGTGGAGATCTCCTGCTCGGACAGGAATCGCCGCGCGAAGGCGTAGTCGGCGTCCTGACGGTGCGCGTCCGGGAGGGTGGTGATCGACTCGGCCAGGGTGAGGGCCGCGACCTCGCGTTCGGAGAACAGTGTCGTCTCCCGCCACGCAGGCAGAACCGCGAGGCGCTGCTGGGACTCGCCCGCCGCGAGCGCCGCGGCGACGTGCACGTCCAGGCAGTAGGCGCAGCGGTTGATCTGGGAGACGCGCACGTTGATCAACTCGACGAACCGACGGTCCATTCCGGCCTCGGTGGTCGCGTGACGGATGGCCTTGGCGACGCCGATCTGTGCCTGGTAGACGGCCGGACTCTGCTTGTCGATGTGGACGTAGTCGTTCTCCGTTGACGTGCTGCTCATGACCGGCCTTTCGGTGGGTGACTCAGGGGTTTTCCAGCAGGTGGGCGCGCATTTCGCCGAAGTCGTGCCCAAGGATGGCGACGTCCCGGGGGCTGAGCAGGTCGAACATGTCCCGGCGCACCTCCGCCACGTGTCCGGGGCTGGCGGCGGCGAGCTTCTCGGCGCCGGCGTCGGTCAGCTCGGCCAGCATTCCCCGCTTGTCGTCCTCGCACTCCAGTCGGCGCACCCAGCCTGCCTCGACCAGCCGGTTGATCGCCCGGGTCACGCCACTGCGCGTCGTGGTGACCGCGTCGGCGAGTTCGCGCATCCGCAGTTGTCGCTGCGGGGCCTCGGACAGGACGACGAGAAGTTCGAAGTCCGTGAACGAGATGCCCGCATCGCGGGTGAGCTGCCGATCGAGCGCCTGCAGCAGTAGTCGGGTGGCGTCCAGGTAGGCGCGCCACGTGTTCTGTTCCTCGGCGCTGAGCCATCTGGTCGGTTCCACGGGACCAGCATATCCCAAGTAGTTGACAGCGCAACTACTTGGTGTACGGTGGTGATAGTTGAAAGCGCAATCATCGGCGTTTCGCGGAGAGGGGTTCGGGCACATGAGCACCACAGACGAGCAGGAGCGGTCCCAGAGGTTCGCGGCGCAACGCGACCGGATCCGCGCCGAGCATCTGAAGCCCGTGTCGTCGCGGCCCGCATCCTCTGCCCGCGGACTCCACCACACCGCGCTGATCAGCAGCGACGTCGAGCGCACCGTCCGGTTCTATCAGGATCTCCTCGAGTTCCCGCTCACCGAACTGATCGAGAATCGCGACTACCCCGGGTCTTCGCACTTCTTCTTCGACATCGGCAACGGCAACCTGCTCGCGTTCTTCGACTTCCCGGGCCTCGAGATCGGCCCGTACCAGGAAGTGCTCGGCGGACTCCACCACATCGCGATCAGCGTCGAACCCGATCGGTGGAATCACCTGCGCACGAAACTGGTCGACGCCGGCGTCGAACTCGTCGAACACAGCGAGGTGTCGATGTACTTCCGCGACCCCGACGGTGCCCGCCTCGAACTCATCGCCGACCCGCTCGGCGAAATGTACGGCTCACACGTTCTGTGAGAACCCGGCTTTGAGA
>JBCEBZ010000577.1:0-17160 GCA_039206675.1 Rhodococcus sp. (in: high G+C Gram-positive bacteria) | reverse complement strand
CCGGCGCCGAAATCATCGTGTGGGAAATGCACGCGGCGATCGCGGGGTGACGCGGCCGGACGTATAGCGGACGCAGGATCCGCTTCTTCCGTTCGGGTTGTCGAGGCTGCTAGAGTGCCGGACAGGCAGTGACCTAAGGAAGGGCCTTACAACCGCGCACGCGGCGACCCAGGCCCGGGTCCTGCATCCGAAGGAGTTCAGTCCCTTGGACACGGCTTCGACCGTCGTCCGCCGATCCACCGTCGAGTACGCCCCCGATCTGCTACTCGATCTCGTACGACCCACCGAAGCAGGGCATCCATTGCCTGCGATCGTGTGGCTTCACGGTGGAGGCTGGCGGCTTCAGGACCGCACTGCATGCCCGGATCTGGTGCAGCACTTCGCAAGACACGGCTACGTCATGGTCAGCATCGACTATCGCCTTGCGCCCGGCACCTGCCATCCCGGTCAGCTCTTCGACGTCCGGCGGGCGGTGCGCTGGCTGCGCGCCAACGCCGAGGACCACGGCATCGACCCCGACCGGATCGGGGCGTGGGGCTCGTCGGCCGGCGGCCACCTCGCCGCACTGGCCGGAGTGCACTCGGCCACAACACGATTGCCCGGTGAAGATCCCGTGACCGTCGACAGTTCGGTGCAGGCCGTCGTCGACGGCTACGGGCCCGCCGACCTGCCCGGTCTCGTCGACCTCTCCGCGCAACGGACACCGGCCGAGGACCGGGCGCCGGAGGCGTCGCTGCTCGGCGGCGCGATCCGCGACCGGTTGGACGCGGCGCGATCAGCCAGCCCCGCACTGCAGGTGACGTCCGGAGCGCCGCCGTTTCTGATCATGCACGGACTCGGCGACGATCTGGTGCCGTCCGCGCAGAGCGTGACGTTGTACGACGCGCTCGTCGCACACGGCAACGACGCCGTCCTCTACCTGATCGAGGGGTTCGGGCACGGGTTCTTCAATCCCGGCCACGTCCTCGAACTCGGCCCCGGACAGACCCTCGACCAAGGGCATCTCGAGCGAAATCCGCACGCACCGGCCTCCACCCGCGCAGTGAGCGACTTCGGGCGCGCCTTCACCGAGAAGTATCCATCCGCGTCGTTCGCGGCGGTCGAGGCGTTCTTCTCGCACACACTGAACTCAGGAACACACACGTGACCCTCTTCGACATCCCCGCCCTCGACGACGTCCACACCACCGCTCCGCATTTCGACGTTCTCCCCGGGCGGTGCGTGCCCTACGCCATGGCCGCCGGCGAGGGTGAGCGCCACGAACTCGGCGGGCAACTGATCACCGTCATCGCCCGTCCGGAAGACACCGGAGGGCAATTCGGCGCCGCATATGTGTACGGCGGCAGGGGAATCGAGACCCCGTTCCTCGCCCACGATCGAGAGCACCGCTTCCTGTACGTCACCGACGGACGGCTGCAGGTGTGGCTGCCGGGCGAATCGCACCTGCTCGTGCCCGGCGACTCGGTCACCGTCCCGGCCGGGACGCCGTACGCGTACCGCATGCTCGCACACCGGACACGGTTCCTGAGCTGGCTCACCGTCGGCGACGGGCACCGGTGGTCGCAGGCCACCGGCCACGCCACCCAGTCGCACGTCTTCGACGCCGCGGCGGCGCCGATGTCGGACGCGCGGCAATCCGAACTCGCGGACCGGTTCGGCATCCGGATCCACGATCTCGAGAAGAAGGACCTGCCTGCGGTGACCGGCACCGTGCTCCCCGCCGGGGAGTCGCCGTACGTGCTGCAGGCCGGCGAAGGCGACCGCTGGGCGAGCCTCGACCAGCTGAACACGTATCTCGCACGGCCCCGGAACACCGGCGGAACGTACTTCGCGATGCACACGATGGGCGGTAAGAGTGCGTACATTCCCCGTCACTTCCATCGCGAGCACACCGAGAACTTCTTCTGCATCGAGGGACGGATCCTCCTGCACGCCAACGGCCGGGAGATCATGCTGACCAAGGGCGACTTCCTCCACGCTCCCGCCGGAACCATCCACAGTTTCGCGTTCGACAGCCACGACACCCAGATGCTCGGCCTGCTGACCACCGGGGTGTTCGAGAAATTCTTCGAGTACATGAACACCCCGACGGACGCGCACGTGCACACCGAGGGCGGCGACACGGCGTTCCCGGCCGAAGGGTTCGCGCGGGCGCGCGCCGAGCTGGACCTCGAGGTCGTCGGGCCGCCGCCGGCCCGAGGCGACGGGCGATGAGAGCCGCCCGGCGGGACGACGGAGGGCGGTCCTCGGCGCTCTGACCTCCGTTCTCGGGCGTGTCGCACGAGTGTGAGACTCGTCAAGTTTGCCGTTTTGGGTTTCCCTGCGGCCTGATCAGCGGTGACACTGTTGATGCAGACATTTAACGTGAACGAAATAATGAGGTGAATGGTGTTGGGTCGCTCGAAGGCAACCGTGACGTACTCGGTGTCGGGTCGACCGTCCAACCCGTTCGCACGACCGGTCGATCGCTACGCGGCCACCCTGCGATCCGTCATCGCCGCACTCGCGGGTATCGCGATCGTCTTCGCCGCCGTGATGGGCACCTGGCAATGGAATCAGGAGAGTGCGCGGGCCGCGCAGCAGCGCGCCACCACCACCCTCGTCACTGCCGTCACCAGCACCGACGCGCCCATCACCATGTCTCCGCGCGGCTCGGTCCGGACCACGCCGATGGTCGAGGCGACGTACTCCTGGACCGCCGAGTCGCGCACCGAGAGCATCGAGGTCCCGTCCGGGACGCCGGCGGGCACCGAGAAGACCATCGCCGTCGACGCGGACGGCAACTGGGCCGGCCCGAGGGTCACCACGTCCGACGTCGTCAGCGGCGCGGTCGCGGCAGTGCTCCTCACCCTCGCGGCCAGTGCGCTGCTCCTGGGCATGGTGTGGGCGATGTGCGCCCGCGCCGTCGAACGCCGCCGGCAGCAGTACTGGGACGAGAGCATCCGCCGGCTGTTCGCCACCTACAGTCGCTGACCCTGACCTCGAAGGTCACCTCCTGATTGCGCCGTCTCCACGGCGGTTTCGGTGCACTCGCTCCGGGCTATTCAGGTGATGCCGAGGAAAGGTGGAGCCATGTCCGACAGGGATGCTTCCATATTCGAGAGCGAGCGGGAACTCGACGAGGATTCCGTCCGGAACGCTCAGCGGACCGTCGCCCACCACTCGATCGACGCCGACGACTGCCGGATGCTGCTCGCTGCGCTCGGCATCCCCCTCGTCCGCGATGCCGGCAACGAGACGCTCTCCGGCTCGGCCGGCGCCGAAGCGTTGTGACCCGCTCACAGTGACGTCGTTGTGACCCGGTCACAGTGACCTCACAGCGAATCTCCAGGGTGCCCGCACCGGGGGCCGTTTGTATGGGACCCAAGCCCGGAACAGCCCTTGGAGGTCCCCATGACGAACAGCCCGCGTCACCACCACGCCGAAGAAGTGCACGAGCACGATCGCGGCCTCAGCCACGACCTGAAGTCGATGTTGTCGCGTCGCCGCGCCCTGTTCGTGTTCGGCGCCGCGGGAGCGACCGCGCTCGCCGCCTGTTCGACGGCAGGATCCACGGCGGCGAGCTCGTCCTCGACGGCGGACGCGGCGGCGACCACGGCGGACACGGCGAACGACGGCACGTGCGTGGCGGCGGCGCCGCAGGAAACGGCCGGACCGTATCCCGGTGACGGGTCCAACGGCCCGAACGTCCTGGTCGAGTCGGGGATCGTGCGTCAGGACATCCGCAGCAGCTTCGGCGCGTACTCGGGGACGGCGGAGGGTGTCGCGACGACCATCGAACTCGACCTGCAGGACCTGACGAAGGACTGCGCGGCCGGCGCCGGAATGGCCGTCTACCTGTGGCACTGCGACCGGGACGGCGAGTACTCGCTCTACGGCCAGGGCATCACCGAGCAGAACTACCTGCGCGGCGTCCAGGTGGCGGACTCCGCGGGCAAGGTGTCGTTCACCTCGATCTTCCCGGCCTGCTACTCCGGGCGCTGGCCGCACATCCACTTCGAGGTGTTCGACACGCTCGAATCGGCGGTGGCCGGTGAGGACGCCCGCCTGACATCCCAGATCGCGGTGCCGCAGGACGCGTGCGCCACGGTCTTCGCCTACGACACCGGGTACGCCAAGAGCGTCTCCAACCTGTCGAAGGTCTCCCTCGACTCGGACAACGTGTTCGGCGACGGCTGGGATGCCGAACTGGCCACCGTGTCCGGCGAACCCGCCACCGGCATGACCATCTCGATCACGATCGGCGTCGCCGAGAAGTCGGCGAACACGCAGTCCGCGCCGGCCGGTCCGGGCGGGGGCGGCGGACAACCGCCGGCAGGAGCGCCCGGCCGGTAGCGCCCGTCAGCTGACGTGCCACCCCGGAGGTCGGTCGAGTTCGTTCCATTCGCGGGTCAACCGGGCCTGCTGGCGGCGGGACGCCACCCAGTGGACGATCAGGAACAGGACGCAGTAGCCGCCGGTCGACGTCACCCAGATCCCGCACGCGACGCTCACCGCTGTGGCGGCGTTCTGCGAACCGGTCTCCGGTGCGGCGACGAGGTCGCCGTTCGGGTCGAGCCAGACGGTGACGGTCTCGCCGGCCTTCGCGCCCGCCGCGGTGGGAACGTCGCCGGTGTGCGTCTGCCCGTTCACCGACCACTGCACCTTCGCGTGGGCTTGGTACTGAGGTGAGGCGGACAGGGCCTCTCCGGCGCTCCCGGTGCGGGAATCCTCCACGAGCGTGGCGGGGGTCGAATGCTGGGTGGCGAGTTCGGCCTGGGTCTGCTGGTCCAGTCGCGAGTACGTCTCGGTTCCGACGGCCGCGGCCAGTGGAATCATCAGGAGCACGAACACCACCCCGATGAGAACCATCGCGGATCGCAGTCGGTCGCATCCGCGCATGAGTGGGTTGCGGCTCCATGGACCCAGACGCCACAGGCGTATCGGCGCTGCACACGTTTGGCTCATCGCGCACCTCCGGTGGTTGCCCACCACCATTGTGCAACCGAAACGCCTGCGCGTGTAGGGCCTTCTGTCAGGTCATCGTGCAGGGTCTGCCTTCGGTGCCCGCCTGCCGAGTCAGACCTTCTGCACGAGGTCCGGCCACGGAGGACGGCGGAAGACGGCGAGGGTCGCGATCACAGCGGCAGCCAGTCCGATGAATTCGCCGAGGAGCGCTACCCGGGTGCCGTCGACGGCGGGCTCCCACGACACGTTGCCGTCGTGGACGACGAAGACCCCGACCGGCGCGGGGCCCCGGATGCCGCGAAATCTGGTCACGGTGAGGATCGTGGCTCCGTCGGTCGTCTCGTAGGGCTCGCCGTAGATCCGCGCGGCGGCGGCGTTCGCCTGCGACTGGTTCACCACGTCCCGAAGTTTCACCGCGACCCCTCTCGCCGTTCGGCCGAAGACCGCTCTCATGATGGCACTCGGGCCCGTCGCCTACGCGGCATTCCGGGATCGTGCGTCAGGCACCGATGCCGGCGAAGGCTTCGGTCAGCGCCTCGATGCCCGCGCGGACCGTCGGCCGGTCGTTGTCGGCGCGGCGAAGTGCGTAGATCTCCCGCTCCAGTGTGGGACGCACCGGGACGATCGCGACGTTGTCCGGCACCCAGACGCGGGCCAGGCGCGGCACGAGGGCGGCGGCGAGTCCGTGTGCGACGAATTCGAGTTGCGCCGCGAACTCGGGCACTTCGTATCGGATGTCCGGTTCGATGCCGCGGCTGCGCAACGTCTGCACCAGCCAGGTGTGGAACACAGCCCCCTTCTTCCACGTCGTCCACGGCATGTCCGCGATCTCGTCGAGGTCGACGTGATCGCGCGTGGCGAGGGGATGGTCCCGGGACAGCGCGACGTCGGCCGAGTCCCGGTGCACCAGCGTGTGCACCGCGTCCTCGGGCAGGTGCAGGGGCATCGTGACCCAGCTGTCGACGACGGCGAGGTCGAGTTCGCGGCGCACGATCGCCGGTATGAGTTCCTCGGTCTCGCCGGCGGAGAAGCTGACCGTGAGTTGCGGGTGCCTGCTGCGCAGCGTGGCCACCGCGGTCGGCACGACCACCCTGCCTGCGGAGGAGAACGATCCGATACGGAGTTCTCCCACCACGTCGCGATCGAGGGAGACGACCTCGGATTCGGCCTGCGCCAGCAGCGATATCGCTTCCTGCCCTCGGCGGGCCAGGAGCCGGCCGGCGTCGGTGAGCTGAACGCCGCGGCCCGCGGGGACCAGCAGTGTGACGCCGACCTCCCGTTCGAACTTGCCGAGCTGCTGCGACACCCCGGACGGTGTGACGTGCAGGGCGCGGGCCGCGGCGCCGATCGAACCGTGTTCCGCGACAGCGCACAGCGCGCGGAGGCGATCCAAACTCAACATGGTAGTGATGCTACTGCTTTCATGAAACGACTATTCACTTGTTGTAATGCTTGGGTACTCGGAGAATTCTCGGTGTGACTACTGCCCTCCGTCTGCGTCCCCGTGCCCTCGTCAGCCCCTCGTTCAGCATCGCGTCCGTGGATCCGCGACTGCTCGTTCTGGCGGGTGCGGTAGCGACGTCGCTGACCGGCAGTCTCATCAAATTGTCCGGGGTGGAGCCGGCCACGTCGACGTTCTTCCGGTGTGCGCTGGCGTTGCCGATCCTCGGTTTCCTCGCCCTGCAGGAGTTTCGGCGGCACGGCGGCATTCCGCTCCGGGTGATTGCCGCCCAGGTGCTCGGCGGGATGATGCTCGGTGTCGACTTCGCGCTGTGGGCGCGGTCGATCCAGATGATCGGCGCCGGGATCTCGACGGTCGTCGTCAACGTCCAGGTCATCGTCGTGCCGCTGTTGGCGTGGATCGTCTTCCGCGCACGGGTGCCGCTCCGGTTCGTCGTCGCGGTTCCGTTCCTGTTCGCGGGGGTGGCCCTCGCCGGCGGAATCCTCGGCGGCAGTGGCGAGGGCGACCAATTGTTCCTCGGAACCCTGCTGTCGCTGGCCGCGGGCGTGGCCTACGGGATCTACATCTTCGTCATCGGCCGGGCCGGATCCGCGCACCGGGCGTCGTCGCAGGTGTTCGTGTCGACGGTCGCCGCGGGCGTCGTCGGGACCGCGGTGGGATCGCTCTGGGGAACGGTGGACCTCACGCCGGGCTGGCCCGCGCTGGGATGGCTGGCGGCGCTGTCGCTGAGCAGCCAGGTGCTCGGCTGGGTTCTCATCGGATTCGCCCTGCCGAGGCTCGCCGCCGAGGTGGGTGCCACGCTGCTGCTGCTCCAGCCGGTCCTGGCGATGCTGTTCTCCATCGTGATCGTGCACGAGCGTCCGAGCGTCGGGCAGTTCGCCGGCTGCGCACTGGTCGTCGCGGCGGTGTGGATGGTCACCCGGGTGCGGCCGGCGGGCCGTCGTTCGGTCGCCGCGCGGATTTCCGAATCACCCGCGCCACGACCCTCGGTCAGGCGTTCCACTCCGTCTGCAGCGACGGTTCGCCGGCCGGCGGCTCGGGTGGGTGGTGTCGCTGCTTCGCGGTGTACAGCTCACGGTCGGCCTGTCGATAGAGCGCGGTGAGCGGGTCGGACTCACCGGTGCACGACGCGACGCCGAAGCTGAACGAGGTGGGGCTCCGCCGCGCGAGCCGGGCCATCACCCCGGGCAGCTCGGCGTGGTGCTCGCCGACCATGCAGGTGACGAATTCGTCGCCACCGACCCGGGCGAGCAGGGCGCCGCGCGGCATGTGCTCGGCGAGGTAGTTCGCCAGATCGACGAGAACCGCATCCCCCGCGGCGTGGCCGTAGTGGTCGTTGGTCGACTTGAATTGGTCGACGTCGACGAGCACCAGAGTGACCGGGGCCTGCTTCCCGCCCGCGCCCTCGAGCGCATCCCGGAACGCGAGTTCGAACCCGGCGCGGTTGAGCAGGGCCGTCAGCGCATCGGTGCTGGCCGATTCGATCAGGGTCCGGGTCAGGGATCCGAACATCTCGGCCGCACCGATCACACAGGTGACCGCGACGACGAGAACGGCGGCCTTCACGGTCGCCGTGTCCACGTCGACCGGCACCAGGGTGAAGGCGGTGGGGGCGAGAACGACCCCGACCACCATCAATGCGGTGAGGCAACCGACGAGGAGCCTCGCCTGCAGTTTCGGGTAGAACACGACGAAATACATCGCCAGGAACGTCGCCGCGATCGCACAGAGCAATTGGGCGACGGCGAGAATGAGACCGGACATCACGATCGGTGTGGCGAGCAGTGCCGCAGCGGTGCAGACCTGGTAGGCCCGCCGTCCCGGCCTGCGCCCGCTGCGGTACAGCACCACGAGCGCGATCACTCCGAGGAGGATGCCGGCCACGCGCGCGGCGACGGTCTCCGGCCGGATCGGCAACCCGACCATCGGAGGCAGGATGAACCCGGCCATGTGCAGCACCGTCGTGATCCACAGGTAGCGGCGCAGGATGCGCGGCTGATAGTCCTGAAGGACCGTGTCGACGGACGAAGCAGCGAGGGGCCTCACCCTGGCAATTATCCAGGACCGGTCACCGGAAAGGCGGCTCTCTCGGCAACCGCCCTCCCGGGGAACGTGTCAGCGGGGCGTGGCCGCCGGGAGCGGTACGGCGTCGTCGTGCCACGGCGGTGTCTGGATGCCGGCGCCGTCGTACATCGGGAGTCGAATCTCGGTTCCGTACCGGGCGATCTGGTCCCACGGGCGGTTGAGACCGAACGTGCCGTAGGTGCGGACCCGGGTCACGGCGTCGAGATCGAGGGTGTCGACGAGGACCTCCTCTCCCGAGCCTGCCTGCTGGCGGATGACGCCCTCGGGGTCGACCACCACGCTGGCACCGACGCCGGCCGGGTCGGCGCCGTTGACGTTGACGACGTAGACCTGGTTGGTCCAGGCGTTGGCCCGCGAGCAGACGAGTTCCATCTCGCGGTCGCGGGTGGTGGTGAGGGTGGGTTGGATGATCACTTCGGCGCCGAGCCACGCGAGTTGGCGTGCGGTCTCGGGGAAGGAGCCGTCGTAGCAGATGGCCAGCCCGATCCGGCCGGTGCCGGGGATGTCGAAGACGACGAATTCGCTGCCGGGCGCGGTCTGCTCGTAGGGCTGCCAGGGGAAGACCTTGCGGTAGCGGGCCACGACCTCGCCGAGCGGTGACACGGCGATCGCGGTGTTGTAGATCTTGTCGTTTTCGCGTTCGTAGAGGCTTCCCGGCACCAGCCACAGACCGGTCTCCTCGGCGAGTGCGCAGATCCGGTCGAGGTGGGGGCCGTCGAGCGGCAGGGCCACCCGGTCCATCCAGTCGGCGCGGGACTGCAGCAGGGGCGCCTCGGCGGCCAGCAGGAGTTCGGGGACCACGACGAGTTCGACGTGTGGGAAGGTGTCGCGCACGGCGCGGATCTGGTCGGCGAACCGCTGCCAGGTGGCCTCCACGTCGAACGCGATCGGGGCGGTCTGGACGGCGGCGATGGTCAGTGTGCGCATGGTTCAGTCCTCTGTGACGGTCAGGCGGGTGACGGCGGTGCGGCCGTCTCGGAAGAAGTGGCGGAAACGGGTGCGGACGAGCACCATCGCGACGGCACCGACGGCGATCGAACCGACACCGAGCAGGAACACCCCGCCGATGCCGTGGAACGAGGTCGCCCCGTAGTCGGGGTCGAGCATGTCGTGTGCACTGCGTGCGAAGGCGGCGAGCATGATCGTCGCGCCCAGCGCGGGCAGGATGCCCCGGAGGAACAGGTCGCGCGGGGACTCGCTCAGGCGTCGCCGGAAATACCAGACGCAGGCGAGGCCGGTGACGCCGTAGTAGAACGCGATGAGCAGACCGATCGACAGGATGGCGTCGCCGAGGAAGTTGCCCGAGACGAGTGTGAGGGCGGTGAGCAGAACCGCGGCGGTGGTACCGAAGAACACGGTGCCGAACGCGGGAGTGCGGTAGGTGGGGTGAATGCGGGTGAAGGCGCGGGGGAGAGCACCGTGCGCGCCCATCGACAGTGTGGCGCGGGAGCTACCGATGACGCACGTGAGCAGCGCCGAGATCGCCGACACGCAGATGGCGAGTTCGACCACCTTCGACAGGGCGGTGCCGAGTACCGGCGGTCCGAGGGTGGCGAGGACGTCGCCCGCGTTGTCCGGATTGCCCAGGCCCAGGCCGTCGGTGCCGATGCCGGCGAAGCTGATCGCGGCGAAGCCGGTGAAGAGGTACGTCCCGAGAAGGACGAGGGTGGAGATCACCGCGGCCTGGCCCGGGATGCGGTCGCTGTCGCGGGTTTCCTCGTTGACGGTGATCAGCGCGTCCCAGCCCCAGTAGATGAACAGGCACAGCAGCACCGCCTCGGCGAAGGGGCCGAAGCCGCCGAACGCGAGGGGATTCAGCCAGGACAGGCTCGGTGCGGAGGCGCCGTCGCGGGCGAACGCGGCCGCTCCGAAGCCGAACAGGGCGACCACCTGCAGTCCCAGCAGTACGTACTGCACCGACGCGGCGAGTTGCAGGCCACGGTAGGCGACGGCGGTGACCGCGGCGACGATCAGGACCGCGGTGACGATCACCGCGACATCATCGGACGCCAGCGACTCCAGGCCGAGCAGGGTCAGTAGGTACCCGGATCCCACCCGGGCGAGGGCCGTCATCGCGATGAGCGTGGCGATCTGCACCACCCAGCCGCCGGAGAGCCATCCCGTGTGCGGACCGAAGGCGCGGGTCGTCCAGACGAAGGTGGTGCCGCAGTCCGGCATCTCCCGGTTCAGCTCACGAAAAGCGAATGCGGTCAGAAGGATCGGCACGAAGCCGAGAAGGAGGGCTGCGGGTGCGAGGTTGCCGACGACCATCGTCACGAAGCCGAGGGTGACGGCGATGCTGTACGCCGGCGCGACCGAGGACAGTCCGAGCGCGACTGCGGCGAGCAGGCCGACGGAGCCGCCCTGCAGGCCCTTCCCGGTGGGTGCCTGCGGTGGGTCGAGGCTTGTCTCGGCGTCGGTGGGGTTGGTCGGCACGGTGACTCCTGGGCTTGAACGGATTCTTTAAATAGAAATTTAAGAGAAGTGTGATCTACCTGTCAACAGCTGGGCAGGTATTGTCTAAATCTCGATATAGGAATCCGGGGAGAACGGGGCGAAGGCAGTGGCGCGGAAGAAGGACCAGGGAGCACGCCGGGCTGAACTCGGCGAGGCCGTCCAGCGTGCGGTGCTCGCGCGCGGACTGGAGGGGGTGCGTCTGCGCGACATCGCGGAGCAGGCCGGGGTCACACCCGCGGCGGTTCTCTACTACGGCGACCTCGACGCGCTGATCTACGAGACGTACCAGCGGGCCATCGAGCGTTTCAGTCAGGAGCGCGAGCGCGTCGCCGAACAGTTCCCCGACGCGCGGGACCGCCTCCGCGCCTGCATCGACCACGGCGTGGCCAGCGGGCCGGACGACGAACTGGTCCGGCTGCTGTTCGAGTGCTGGCCGCGATCGCTGCGCGACGCCAAGGCCGCGGCCCTGGACAGTTCCCTGACCGAGCGCCAAATTGCCGTCTACTACGGCATTCTCGTCATCGGGCAGACGCAGGGCCACTTCGCGCTCACCGACCCGCCGCGCATGCTCGCCGCCAACTTCGTCGCGATGGAGGACGGCTACCAGATGGAGGTACTGGCAGGGCGGCGCAGCCGCGGCGAAGTGATCGCCAGCCTCCACTCCTACGCGCGTGCGGCGACGGGGCACGATCTGAGCGGCTAGGCCGAGTACGGGATACTTGGGGTAACGGATAGGTTGGACGCGCGTCGCCGGGCCTGACCACCGAGCACCGACAAGGAGTTCCCCATCAAGATCCTGCAGCACGTCTCGCGCGAGATCCGAGAGTGGGAACAGGCCGTCACGACGGTCGTGCTCCGCATCCGCCAGATCGGGGTATTGATCGACCGCCTGGGTCCCGCCCTCGACGACCTGTCCGAACTACTCGACGCCGCGAAGCAGATCGCGGAGACCGCGGAAGGGCTCGCCGTCAGCGCGAAGGGCATCGATCAGAGCGCCGAGATCATCGCCCGTGACGCGGAGAAGATCGCGCACGCGCTGCCCGCCGTCGAGCGGTTGGGCCGGCTCGCGGACCGTCTACCCGGAGGGGGTCGGCGCTACGCTGCCGGCCGCTGACGACGGTTCGGCCTCCGGGTCGTCCCCGATCCCGGCGATCGGCAGCGCCGCGAGTGCGCGGTCGAAGGCGTCGGCGAGCCATTCCCCGGTGACCTCGACCAACTGGTTGGCCTCGCCTCCCGGCTCCCTCTGAACGAAACGTACCGTCCACGGGTGCTGCGCGTCCGGATCGGTGCTGAGATCTCCCGGCGCGTTGGTGGCAAGTAGATGGACGCTGTGCTCGAAGTCGACCCTGACCGCATAGCCGGTGCCGGTGTTGACGACGGACGCCGGCCGGCGGGCTGCCAGCGCGAGGGTCATCAGGGCGTCGGCGTAACGGGTGGTGTGCTGCTCGGTGAGTGGCATGAACGGTGCCTTTCGACTGTTGTGACCGTCGCGCCGCCCGCGGACTTCGTCATGCAGGCACCCCGGAGATCGATGGTCCGGACGAACAAAATCCGGCAGATCACGAGAAGTTCGAATTGAAGGGGCGTCCTCGCGCACTGTGCGCGAGCGCTACGCCAGAACGGAGCACGGACACGTCGGACGTCCCGTGAACTCGGTAGCTGTGTACTCAACTGCGACTTACCGTACGGGGCGGGACCGACATGTGCGACACGGGGTCGCGTCAGGCGTGCTCAGCGCCGCTAGCCGAGGTCGTCGGCCAGCACCCGGCTCTGTTTGAGGGTTTCCAGGATCAGCGAACTCTCCAGCCGGTCGACGTGCTCGAGCCATTCGGCTTCGAGCATCAACTCACGCAGGGCTTCCTTGGACGGCAACCGGAAGTCCGCGACGATCTGGTAATCGCCCATGATGATCGCCGCGTAACGGAGAAAGGGCTGCCCGGCGAGCGCCTGCGCGACTGCCGACACCCGCGACGGTCGCGCCCGGATCCACAGCAGCGCGGCAACGGGGAGGCCGATCAGCGCAGGGTCGAACACCGCGCGGAACGTCAGAAGCCCGGACTGCCGCATCTTGTCGAGGCGTCGCTTGACGGTCTGTTCGGAGATGCCGACGAGCCGGGACAGTTCCTCGAAACTCGCCCGGCCGTTCTCGACGACCAGCCGTACGAGTGCCTTGTCTTCCCGGTCGAGGACGACCGGGTCGGTGAATTGCGGCCAGCGGGTTTTCGGGATCCGGCGTATGTCGGAGGTCTGCGACGGGGTCAGGATTCCCGGTTCCCAGTCGTGAAGCGTACGTATGTATTCCAGCACCGGCGAGATGTCCATCTGCAGAAAGCCGGACGGGGTCGCCATCTCCTGCAGGAACAGCCGGGACTGCCGACGTCGGGGCGCCCAGATGTCGGCGTAGCAGTGCTGCGGCCCGGACAGGACGTAGACCGTCACGGTCTCCGGGCGGTGCGCGAGCGCGACGGCGGCCGTCAACGTGCTGTCCGGGCGGCACCGGCCGTGGACGATGAACGGATCCGAATCGGCCGTGCGATGCGGGTCCGCCATCCCGCGGACTTCCACCATCCCCGTCTCCAGCAGTCGCGAGCCTCGGCGTGCGACCGTGCGTTCGGCCTCGCCGAGGGCGGCCGCGATCGTCGACCACGTCGCGCGGCCGTCGACGATCAGCGCTGCGATGATCTTGCGGTCCAGGGGATCCACTGTGTGTTCCGGCATGATCAGCCAATCGTACGGCTGAATCCTCCATATTGCTCGCTTGCATTGCTCGAATCAGGTATCAGGACGACGCTTGGGGCCGAAAGCCACGTCGTTCGATAGGAGCCCCGATGTCCGACCTGATCCAGAAATCCGCCCGCGAGGTCGTCCGGTTGCTGCGCGAGGGAGCCGAGACGCCGACGAGCGTGCTCGAGGCCCTCCGCAGGCACGTTGCCGACGCAGATCGGCAGGTCAACGCCCTCCCGATTCAGTTCTTCGATGCCGCCGCCGAACGCGCGGCGCGCCTGGAGGCCGAGGTTCCCGATCCGGCCGGGCGCGGCCTGCTCGCCGGACTACCGGTCGCGGTGAAGGACTACAACGATGTCGCGGGGCAGCGCACGACGCACGGCTCGCCGCTGTTCGCCGACCACGTCGCCACCCGGTCCGATGCGATGGTGAGCGTCCTCGAGAACAACGGCGGCATTCCGTACGCCAAGTCCAACGTGCCCGAGTTCGCGGGCGGGCACACGTACAACACGCTGTTCGGGCCCAGCCGGAACCCGTGGAACCTCGACCGGTCGGTGGGCGGTTCTTCCGGTGGTTCGGCGGCCGCGCTCGCCTCCGGCAGCGCCTGGCTGGCGACCGGCAACGACCTGGGCGGCAGCCTCCGCACCCCGTCCGGATACAACGCGACCGTCGGTCTGCGGCCGACTCCCGGACGGATCCCGCGCCGCAGGCCCGCGATCCCGTTCGACCCGCTGTGGGTGGAGGGGCCGATGGCGCGCAACGTCGGTGACGTCGCCCTGATGCTGGACGCGATGGTCGGGCACGACCTGCACGACCCGTTGACGAAACCGGAACGGCCGCTGTCGTTCCTGGAACGCCTGACGACCTTCGACGCGCCCACGCGCGTCGGTTTCAGCCCAGACCTCGGGTGCCTCCCCGTGGAGCCGGCGATGCGCGGCGTCTGCGGTGACGCGATGAAACACTTCGACGCACTGGGCGCCGACGTCGTGGCGGACTGCCCGGACTTCACCGGCGCCTACGACGCCTTCCAGGCACTGCGCAGCCATCTGGTGGCGGCGGTGCACGGCGGGCTTCTCGCCGAGCATCGCAGCGAGATCAAGCCCGACATCGTCTGGAACATCGAGCGCGGACTCACCCAGTCCACGGAGACGCTGCTGTCGGCGGAACGCATTCGGGGACAACTGTTCCACCAGATGGCGGACTACTTCGAGACCCACGACCTGCTGGTGATCCCGTCGGCGCCGCTCGATCCCTTCCCCGCGGAGTGGACGTATCCCGAACGTATCGACGGCGTGGAGTCGCGGACGTACATCGACTGGATCGCGATCACGTTCTGCGTAAGTCTCACCGGGTGCCCGGTCGTCGCGCTCCCGTGCGGCTTCTCCGACGCCGGACTGCCGGTCGGGCTGCAGTTGGTCGGCGCACCGGGGCAGGAGGCCCGGCTGCTCGCGCACGCGCAGATGTTCGAGTCCTCCGTGGGTATCGCCTCGAGCCTTCCCGTCGCGCCGCGTCGACCGAAGGTAGCGACATCATGAGCAGCACAGTCGAATCCGAGCTTCGCGACGAGGAACAGCAGGACGCCCGCGAGGGTTTCCTGGCCCGGGTCGCGCTGCGGTTCGCGTCGGTCATCGAGCGGTGGTTCCCGGACGCGTTCATCTTCGCGCTGCTCGCGGTGGCGCTGGTGGCCGGAGCCGCGCTGGCCATCGGGGCGTCGCCGGCGACGGTGGCGACGAACTTCTCGACCGGTTTCTGGGATCTGATCCCGTTCACGATGCAGATGGCGATGGTGGTGGTCACCGGCTACATCGTGGCGTCGTCGCCGCCCGCCGAACGTCTCATCACGCGGCTCGCGGCGATACCGCGCACCGCCCGCGGCGGCGTCACGTTCATCGCGGTGGTGAGCCTCGTGACGTCCATGGTGAACTGGGGTTTCGGACTGGTCTTTGCCGGTTTGCTGGCGCGGGCGATGGCGCGCCGCACCGAACTCGGCCTCGACTACCGTGCCGCGGGCGCGGCCGCCTATCTGGGAATCGGTGGGATCTGGGCGCTCGGGCTGAGTTCCTCGGCGGCGCAGCTGCAGGCGAATCCGAAGAGCCTCACCCCCGAGCTGCTCGCGATCACCGGTGTCATCCCGTTCCGGGACACGATCTTCCTGTGGCAGTCGGTGTTTCTCGCGGCGGTGATCTTCGTGGTCAGCATCGTGATCGCGTATCTGTCCGCGCCGCACAAGGCGAATTCGGTCACCGCGGAGGATCTGGGGGTGGACGTCCACGACGTGTCGCCGCCGTTGCCGAAGCGGGAGCGTCCCGGCGACTGGCTCGAGTACAGCCCGGTGCTGCCCATGATCGTCGGTGCGCTCGTATTCGGCTGGCTGCTACGGGAGTTCGCGGCGAACGATCCGATTCTCGTGATCTCCAACCTGAGCACGTACAACCTGCTGTTCCTGACGTTGGGCATGCTGCTGCACTGGCGTCCGCGGCGCTTCCTGCTCGCGGTGAAGAATGCGGTGCCCGCGTGTGCGAGCATCCTGGTGCAGTTCCCGTTCTACGCCGGCATCGCCGCCATCATGACCCGGGCGCAGGACGCCGACGGCAACACGGTGGCGCACTACATTTCCGAGGGCTTCGTGAACGTCGCCTCGCACGGCACGTTCGGATTGGTCATCGGGGTCTACTCCGCGGTGCTCGGATTGTTCATCCCCTCGGGCGGCGGCAAATGGATCATCGAGGCCCCGTACGTCATGCAGGCGTCCAACGACCTTCAGTCACATCTCGGGTGGACGGTCCAGATCTACAACGCCGCGGAGGCGCTGCCCAATCTCGTCAATCCGTTCTGGATGCTGCCGCTCCTCGGCATCCTGGGCCTGCGCGCCCGGCACCTCGTCGGGTTCACCGCCGTGCAGCTCGTCTTCCACCTGCCGATCGTGCTGGGACTGCTGTGGTTCCTGGGGAACACGCTCACCTATACGCCGCCCGTGCAACCCTGACCGCTCGGCTACAGGCTGTGCCCGCGCTACAGGCTGTGACCGCGATCGAGGAGTGCGTCGAGCCAGAGCAGTGCCTCGACGAGGGCTTGCGTGCGGGTGAGGGCGGAGTCGGCCGGTTCCGGTGGTGGGAGTGCGGATCCCGTGCGGTGCCTGCCCTGCAGGTGCCGCACGACGGCCGTGAACAACCACTCGGCGGGCGCGGGCAGCTCCTCGTCGAATTCGGTTGTGTCGTGCACGACGGGGACGACGCTGATGAAGCTGTCGACGGCGTCGTCGATGCTGGCGGTCGGATCGGCGACGAGGTCGGCGATGGTGGTGACCATCCACGTCACCACCGAGCTGAACACCGAACGGTCGCCGTCGTCGCACGCGATCTGCGAGATTGCGGGGGCGAGCGCGTGGAAGTTCCGATCGCCCACCAGGGTCAGTAGGCGACCGCCGAGTCGTGCGCCCTCGTCAGCCCCGTCGATCCGCATTCCCACGGCAGGTATTCGGCGCC
>JBCEBZ010000576.1:0-8578 GCA_039206675.1 Rhodococcus sp. (in: high G+C Gram-positive bacteria) | reverse complement strand
TCGCCGTGCCGGTGACGCTGGTGCTGATCGCCTCGTCGTTCACCTGCCAGATGGGTGTCTTCGCGGCCGAACGCGGCGACGTCTTCGGCCTCCGCCGGTGGTACCTCCTGACCTTGGCGATGGGCACGTTCTTCGTCCTCGGCCAGGCCTACGAGTACATCCACCTCGTCGAGCACGGCACCTCGATCTCCAGCAGCGTGTACGGCTCGGTGTTCTACATGACCACCGGCTTCCACGGAATGCACGTGATCGGCGGCCTCATCGCGTTCGTGTTCCTGATCGCCCGCACCAAGGTCAGCAAGTTCACGCCCGCCCAGGCCACCGCCGCGATCGTCGTCTCGTACTACTGGCACTTCGTCGACATCGTGTGGATCGGCCTGTTTGCCACGATCTATTTCATCCGTTGATCAGCTGAACGCCCCAGGCAGCCCCCTGACGTCCAGTCCGTCCCGACATACCAAAGGGATACAGATGAGTTCATCCCCCCCTCCCGCATCCGACACCACAGCGTCCGCCGCCAAGGCACGCCGCCAGCGGAAGCTCCGCAGGCGCGTCACGGGCGCCCTGGTCCTGATGATGGGACTGGTCAGCGCCGGTTTCCTCGCGTCCGCGTTGACGCCGACCCCGCAGGTGGCCACCGCCACCGATGATCAGGCAGCACTGATCCGCGAAGGCCAGCAGCTGTACGACACCTCGTGCATCACGTGCCACGGCGCGAACCTGCAGGGTGTGCAGGACCGCGGCCCCAGCCTGATCGGTGTCGGCGAGGCCGCCGTGTACTTCCAGGTGTCGTCGGGACGCATGCCGGCATCGCGCAACGAGGCCCAGGTCGAACGCAAGCCCGTCAAGTTCGACGCCGAGCAGACGGACGCCATCGGCGCGTACGTCCAGGCCAACGGCGGCGGCCCCACCGTCATTCGCGACGAGAACGGCGAAATCGCCCAGTCTTCGCTGCGCGGCGGCGACATCGGACGCGGCAGCGAGCTGTTCCGCCTCAACTGCGCGTCCTGCCACAACTTCACCGGGCGCGGCGGTGCGCTCTCGTCCGGCAAGTACGCACCGGTCCTCGACCCGGCCAGCGAGCAGCAGATCTACACCGCGATGGTCACCGGCCCGCAGAACATGCCCAAGTTCTCGGACCGTCAGCTGACCCTCGAGGAGAAGAAGGACATCATCGCCTACATCAAGTCGTCGGGCGAGACGAAGCAGCCCGGTGGCTACGGACTGGGCGGCATCGGCCCCGCCTCCGAGGGCTTGGCCATGTGGGTCATCGGAATCATCGCTGTCGTCGGTGCAGCACTGTGGATCGGAGCAAGGTCATGAGCGACGCTGGCCAGCCGGGCGGCGCCACGCCAAAGAAGTACACGGATGCAGAACTCGAGAACCTGAGCCGCGACGAACTGGTCGAGCTCGGCACCAACCTCGACCACGTCGATGTCGCGTTCCGCCGCAACCGCTGGGCGGTTCCGGGAACGAAGGCCGAGAAGCGCGCCGAGCGGTCGGTCGCGTTCTGGTTCGCGCTCTCCGGCATCTCCGCGATCGCGTTCATCGCGATCTACCTCTTCTGGCCCTGGGAGTACGCGGGCGCCGGCGAGGAGCACTACTCGGCCTACAGCCTGTACACGCCGCTGATCGGCCTCACCATGGGTCTGGCCATCCTCGGCCTCGGTGTCGGCGCGGTGCAGTTCACCAAGAAGTTCATCCCCGAAGAGGTGTCCATCCAGGACCGCCACGACGGTGGATCGTCCGAGGTCGATCGCAAGACGATCGTCGCGGAACTCGGCGACTCGTTCGACACGTCGACGCTGGGACGCCGCAAGCTCCTCAAGCGCACTCTGATCTTCGGCGGCGGTGCCCTCGGCATCATGTCCGTCATGCCGCTCGGTGGTCTGATCAAGAACCCGTGGGCCAAGCGCGACGACTCCCCGCTGTGGGTCTCGGGATGGACCCCCCGCTACGAGGGCGAGACCATCTACCTGCGCCGCGACACCGGCCGTCCCGAGGACGTCGTCCTGGTTCGCCCGGAAGACCTGGACGCGGGCGCCATGGAAACGGTGTTCCCCTTCCGCGAGTCCGATCGCGGCGACCACGACGCGCTGCTCGAGGCGCTGCGCGGCATCCGCAACGCGACCATGCTCATCCGCCTCCGCACGGAGGACGCGGCAAACGTCACCAAGCGCAAGGGCCAGGAGAGCTTCAACTACGGCGACTACTTCGCCTTCTCGAAGATCTGCACCCACCTCGGCTGCCCCACCTCCCTGTACGAGCAGCAGACCAACCGAATCCTCTGCCCGTGCCACCAGTCGCAGTTCGATGCGCTGACCTACGGAAAGCCGATTTTCGGTCCGGCCGCTCGTGCACTTCCGCAGTTGCCTATTACAGTGAACGAAGAGGGTTTCCTAGTCACAACGGGTGACTACATCGAAGCTCTCGGCCCGGCATTTTGGGAGCGTCGACCGTGACCGACAACAAACCGTCCAAACTGAGCGCGATGGCCACAGGCCAGGCCGAAGCGATGGACTCGCGCTACCACCTCGCAGCGGGAATGCGGCGGCAGATCAACAAGGTCTTCCCCACCCACTGGTCGTTCCTGCTCGGCGAGATCGCGCTGTACAGCTTCATCATTCTGCTGATCTCCGGTGTCTACCTGACCCTGTTCTTCGATCCGTCGATGGCGCACGTCGTCTACAACGGTGCGTACGAGCCGCTGCGCGGCGTCACGATGTCCCGCGCGTACGAGACCACGCTGAACATTTCGTTCGAGGTCCGCGGCGGTCTGTTCGTCCGTCAGATCCACCACTGGGCTGCGCTGATGTTCGCGGCGTCGATCGTCGTGCACCTGCTGCGCATCTTCTTCACCGGCGCCTTCCGGCGTCCGCGTGAGGCCAACTGGGTCATCGGCTGCCTGCTGCTGATCCTGGCGATGTTCGAGGGATTCTTCGGCTACACGATCCCCGACGACCTGCTGTCCGGCACCGGCCTGCGCGCCGCGTTCTCCGGCATCACGCTGAGCATCCCGATCGCGGGCACCTGGATGCACTGGCTGATCTTCGGCGGCGACTTCCCCGGCGACCTGATCATCCCCCGCCTGTACGTCGCGCACGTCCTGCTGTTCCCGGGCATCATTCTCGCCCTGATCGCCGGTCACCTCGCGCTCGTCTGGTACCAGAAGCACACGCAGTTCCCCGGCCCCGGCCGCACGGAGACCAACGTCGTCGGCGTGCGCATCCTCCCGGTGTTCGCCGTCAAGTCGGGTGCGTTCTTCGCGATCACGTTCGGTGTTCTCGCCGTCATGGGTGGCGTGCTGCAGATCAACCCGGTCTGGACCATCGGCCCCTACAACCCGTCGCAGGTGTCGGCAGGTTCGCAGCCCGACATCTACATGATGTGGACGGACGGCCTGGCCCGTCTGTGGCCGGCATGGGACATCTACCTGTTCGACCGCTACACGATCCCGTCGGTGTTCGCCGTCGCGTTGATCATGGGCCTGGTGTTCACGGTCCTGATCGCCTACCCGTGGATCGAGAAGCGTCTGACCAAGGACGATGCTCACCACAACCTGCTGCAGCGTCCGCGTGACGTTCCGGTGCGTACCGCGATCGGTGCGATGGCGATCGCGTTCTACGCCGTCCTGACGATCTCCTGCATCAACGACATCATCGCGTACCACCTGAGCATCTCCCTGAACGCGATGACGTGGATCGGCCGTATCGGCATGGTGCTGCTGCCTCCGATCGCCTTCTTCGTCGCCTACCGGTTCTGCCTGGGCCTCCAGCGCAGCGACCGTGAGGTCCTCGAGCACGGCATCGAGACCGGCATCATCAAGCGGATGCCGAACGGTCAGTACATCGAGATCCACCAGCCGCTCGGCCCGGTCGACGACCACGGTCACCCGATCCCGCTCGAGTACCAGGGTGCGACTGTCCCGAAGAAGATGAACAAGCTCGGTTCCGCCGGCAAGCCCGGTTCCGGCAGCCTCGTCACGGCCGACCCGGTCGAGGAGAGCCGGGCCCTCGAGCACGCCCTGCACCACGGCGAGCACGAGCAGCTCACGATGCTGCGGGAGTACCAGGACCGTGCCCACGGCAACGGTTCGTCGGCGTCCGGCAACGGATCGTCCGGCAACGGCGAGGCGCACTAGCCTCACCTTCGCAACCGAGCAGAGCCCCGAACCATTCCGGTTCGGGGCTCTGCTCGTCTGTGGGCACAGTGCGTGCTCCCCTCCCCCACACTGTGCGCGGACACACCACGGCCCCAGATCGCCGTCACCGGCGCCATCAGGAAGATCAGGGCCGGAGCACGCGGAGCATGCATGGACCCCGGACCCGCGTGATTCCGCTCCGGCGCAGCACGAGCCCGTACAGGCCGTAGCCGCCGACAATCACGACGCCGGTCAGTCGGTGCAGCAGCCCCCGCCGCTACCCGGCCGCGAGACGACGCACCGGTCGGCTGTTCCCCGGCGTCACGAAGACGACGCTCCACGACCGTTTCGGCTCGAAGGAGCAGACCGTGGTCGAGTACCTCGCCGACCGCGACGCGCGGTGGCCGGCGTTTCTCGCCGATCACCACGACACGTCTCGAGACCACCCGAACGGCGGCTGACGGCGATCTTCGACGCAGCCTGGGAGTGATTCGGAGACACTCACGCGCACCGTCAGGCGCTCCACGAGGGCGCGTACGGGGTGCAGGTGTTCCCCGTACCGCGAAGGCCGACGACGAAAAGGCGGAGGCGCCGAACCCCCTGAGGGATTCGGCGCCTCCGCCGTCACATCGTGTGTGGACTAGTGCTTCTCCGGCCCGACGTAGTACTCGAAGACGAGACCCGCAGCGGCGGCGAGCACGGCAACCACGGCGACCACGATCATCCACGGCTGGAAGAACGCCATCGCGACTGCGACGAACGCCGCCGCGGCGGCGAGCAGGATCGGCCAGTAGCTACCGGGGCTGAAGAAGCCCAGGTCGCCTGCGCCGTCGGCGATCTCCGCGTCCTCGTAGTCCTCGGGACGGGTGTCGAGGCGTCGGGCGACGAACCGGAAGTACGTTCCGATGATCAGCGTCAGTCCCGCAGACAGGCAGATGCCCGTCAGACCCGCCCATTCGATGCCGGTTCGTGAAACGGCGGTGAAGACGCCGTAGACGATCGCGACGAGAATGAAGAATACCGTCAGGATCTCGAAGAGCTTGGCTTCGATCTTCATATCAGCACTTGTCCTTGGTCAGTGAGGTATCAGCAGCAGGTTCAGTTACCTTCGACACCGCTCGCCTGCTTGTAGCCGCGGTCGGTGGTGAAGGGAGACGTCGACGTCGCGACGGGGGACTCGCCGATGGCCTGCAGAGCCTCCGCCGTGGTCAGATCCCGGCCGCCCTCGCTCGCCGGCTTGCGCAACTCGATGTACTGCGCGAACTTGTCCGGGCTCACGGCGCGAACCTCGAAGTTCATCATCGCGTGGAACGTGCCGCACATCTCGGCGCAGCGCCCGACGAAGGCACCTTCCTTCTCGATCTCGCTGATCTGGAAGACGTTGTCGGAGTGGTTCTCCTTGGGGTTCGGGTTCACGTCACGCTTGAACAGGAACTCCGGAACCCAGAACGCGTGAATGACATCGGCCGAGGCCAGTTCGAACTGGATCCGCTTGCCGGTCGGCAGGACGAGGATCGGGATCTCGTTGCTAGAACCGATCGTCTCGATCTTGTCGTAGTGCAGGTAGGACAGGTCCTGGGGGGTCTTGCCGTGAATCGGCCCGGGCTGGGCGTGCTCACCCTCGGCCTCCGACTCGGACGCCGGTGCCGACTCGACGGCGGCCTGCGCCTCCTGGTCGACGCCGTCGTACTTGCCGCCGCCCTCGCCGAGGTCGATGGAGCGGTAGCCGAACTTCCAGTTCCACTGGTACGCGGTGACATCCACCACCACGTTGGGGTTGTCCTTCTTCTCGAGGACATGGTTCTGCACGACCACCGTGAAGTAGAACAGCACGGCGATGATGACGAACGGAACCGCGGTGTACGCCAGCTCGAGCGGCACGTTGTATGCCGTCTGACGCGGGAACTCGGGTGAGTCCTTCTTCTTGCGATGGAAGATCACCGCCCAGAAGGTGAGTCCCCACACCAGCACACCCATGACGAGGGCGGCGATGACCGACCAGGTCCACAGTTCACGCATGCGGTGCGCCTGCGGGGTTACGCCCGAAGGCCACCCGAAACGAAGCACCTCGTTGTCGATTGAACAACCCGACAGCAGCAAGGCAGCAATGCCCAAAGATACTGCCAACCCTGCCCGCCGAAGGATCCGACCTTGCGCCACGTTCACGCCTTCCTGATCGCCGCAAATTCCACTAGGGCACACCCGATGAGAAGGCCCAATTACTACGCAGCGTAGACCAAAGGTGGCGGCTCTCCATCCTCGGGTCGGGCGATGTGTCGCTGTCGTTGCCGCGGCGGTGCCGGTGTCCGGGCCACGGCGCCGTCGGTGACGGCCCGAACCGGACGCGTCGGCAATCTGCGGCATACTTTCCGGCAGAGATCCCTGACCCCCTCCACCTCGTGGAGCCTTCCAAGATTCTGAATTGAGGTACCGGACGCTGTGTGCGGACTGCTCGGGCTACTGACCTCTGGAGAAACCAGCGACAACGCCGTCTCACAGGTCGACCAGGCAATGCACTGCCTGCGGCACCGTGGGCCGGACGAGCACGGGACCTGGCACGACGACCACCTGGTCTTCGGGTTCAATCGGCTGTCGATCATCGACATCGAACACTCCCACCAGCCGCTGCGGTGGGGGCCGGCGGAGAATCCGGAACGCTACGCGCTGACGTTCAACGGCGAGATCTACAACTACCTCGAGGTGCGGGCCGAACTCGCCGAGCAGTTCGGTGCGCAGTTCGTCACCGAGGGCGACAGCGAGGCCATCGTCGCCGCGTTCCACTACTGGGGTGAGGACGCCGTCCGCCGACTGCGCGGCATGTTCGCGTTCGCGATCTGGGACACCGAGACGCGGGAGTTGTTCATCGCCCGCGATCCGTTCGGCATCAAGCCGCTGTTTCTGGCCACGGGCGCCGGCGGCACCGCGTTCGGCAGCGAGAAGAAGAGCCTGCTGGAACTGGCGAGCCTGATCGGCATCGGCACGGAACTCGATCCTCGTGCGGTCGAGCACTACACCGTCCTCCAGTACGTGCCGGAGCCGGAAACCCTCCACAAGCAGATCCGCCGGCTCGAGTCCGGATGCTTCGCGCGGGTGCGCCCGGGCGAGGAACCCGTGATCACCCGCTATTTCGCACCCACCTTCCCGGTGCGTCCGTTCGCCGCGGGCACCGAGCAGGCCCGGTACCGCGAGATCGCGGAGGCGCTCGAGGATTCGGTCGCCAAGCACATGCGCGCCGATGTGACCGTCGGCTCGTTCCTGTCCGGTGGCATCGACTCGACGGCCATCGCGGCGCTCGCGATGCGCCACAACCCGAACCTGATCACGTTCACCACGGGTTTCGAGCGCGAGGGCTACTCCGAGGTCGACGTCGCGGCCGAATCCGCCGAGGCCATCGGCGCGAAGCACGTGGTGAAGGTGGTGAGCCCCTCCGAATTCGCCGCCGCCATCCCCGAGATCGTGTGGTACCTCGACGACCCGGTCGCCGACCCCGCACTGGTTCCGCTGTGGTTCGTGGCGAAGGAGGCGCGCAAGCACGTCAAGGTCGTGCTGTCCGGTGAGGGCGCCGACGAACTGTTCGGCGGCTACACCATCTACCGCGAGCCGATTTCGCTGAAGCCGTTCGAGTACCTGCCCAGGAGCCTGCGGAGGGCCGCCGGGAAGCTGTCCGAACGCATCCCCGAGGGCACCCGCGGCAAGAGCCTGCTCAATCGCGGTTCACTGACCCTGGAAGAGCGGTACTACGGCAACGCGCGCAGCTTCAACGACGCGCAATTGCGGGCCGTCCTGCGCGACTTCCGGCCCGAGTGGACGCACCGTGACGTCACCGACCCGATCTACGCCCAGTCGCAGGGGTGGGATCCGGTGGCCCGGATGCAGCACCTGGACCTGTTCACGTGGTTGCGCGGCGACATCCTCGTCAAGGCCGACAAGATGACGATGGCCAATTCGCTCGAACTGCGGGTGCCGTTCCTCGATCCCGAGGTCTTCAAGGTGGCGTCGCAGGTTCCGCTGGACCAGAAGATCACCAAGAGCACCACCAAGTACGCGTTGCGTCAGGCGCTGGAGGGCATCGTCCCCGGGCACGTGCTGCACCGGGCGAAGCTGGGCTTCCCGGTTCCGCTGCGGCACTGGCTGCGGGGCACCGAACTGTTCGACTGGGCGCACGAGCAGATCGCGGCCTCGGGCACCGATCACCTGCTCGACAAGGCGGCGATCACCAAGATGCTGAACGACCACCGGGACGGCGTGTCCGATCACAGCCGTCGCCTGTGGACCGTGCTGATCTTCATGGTCTGGCACGGCATCTTCGTGGAGAACCGCATCGTTCCGGAGATCGCCGAGCCGGCGTACCCGGTCTCGCTGTAGGCGCTTCGCGCCTGTGAGTGGTTGACGAGTCCCTGGAGGCTGTTGCTGAATTGAGCGTGGCGTCGGTGGTGG
>JBCEBZ010000575.1:24309-31638 GCA_039206675.1 Rhodococcus sp. (in: high G+C Gram-positive bacteria) | reverse complement strand
ACCGGTGGCTTCGAGGGTCGCACCAAGAAGGAAATCCTCATGCTCACGCGTGAGATGACCAAGCTCGACCGCACCCTCGGCGGCATCCGGGACATGGCCAAGGTTCCGTCGGCCATCTGGGTCGTCGACACCAACAAGGAGCACATCGCCGTCGGCGAGGCGCGCAAGCTGAACATCCCGGTCATCGCGATCCTGGACACCAACTGCGACCCCGACCTCGTCGACTACCCGATCCCGGGCAACGACGACGCCATCCGCAGCGCCGCCCTGCTCACCAAGGTCGTCGCTTCCGCGGTGGCCGAGGGCGTGCAGGCCCGTGCCGGACTGAGCTCCGACAAGGACGCGAAGCCCGAGGCCGGCGCCGGTGAACCCCTCGCCGAGTGGGAGCAGGAACTGCTCTCGCAGGCAGCGCCCGCAGCAGAGGCCGCTCCCGCAGCTGAGGCACAGGCGGCTCCGGCTGCCGAGGCCCCCGCAGCAGAGGCTCCCTCCACCGAGGCCTGATCCGATGCACACGGCCCTGACCAAGAGATCTTTGGTCAGGGCCGTTTCACGGTCTGCCCCGAGTACTACCCTGACTTACGTCCCAACAGACATATGAGGAGGCTCGCTCACCATGGCGAACTACACCGCCGCTGACGTCAAGCGGCTCCGCGAGCTCACCGGCTCCGGAATGATGGCCTGCAAGAACGCTCTCGCTGAGGCCGAGGGTGACTTCGACAAGGCTGTCGAGCAGCTGCGCATCAAGGGTGCCAAGGACGTGGGCAAGCGTGCCGAGCGCACCACGGCCGAGGGCCTGGTCGTGTCCAAGGACGGCGTCCTGCTCGAGCTCGACTGCGAGACGGACTTCGTCGCGAAGAACGAGGACTTCCTGAAGCTCGCCGAGTCGATCGTCACGGTCGCCGCGGCAGCGAAGCCCGCCGACGTCGACGCCCTCAAGGCGCTCGAACTCGACGGCAAGACGGTCGACACCGTCATCCAGGAGCAGTCCGCGAAGATCGGCGAGAAGCTCGTCCTGAGCAAGATCGCCTCCTTCGACGGGCCGGTCGCGGTCTACCTGCACAAGCGCAGCGCCGACCTGCCGCCCGCCGTCGGCGTCCTCGTCGAGTACACCGGTGAGGGCGACGCTGCTGCGGAGGCCGCTCGCGGTGCCGCGATGCAGGTCGCGGCACTCAAGGCCAAGTACGTCACGCGCGACGAGGTCCCCGAGGACATCGTCGCCAACGAGCGTCACATCGCCGAGGAGACCGCGCGCGCCGAGGGCAAGCCGGAGCAGGCTCTGCCGAAGATCATCGAAGGCCGCGTCAACGGCTACTTCAAGGACGTCGTGCTGACCGAGCAGTCCTCGGTGCAGGACTCCAAGAAGTCCGTCAAGGCGATCCTCGACGAGGCCGGCGTGACCATCAAGCGCTTCGTCCGCTTCGAGGTCGGTGCTTCGTAACTGGTCGTGTGAACCGTATGGCCCCGTCGGACGAGTGCGCTCGCCCGGCGGGGCCTACGTATACCGCCACCATCCTGATGAGGCAGGATGAGGATGGCCGTCTGAATGGGCCGAGTAGCCGCGTGGGTGCGCTCGGCCGCTGTCGAAATCGACGAGTGCTGTGGAACTGAGGAGAGCAATGTCCGAACCAGCCAACGAACGTACGGGATTCCATCGAGTCCTTCTCAAACTCGGCGGAGAAATGTTCGGTGGTGGCAAGGTCGGTCTCGACCCCGACGTGGTGACCAAGGTCGCCGAGCAGATCGCCGAGGTCGTGCGATCCGGGGTGCAGGTGGCGGTGGTCATCGGTGGCGGCAACTTCTTCCGTGGTGCGGAACTGCAGCAGCGAGGTTTGGACCGCGCGCGTTCCGACTACATGGGCATGCTCGGCACCGTGATGAATTGCCTTGCTCTGCAGGACTTCCTGGAGAAGGAGGGCATCGACAGCCGCGTGCAGACGGCGATCACCATGGGCCAGGTGGCGGAGCCGTACATTCCGCTGCGCGCCCAGCGTCACCTCGAGAAGGGGCGCGTCGTGATCTTCGGCGCCGGCATGGGCATGCCGTACTTCTCGACCGACACGACCGCGGCGCAGCGGGCCCTCGAGATCGGCGCCGAGGTGGTGCTGATGGCCAAGGCCGTCGACGGTGTGTTCACCGCGGACCCGAACCTCGACCCGAACGCGACGATGTACACGCAGATCACGCACCGCGAGGTCATCGAACAGGAACTGAAGGTGGCCGACGCGACGGCCTTCAGCCTGTGTATGGACAACCAGATGCCGATCATGGTGTTCAATCTGCTGACCGAGGGGAATATCGCTCGGGCGGTGTCCGGTGAGAAGATCGGAACGCTCGTCAAGTCATGACGCGCGTGCCACGCTCGACACAGGTTTTTCTCGAAACAGAGGCAGTGACGAATCGATGCAGAACGACATGGAGGAACAGCCGTGATTGATGAAGCTCTCTTCGAGGCCGAGGAGAAGATGGAGAAGGCTGTCACGGTGGCCAAGGACGATCTCGGATCGATCCGCACGGGCCGCGCGAATCCTGGCATGTTCAACCGCATCGGAATCGACTACTACGGTGCGTTCACCCCGATCACGCAGCTCGCCAGCATCAACGTGCCGGAAGCGCGACTCGTCGTCGTCAAGCCGTACGAGGCCTCGCAGCTGAATGCCATCGAGACGGCGATCCGGAACTCCGACCTGGGCGTGAACCCGTCCAACGACGGAAACCTGATCCGCATCTCCGTTCCCCAGCTCACCGAGGAGCGCCGCCGCGAACTGGTGAAGCAGGCCAAGTCCAAGGGCGAGGACGCGAAGGTGGCCGTGCGCAACGTGCGCCGCAAGGCGATGGACGAGCTGTCCCGGATCCAGAAGGACGGCGAGGCCGGCGAGGACGAGGTGGGGCGGGCCGAGAAGGAACTCGACAAGACGACCGCCCGGTACGTCGCGCAGGTCGACGAACTGGTGAAGCACAAGGAAGCCGAGTTACTGGAAGTTTAGTCACGAGACGAGGAGTGGATCGGGGACAGTGACCGTGCCAGCAGAACACGGGACCCCAGGGGGACCCATCTCCGAGGGCGACCCCTCGGGACCGGTCTCCGAGGGGCAACCCGCGCCGGAACCGGCCACGAAGTCCAAGGCCGGGCGTAACCTCCCCGCGGCGATCGGCGTCGGCGTCGGACTCGGCGTCGCGCTCATCCTGATCCTCGTCTACGTGCCCCTCGTCTGGATCGGGGTGGTCGCGGTCGCGATGGCCGTCGCCACGTGGGAGGTCACGAAGCGACTGCGCGAGGCCGGCATCAACGCCCCCCGGATTCCGCTGATCGCCGGGGGCCAGGCGATCCTGTGGCTGGGGTGGCCGTTCGGCCCGGTCGGAGTGCTCAGCGCCTTCGCGGGCACGGTGCTGGTCTGCATGGTCTGGCGCCTGTTCGACCACGGGCTGAAGGCGACGCCGCAGAACTTCCTCCGGGACACCGCGGTCACCGTATTCGTGGCGTCCTGGATTCCGCTGCTGGCGTCGTTCGCCGTGCTGATGGTGCTGCAGGACGACGGCGCCGGGCGGGTGCTGTGCCTGATGATCGGCGTGGTCTGCTCCGACGTCGGTGGGTACGCGGCGGGGGTGCTGTTCGGCAAGCATCCGATGGTGCCGGCGATCAGCCCCAAGAAGTCGTGGGAGGGGTTCTTCGGCTCGCTGCTGTTCTGCGTGATCGGCAGCCTGCTGACGGTCACGCTGATCCTCGACGAGAACTCGATGATCGGTGTGCTTCTCGGCGTCGTGCTGGTGGTCACCGCCACGCTCGGCGATCTCATCGAATCCCAGGTCAAGCGCGAGCTGCGCATCAAGGACATGGGCACTCTGCTTCCCGGGCACGGCGGGATCATGGACCGTCTCGATTCCCTGCTGCCGTCGGCATTCGTGACGTGGCTGGTGCTCACGGTCCTCGTGTGACCGCGCTGCCGTGACCATTCCCAGCCCGAACATCTGGCACTGGCCGGAGTGGTACGAGGTGGAGAATCGTGCCCAGGACGTGGACGGCGCGATCTTCCGGTACCTGCGCGCGGCCGTGGACTGGGCCGGCGGCACCGTCGCCGACGTGGGCTGCGGCACCGGTTTCCACCTCCCGGTCTTCGCGGAGTCCGCGGCGACGGTCTACGGCATCGAACCGCATCCGCCGCTGCTGGAACGGGCCCGCACCCGGGTGGGGCACCTGCCGAACGTCCGCGTGCTCGACGGTTCCGCGGAGGGCATACCCCTGGGCGACGCCACCGTCGACGTCGTGCACGCGCGGACCGCGTACTTCTTCGGTCCGGGCTGCGGCCGCGGGATCCGCGAGGCGATGCGGGTGCTGCGCCCGGGCGGCGCGCTGGTGGTGGTGGATCTCGACGCGACGGCCCATCCCTACGGACAGTGGATGCGCGCCGATCTGCCCCAGTACCGCCCGGCGACCGTGGAGGAGTTCTTCGCGGCCCAAGGGTTCGACCTGGCCCGAGTGGAGACCCGATGGCGTTTCCCGCACCGGGAAGCGCTCCGCGCGGTCCTCGGTATCGAGTTCACGAAGAAGACGGCATCGGCGGCATTCGCCCAGACACCCGGCGTGGCTCTCGACGTGCGCTACCGCGTGCACGTCCGCCGAAAGCCCGCCGGGCTGGAGTTGCTCTGACCGGTGTCGTTACCGCGGCGCGATGTGAAAGAGCTTCGCGAGCGCGTTGATCTTCTTGGCCTTCGCCAACTTCGGGAGGTCGCTGCCGTCCCGCACCCGGGAACCGTCCTCGCCGAGGTCCGCGATCACGTCGCGCGCCCATTCGGCCTCGGCCGGGGACGGGCTCAGCGCGTCGTTGACCGGCGCCGTCTGCGCGATGGTCATGCACAGCTTGCCGCTCATCCCCATCGACAGGGTGAGCGCCGACGCGCGGACCAGGGCGTCGACGTCGGTGCCGAGGGTGGGGCCGTCGATCGGCGGTGCGATCCGGGCGGCACGGCTGGCGACCGTCAGCCGGGAGCGGGGATACGCCATCGCCAGCGGTGAGTCGTCCATGCCGGTGTCGCGGCGGAAGTCGCCGCTGCCGAACGCCAGGCGGAACGTGGCCTCCGTCCGGGCGATCTCGGGTGCGGCCTCGAGCCCCACCGCGGATTCGACGAGGGCGAGCACCTTCGTGCCCTCGGGGAGCCGCTCGGCCGTCGCGTCGACCTGCATGCCGCTCTCGGTCTTGGCGAGCATGACACCCTCGAGTCCGGGCACACCGTTCAGGGCTGCCAGGTCGTCCGCCCAGTAGGGGGTGGTGGCGTCGTTGATCCGCACCCACGCGCGGCGGTTCTCGCCGAGCCAGGCGACCACGTCGGCCCGGGCCCGCGGTTTGCGGTCGGGAGTGACGGCGTCCTCGAGGTCGAGGATCACCGCGTCGGCGGCGCTCACATGTGCCGCCTGGAATCCTTCGGGTTTGCCGGCGGGAACCAGCAGCCAGGATCGTGCTTGTTCAGCCGCGATGCGCGGTGCCACAGTCGTCTCCATGTCGGCCTTCACAGTCGTGCCGTTCCGGTGATATCCACGACAGTAATTCTGCTCGCAGGGCGTCGTCGTAATCCACTTGCGTAACTATTGTTCAGTTAGAAATTACTGTTCAGACGCCGCTGCCGGTTCGCCGCCCGCCGGATCTGGATGATGCGGACACCGCCGGCGAGGGCCATGATCACCGCACCCGCGATCGCCGCGAACAGGAGTGTGACGCCCAGCGGGAGAGTGAATTCCCAGGCGAACAGTTCGAGGGTCACACTGTCGAGGTTCTGCAGGATGAACACGAGAAGCAGTACCAGAACGACGATTCCGATCACCAGACCGGTCCAGGTGGCACCCACCCGCGTGTGCTTGATCCCCTTGCGGCGGGCGACGTCGGGATGCTCGGTCCCCGCCGGCGGCGTGTCAGGGTGTGCCGGGTCCGTGGGCGCCGGTCCGGTGCCGGGACCACGACCGGCCGGGACATCCGGTGGGAAGTTCGAAGGGTCCTCCGGTGTTGTCGGCATGAGTTGATCTTCACCCACCTGGGCGGGTTCCGCACACGCATCGGGCGGCGAAACAACGTCGATCAGGCATCCGCACGACAACGACCCCCGAATCAATGGGACAATGGAGAAACTATGGCTGTCTCGCTTCCCCTCGTTTTCACCGCGCCCCGGCGTGGGATGCCCCCCAAGCATCTCGCGGACCTCGACTCCACCGAGCGGCGGGAGGCCGTCAAGGAGCTGGGTCTGCCCGGGTTCCGGGCCGACCAGCTGGCCCGGCAGTACTACGCGCGGCTCGAGGCGGATCCGGCGAAGATGACCGACCTGCCTGCCGCCGTGCGCGAACAGGTGGGTGCGGCACTGTTCCCGACGCTGCTCACCGCCGTCAAGCACCTGGCGTGCGACAACGGCGACACCCGCAAGACGCTCTGGAAGGCGAACGACGGGACGCTGCTCGAAAGCGTCCTCATGCGTTACCCGGACCGCGCGACGCTGTGCATCTCCAGTCAGGCCGGGTGCGGAATGGCGTGCCCGTTCTGCGCGACCGGGCAGGGCGGGCTGCAACGCAACCTGTCGACCGCCGAGATCGTCGACCAGGTGCGTGCCGCCGCGGCCGCCCTGCGCGACGGTGACGTCCACGGCGGTCCGGGCCGGTTGTCGAACGTCGTGTTCATGGGCATGGGGGAGCCGCTCGCCAACTACAAGCGGGTGGTCGCCGCCGTCCGCCGCATCACCTCGCCCGCCCCCGACGGCCTCGGGTTGTCGCAACGCTCGGTGACGGTGTCGACGGTGGGGTTGGCGCCCGCCATCCGCAAGCTCGCGGACGAGGATCTCAGCGTGACGCTGGCCGTGTCCCTGCACGCGCCGGACGACGAGCTGCGCGACACCCTGGTTCCCGTGAACAACCGCTGGTCGGTGGCGGAGGTCCTCGACGCCGCCCGCTACTACGCGGACAAGTCCGGCCGCCGGGTCTCCATCGAGTACGCCCTGATCCGGGACGTGAACGATCAGCCGTGGCGCGCCGACATGCTGGGAAAGAAACTGCGCAAGGCGCTCGGACCGCTGGTGCACGTGAACCTGATCCCGCTGAACCCCACACCGGGCAGTGAGTGGGACGCGAGCCCGAAGCCGGTCGAGAAGGAATTCGTCCGGCGCGTGCTGGCGCAGGGCGTGTCCTGCACCGTGCGTGACACCCGCGGCCAGGAGATCGCCGCCGCCTGCGGGCAGCTCGCCGCCGAGAACTGAGCCTCCCACACGCAGGCCGATACGACGAAACCCCTCGTCCCCGAGTGATCGGGGCGAGGGGTTTCGTGCGTGGTCCGTGCTACCGGGGCTTGCGCCGCAGGA
>JBCEBZ010000575.1:0-24299 GCA_039206675.1 Rhodococcus sp. (in: high G+C Gram-positive bacteria) | reverse complement strand
CTCAATCTGAAACAGCTTTGCGATCCGACGGTTGCGCCGCAGGACGATGTCGCGAACGAGGATGAGGACCATCAGGGCCGCGCACCCGATCAGCCACAGGTCCTCGACCAGGCCGGTGTGGTTGCCGATGATCATGAGCAGCAGGAACACGGCGAAGAACCATCCGAAGAACCGGAACGTCTTCGGTGCTTCACCGCTCCAGCCCCACGCCGCCGACGGGACCTCCGCGGTGTCGATGTGTGCGGCCACGATGGGGTCGCTGGACGAGGGCTCCAACTGGGTACCGGCCACGATCGATCCTCCTGCAGATTCGGTTGCGCTACTCGACATATCGTGACATACGACTGTCCGTCGTACGTAGCGGGGCCATCCGTGGCGGGTGGTCCGCATTCCATCAGGAACAATGGGTGGGTGGATGAAAACAGGCCCACTCGCGTCCTGCTGCTCGGCAGCACCGGTTCGATCGGCACCCAGGCGTTGGAGGTGGTGGCCGCCAACCCGGACAAGTTCACGGTGGTGGGGCTCGCGGCCGGTGGCGGAAACGTCGACCTGCTCGGCCGGCAGATTCACGAGACGGGTGTGTCGTCGGTCGCGGTCGCGGATCCGGGTGCGGCCGCAGCGCTGGAGCGGCCCGGGGTGCTGAGCGGACCCGGCGCCGTCACCGAACTCGTGCGGACCACGGAAGCGGACGTCGTGCTCAACGCACTGGTCGGTTCGCTGGGCCTCGAGCCGACCCTCGCAGCGCTCGAGTCCGGTGCACGGCTCGCGCTGGCCAACAAGGAGTCGCTCGTCGCCGGTGGACCGCTCGTGACGGCGGCCGCGGCGCCGGGGCAGATCGTGCCGGTCGACTCCGAGCACTCGGCGCTGGCGCAGTGCCTGCGCGGCGGCGGCGCGGACGAAGTGGACCGCCTGGTCCTCACCGCCTCGGGCGGACCGTTCCGCGGCTGGACGTCCGAGCGGCTGGAATCGGTGACACCCGAGCAGGCCGGCGCCCACCCCACGTGGTCGATGGGGCCGATGAACACCCTGAACTCGGCGACCCTCGTCAACAAGGGGCTCGAACTGATCGAGACCCACCTGCTGTTCGGTGTCGACTACGACCGGATCGACGTCACCGTCCACCCGCAGTCCATCGTCCACTCGATGGTCACGTTCACCGACGGCTCGACGCTCGCGCAGGCCAGCCCACCCGACATGAAGCTCCCGATCGCGCTGGCCCTCGGCTGGCCGCACCGGGTCGCGGGCGCCGCCGCGGCCTGCGACTTCAGCACCGCCTCCACCTGGGAGTTCGAGCCACTCGACTCGCAGGTTTTCCCCGCCGTCGACCTCGCCCGCGAGGCTGGCAAAGGTGGGGGATGCCTCACCGCGGTCTACAACGCTGCGAACGAGGTCGCCGCTCAGGCATTCTTGGACGGGATCATCCGGTTCCCGCGCATCGTCCGCACCGTCGCCTCCGTGCTGTCCGAGGCGGACGAGTGGTCGGCGCCACCGGCTACCGTGGAAGACGTACTGGCCGCCGACGGCTGGGCACGTGAGCGAGCACGCCAGCTCGTGAAGCAGGAAGGCTAGAACTGCATGGTGTTCGCAGTGGGCGTTGTTCTCTTCGCCCTCGGGATCGCGTTGTCGATCGCACTTCACGAAGCGGGGCACATGTGGGTGGCGCAGGCCACCGGCATGAAGGTCCGCCGGTACTTCATCGGCTTCGGACCCAAGATCTTCTCCTTCCGCCGCGGTGAGACCGAGTACGGGCTCAAGGCGCTCCCGCTCGGCGGGTTCTGCGACATCGCCGGGATGACAGCGCTGGACGAACTCGCGCCGGACGAAGAAGACCGGGCCATGTACAAGAAGCCGACGTGGAAGCGCCTCGCGGTGATGTCCGGTGGCATCGGCATGAACTTCGTCCTCGGCCTCGTGCTGGTGTACGTCCTCGCCGTCGGCTGGGGGCTGCCCGATCTGAACCGTTCTCCCGACGCGGTCGTCGGATCGGTCGGGTGCGCGGCGCCCACCCAGGGTCCCGGCCCCGACTTCGCCCTGTCCGAATGCACCGGCCCGGGCCCCGCCGAACAGGCGGGCATCCGGACCGGCGACGTCATCACCGCGGTCGACGGCAAGGACACGCCGACATTCGCCGACGTGGCCGCCGCGACCCGCTCGCTGTCCGGTCCGGTCGACTTCACGATCGAACGGGACGGCGAGGAACAGACGATCGTCGTCCCGGTCCAGCAGGTGCAGCGCTGGGTTCAGGAGAAGGGGGAGACCGAACCGCACGAGGCGACCGTCGGTGCGATCGGCATCGGCGCGACCCCGAGCGTCGTCGAGCACTCGGCCCTCTCCGCGGTTCCCGCGTCGTTCGAGTTCACCGGCGACATGTTCGTGATGACCGCCGAGCGGCTGGTGCAGATGCCGAGCAAGGCCGTCGACCTGTGGCATGCGGTGACCGGCGGCGAACGCGACCCGGAGACCCCGATCTCCGTGTACGGCGCGAGCGTCATCGGCGGTCAGATCGCCGAACAGGGAATCTGGGAAGCGTTCGTGCTGCTGCTGGCGAGCCTGAACTTCTTCCTCGGGATGTTCAACCTCCTGCCGCTGCTGCCGCTCGACGGCGGGCACATGGCGGTCACCGTCTACGAGCGGGTCCGGGACTGGTTCCGCTCGAGGCGCGGGCTTCCGCGCGGCGGACCCGTCGACTACATGAAGCTGCTGCCCGTCACCTATGTGGTGATCGTCATAGGCGGCGCATACATGCTGCTCACGCTGACCGCGGACATCGTCAACCCGATCAAGCTCTTCCAGTGATCGTTAAACTCGGACTTGAAGCTACGAAAGAAGGCACCCACGTGACCAGCCCTGTCGGATTGGGAATGCCCGAAGGCCCGGCCGCCGTTCTCGCACCTCGCCGCAAGACTCGCCAGCTCCAGGTCGGCACGGTCGGTGTCGGCAGCGACTTCCCGGTATCCGTGCAGTCGATGTGCACCACCAAAACCCACGACGTCAACGCCACGCTGCAGCAGATCGCCGAACTCACGGCATCCGGTTGCGATATCGTGCGCGTCGCCTGCCCGCGGCAGGAGGACGCCGACGCGCTCGCGACCATCGCGAAGAAGAGCCAGATCCCGGTCATCGCCGACATCCACTTCCAGCCGCGGTACATCTTCGCCGCCATCGAGGCCGGCTGCTCGGCCGTCCGCGTGAACCCCGGCAACATCAAGGAGTTCGACGGACGCGTCAAGGAGGTCGCGAAGGCGGCAGGCGACGCGGGAATCCCGATCCGCATCGGCGTCAACGCCGGGTCACTCGACCCACGGCTGATGCAGAAATACGGCAAGGCCACGCCGGAGGCGCTCGTCGAGTCCGCGCTGTGGGAGGCGGGACTGTTCGAGGAACACGGGTTCGGCGACATCAAGATCTCGGTGAAGCACAACGACCCGGTGATCATGGTCGAGGCCTACCGGCAGCTGGCGGCGCAGTGCGACTACCCGCTGCACCTGGGCGTGACCGAGGCCGGTCCCGCGTTCCAGGGCACGATCAAGTCGGCGGTGGCGTTCGGCGCGCTGCTGTCCGACGGCATCGGCGACACCATCCGGGTGTCGCTGTCCGCCCCGCCCGCCGAGGAGATCAAGGTCGGCACGCAGATCCTGCAGTCGCTGAACCTGCGGCCCCGGAAGCTCGAGATCGTGTCCTGCCCGTCGTGCGGGCGCGCCCAGGTCGACGTGTACACCCTCGCCGACGAGGTGACCGCCGGACTCGAGGGCATGGAGATCCCGCTGCGCGTGGCCGTCATGGGGTGCGTCGTCAACGGTCCCGGGGAGGCCCGCGAGGCCGATCTGGGTGTCGCGTCCGGCAACGGCAAGGGGCAGATCTTCGTCAAGGGCAAGGTCATCAAGACGGTGCCGGAGGCGCAGATCGTCGAAACGTTGATCGAGGAAGCGATGCGGATCGCCGAGGAGATGGAGGGCGATTCGACGTCGGGATCTCCCGTCGTGACGGTCAGCTGACCCGGCGCCCGCGGCGGCCGACGAAACGTCTCCCGTTTCCGGCGAGTTCGTGGCAATCTGGTGGGCAGGTCCACTAGCTGACAAGGTTGGGTAGATGCTCAAGCTCCTCGGTGCCAAACAGTTGAGCAGTCGGGACGCAGCACACGTGCTCCGCGTTCTCGACGCCGATCCTGTCGCCGCCTGCATGGTTGCCGCTCGCGTAGAAGAGGGCGGTATCGATCCCCGGATGATCCACGGAGAGTTGTGGAGTCGGGGCGGGCCGCTCGAATCGTTGTGCTTCTCCGGCGCGAATTTCGTGCCGCTGCGCGGCAGCATCGACGACATGCGGGCGTTCGCCGACCGCGCTTGTCGCACGCCGCGCATGTGCTCGTCGCTGGTCGGGCGGGCCGAGTTGACGTTGCCGTTGTGGGAGATGCTCGAGCTGGATTGGGGGCCGGCCCGCGAGGTCCGGCCCGACCAGCCGCTGCTGGCGCTGGCGAGTACCCCGCGATGCCGCCCGGACCCGTTGGTCCGGCAGGTGCGGATGCACGAACTCGAGCAGTACCTGCCCGCCGCGGTCGCGATGTTCATCGAGGAGGTCGGCATCGACCCCCGCGCCAACGACGGCGGTCGAGGGTACCGGCGCCGCGTCGCCAACCTCATCGCCGCCGGCCGGGCGTGGGCGAGATTCGAGGACGATCAGGTGGTGTTCAAGGCCGAGGTCGGTTCGGTGTCCGCGCGGGTCGGGCAGATCCAGGGCGTCTGGGTGCACCCGATGTACCGCGGGCACGGGTTCGGCGCGGCGGGCACCGCGACGGTCGCGGAGGCCGTCATCGCGGAGGGTCGCATCGCCAGTTTGTACGTCAACAGCTTCAATACGGTGGCCCGCAGTGCGTACGCACGCATCGGCTTCAGGCAGGTCGCGACGTTCGCCACAATTCTCCTGGACTGACGCGCTGTCCGCCTACCGTGTCGGCGGTGCCCGCCGACATACCATGGGCGGCGATGAACCTGCGGCCACACTCTCGCTCCCGCGTCGTCCAGTCGATCGCCCTCTGCGGCGCCGCTGTGCTGACGGTGGGTCTCGCCGCGTGCACGCCGAGACCGGACGGTCCGGAACCGGCGGCGCAGGCGTTTCTCACGGCGTTCGCCGAGCAGGATTCGGAGCAGGCCGCCGACCTGTCGGACCGCCCGGACGTCGCGCGTCAGGCCCTCGAGTCCGCGTGGACGTCGCTGCAGGCCGAGTCGCTCGACGCCCGGACGACGGACGTCGACGTCAGCGGTGACACGGCCACCGTCGGGTACACGTACGAATGGCACCTTCCCAAGAACCGGGTCTGGACGTACTCGGGTGAACTGCAGATGGGGCGGCGCGGCGGCGACTGGGCCGTGCGGTGGAGTTCCACCAACGTCCATCCCCGGCTGGGGGACCGGCAGACGATGTCACTGCGGTCCACCGCCGCCCCCCGGGCGCGGGTCAACGAGCATTCCGGTTCGGACGTCCTCGTCCCCGGCGTGGTGTACCGCGTGAAGTTCGATGCGGCGCAGTCGGGCAACGTGATCGGCAGCGCCCAGTCCCTCGCGTCGGCGCTCGTCACGTTCGACAACACGCTCACCGCGCAGTCGATCGCCGAATCGGCGACGGCGGTCAAGGGCGACTACCTCGTCACCCGGTTGCGGTCGGACGACTACGAACAGGTCGCCGGTGTGCTCGGCGCCATTCCCGGGGTGAGCGTGTCCGACGAGGCGGACCTCGTGGCCACCGACCGGAATTTCGCTCCGGATCTGGTCGGTCAGGTGAAGAAGACCGTGATCGACGAAGTCGACGGCAAGGCCGGCTGGAGCGTGGTCACGGTCAACCAGAACGGGGTGGACACGGACGTGCTCACCGAGACGGCGCCGCAGACGTCCCCGTCGTTCTCGATCAGCCTGGACCGTCCCATCCAGATCGCCGCGCAGAACGCCGTCAATGCCCGCACCGACCAGACCATGATGGTCGTCATCCAGCCGTCGACCGGCGACGTGCTGGCCGTCGCGCAGAACAAGGCGGCGGACAAGGACGGACCGGTTGCGCTCACCGGTCTGTATCCGCCCGGTTCGACGTTCAAGATCATCACCGCCGGCGCCGCGATCTCCTCGGGCATCGCGACACCCGACACGATGGTGCCGTGTCCCGGGCGCATCGAGATCGGTGAACGCAGCGTCCCGAACTACAACGAATTCGCGCTCGGCACGGTGCCCATGGCGACGGCGTTCGCCCGTTCGTGCAACACCTCGTTCGCGAAACTCGCCAGCGAGATGCGGCCCGACGCACTGACCGTCGCGGCATCGCAGTACGGAATCGGGCCCGACTACGAAGTGGTCGGCCTGCCCACCGACTCGGGTTCGGTGCCGCCCGCCGACGACCTGGTACAGCGGACCGAGGACGGGTTCGGGCAGGGCAAGGTGGTGGTCAGTCCGTTCGGGATGGCGTTGGCCGCGGCGACCATCGCACACGGTACGACGCCCGTGCCGCGGTTGATCGCGGGACGGGAAACCACGATCGACGGGGAGCATCCGCCGATCAGCCCGGAGATGGTGGACGGGCTGCGCGGAATGATGCGCCTCGTGGTGACGAGCGGTACCGCCGAGCGGATCGAAGATCAGGGCGAGGTGTACGGCAAGACCGGTGAGGCCGAGGTCGAGGGCGGCTCGCACGCCTGGTTCGTCGGATACCGCGGTGACCTGGCGTTCGCGACGCTGGTGGTGCGGGGCGGCAGTTCCGACAACGCCGTCGCCGTCACCCGCGACATGTTCGCCGCCCTGCCCGAGGGGTACTGACCCGGCCGCTGTCCACCGATCGGGGGACGCGGAATTCATCCTGCTCGGGGGCTGATCGGTGGACAGACTTCGCCCTCGGCGCCGTCCATAGTTGGTTGCAGACGGAAGAACCCGCACAGCGGGGATCGAAAAGCCAACGCGGACAGGAAGTCGGACCATGACCATCAGTGCAGAAGTGAATCGTGTGGAGACGGCGAACCCCGCCCGGCGGGTGTTGTTCGTCGGGCGCCCGGGCGCCGGCACCGAGCTGACGCGGTGGGTTGCGTTGCGGCAGTGGGCTTCCGACCGCGGAATCGAATCGATCACCGAATGTGAGGGTGACGTCGTCTGCGCGATCGCGACCGAGGACGTTCTGGACGGACTCTGTTCGCCATCCGATGCGATGGCGATGCAGCTGGCGCGGGCTCGAGGGGTGCCCTGCGTCGGCGTTCGCGACGCGCACGTGCTCGAGGACGCGATCTGACATGGCCTTCGAGATCATCGAGCGCGGCGAAACCCTGGTGGCCGGGCTGCCCGTGCGCAGCCCCCAGCGGGCACTGGGAAAGCTGAGCGACCCTCGTCTCGACCGCGCCTGGACGAGGGTGCTCCACCACGAGGTCGGGGGACCACTGGCCTCCACCTACATCGACTTCGCGCCCGACGTCGAGTCGTATTACACCCAGATCGTCGGGTACGAGTGCGCGACGGTGGACGACGCCACGCGGGGCCACGTCATTTCGCGGATCCCGCCCGGCACCTACGCGAAGTTCACGTCGCGGGGCATGTTCCCGGACGTGTTGCTGCGGCTGTGGGCGCAGGTCAGCGAGGCGGAGTCGAACGGCGAGATCGAGCGGACGTACACCGGCGACCTCGAGGCGTATCCACACGCCTACGCCGTCGACCTGTACATCCCGATCCATGTGGACGAGTCCGCCGGACCGTCGAAGGCAACAGGTGAGAAACAATGATCGAGATCGTCAAGCGGCAGGCCGAATCGTTTGTGGGCCTGACCATCCCCGAAGGCAGACCCGGACGTCCCGGCCCGGGCCGGGAACTCGTCGACTACACGGTGGAGCGGATCAGGGATCGGGGGATCTCCGAGATCTTCGTCGTCTACGCGGCATCCCCGCCGCCGCGCACGTTCACGGTCGTCGTCGGATACCCGTGCGATTCCGTCGACAAGATGGACCCCGGCGACGTCCTGATCGGCGTACGGCCGGGCTACTTCGCTCGATTCCGTTGCGAAGACGAATCGGAACCGGACGCGCTGGCCGAGACGTGGAGCGTCGCCGACTACGCGTCGGCGCGCGGCCGGATCGAACGCGCGTTCACCGAGGATCTGGAGGTGCATCATCCGGACGGGTCGGTCGACCTGTTCCTCTCGCTCCGCTGAGCGGCGGACGGGCAGTCACTCGTGCTCGGCGAGCTTCTCGGGGTCGATCTCCGGCCCGCCCTTGCCCATCCGCTTGTTCACGACGACCGTCCCGGCCCACAGAACGACACCGATCCCGAGAAGGATGCCCGCGATCTGGTACTGCACGGCGGGCCGGTCGGCGAAGGGAGTGACGAGGAAGCCGCACGTGAGGGCGCCGACGATCGGCAGGATGGTCGGCACCCGGAAATGCTGGTGCTCCACCGGTTGCTTGCGCAGGACTAGCACGGTGATGTTGACGATGGTGAACACGCCCAGCAGCAGCAGCGCCGTCGTGCCGCCCAATTCGGGGACCTCACCGACGAACGTGATGAGGCCGAACGCGAGGAGCGTCGTGAAGACGATCGCCACGTACGGGGTGCGCCTGGTGGAGTGCACCCGGCCGAGCGGGGGCGGCAGGACACCCTCCCGGCTCATGCCGTACAGCAGCCGGCTCGCCATCAGCATGTTGATCAGCGCCGTGTTGGCGACGGCGAACATGGTGATGAACGCGAAGATTCCGATCGGGAAGCCGGGCGCCCCGGCCTGAACGACCTTCAGCAGCGGAGTGTCGCCCTCGCCCAGTTCGCTCACCGGCACCAGCGCGATCGCGGTGATCGACACGAACACGTAGATGCAGCCGGTGATGACGAGACCGGTCAGCAGGACCTTCGGGAAGATGCGGCTCGGTTCCTTGCATTCCTCGGCCATGTTGACCGAGTCCTCGAACCCGACCATCGCGAAGAACGCGAGGGCGGTCCCCGCGACGACCGCGCCGAGCGCGGATCGGTCGCCGGTGTCGAACGTGGTGACCCGCGAGAAGTCGCCGTCGCCGACGCCGAGGGCCCACAGCCCGATCATGATGATGATCAGGAGTCCGGACAGTTCGACGCAGGTGAGCACGACGTTGGTCTTGACGCTCTCGCTGACCCCGCGGAAGTTGACGAGACCCACCAGCGTCATGAACCCGAGACCGAGCAGGGTGATGCCGATCCCGGTGGAGAAGTCGAGGTGGAACGCCTCGACGAAATTCGCTGCGAACGCCCGCGACGCCGTCGACGCGGACGTGATTCCCGAGCACATCACGGCGAACGCCACCATGTACGTGAGGAAGTGCACCCCGAACGCCTTGTGCGTGTACAGCGCGGCGCCTGCGGCCTTCGGGTACTTCGTGACCAACTCCAGGTAACTGAACGCGGTGATGATCGCGACGAGGAACGCCACCAGGAACGGCAACCACACCGCGCCCCCGACCTGATTGGCCACCTTGCCGGTGAGGGCGTAGATGCCGGTGCCGAGGATGTCGCCGACGATGAACAACAGGAGCAGCCCCGGACCCATGACCCGTTTGAGGCTCGGTTGTTCGGGCGAATTCGAACCGGGTGCGTTCGAATTCGTGGCGTCCGCTGTCGATCCCATGACCCACCGCCTTTCGCTACCGCCTGCGGCCCTCGTTCGAGGAGACCGTGTTCGCTAGGGGAGCAGCCCGAGCCTGCGCGCGGTGACCACCGCCTCGTGCCGCGACCGTGCGTCGAGTTTGCTCATGGCGCTGCGCAGATAACTCTTCACCGTCTCGGGCCCAACGGAGAGTCGCTGCGCCGCTTCCCCGTTGGTGCATCCGAGGGCCACGTGGGACAGGACGTCGATCTCACGCGGGGTGAGGCGGACGCCGGGGTCCTCGTCGGCGCCACCGGCGTCCGGCCGCAGGATCCCGGCCAGTCGCTGGGACAGCCCGCGGAGCCGGGCCTGCAGCGAGATGTCGGTGACGGTCTGCGCGACACTCCGCAACTCCGCGTGGATGTCGCGGAGTTCCTCGGTGGTGGCGCCGCCTGCGCCGTTGCCCTCGAGCGTCTTCATCATCTCGAGCCGGCGATCGACCTCGTCCCGGATGGCGATCTCGGTACCGAGGCGCCGCGACGCCGCGACGACGATGTCCGCGGTGCGGTCGCCGATCGGCGCGCAATCGCGGATGGCGGCGTACAGCACCGCGCGCGAGCTGCCCCGCACCATGACGGGCACCGCCAGGATGGACCGCAGCCCCTCACTGAGAACGGGCCGGTCGAAGTGGTGCGTGATGGTCGAGGCTCTGCCGTAGTCGTTGACCGCCGCGGGTGTGCGCTGGGCGACGACCCGGCCGCCCAGTCCGGAACGCGGAGGGATGGCGAGGCCCTTGAGATTGTTCGTACGGGTGCCGACGAACTCGCTGAGGTGGAGCGTATCGCCCTGGACCTCGCCGGCGAACAGGACCGGCGCAACGCCGTGAGCTGCGATGGTGCGCAGCTCACCACGCAGTGCGTCCCCGTCCCGGGGGCGCAGCAGCGACGGTGCACGAGCAACCAAGTCGTCACCCCTTTCCGGGGGTAGTCACAGCAGTCTGTGAGCTAGATCATAACCGTAGTGAGTTCAGGCGACGGCCCGACCTCTTTACCTGGCCATGAGAACACGAGGAGTACCGCATGACCACCGATCCCGCCGCACGCGTGCGTGAACTGCTGGACCAGTACGACACGCCGACGGCGTCCGCCGCGGAGCTGCTGTGTGATCGTCACCCCGCCGACGACGTGGCGTTCACCGTCGTCGAATCCGATCTGTCGTCGACGGACCTCACCTACGGCTACCTGCGCGAGCAGTCGGCGCGGTTCGCCGCCGCACTCGCGGACCTCGGGGTGGAGCCGGGTGACCACGTCGCGACGCTGATGGGCAAGTCCGCGGAACTGGTCGTCGCGCTGCTCGGGATCTGGCGCCGGGGCGCCGTCCACGTCCCGCTGTTCACCGCGTTCGCGCCGCCCGCGATCGCGTTCCGGCTCGGTGCCAGCGGCGCGAAGGTCGTCGTCTCCGACGCCAATCAGGTCGACAAGCTGGCCCCGGGGGAGGACATTCCCGCGGACGCGTCGTGGCAGGTCGTCGTCGTGGGTGGCGGCTCCGGCGCTCTCGATTTCGCGACGCTCGTGGACGCACACGCCGCCGCGGACGCGAGGGGGGCGGCCGTCGCGGTCGGGGGCGAGGGCCCCCTCGTCCAGTTGTTCACCAGCGGCACGACCGGGACACCGAAGGGCGTTCCGGTGCCCCTGCGGGCACTGGCGTCGTTCCACGCCTACCAGGAGTTCGGCCTCGACGTCCGCAAGGACGACGTGTTCTGGAACGCCGCCGACCCCGGCTGGGCGTACGGCCTCTACTACGCGCTGCTCGGGCCGCTCGCCGCGGGCACCCGCAGCATTCTGCTGCACGCCGGGTTCTCCGCACCCCTCACCTGGCAGGTCATGGAGCGGTTCGGTGTCACCAACTTCGCCGCCGCGCCCACCGTCTACCGCAGCCTGCGCGCCGACCCCACACCCATCCCCGAGACCGTGACGCTGAGGCGCGCGTCGTCGGCGGGTGAACCCCTCACCCCCGACGTGATCTCGTGGGCCGAGGCCAACCTGAACGTGTTCGTGCGGGACCACTACGGCCAGACCGAGCACGGCATGTTCATCGCCAACGCCTGGGCCGACGGGCTGCGGGACGAGGTGCGCGAGGGGTCCATGGGCAAGCCGCTGCCGGGGTGGGCGTGTGCCGTCCTCGAGGACGGTTCCGACGCGATCGCTCCGCCGCGCACCCCGGGACGGGTGGCCATCGACACCAGGAACAGCCCGCTGATGTGGTTCACCGGCTACGTCGACGCACCGGAGAAGACCGCGCAGCGGTTCACGGCCGACGGTCGCTGGTACCTCACCGGCGACGCCGGCCAGACCGACGAGGACGGCTTCTACTTCTTCTCCGCCCGCGACGACGACGTGATCATCATGGCCGGCTACCGGATCGGGCCGTTCGACGTCGAGAGCGTGCTCGTCATGCACGACTCCGTCGTCGAGGCGGCGGTCGTCGGGATGCCCGACGAGTTGCGCGGTGAGGTGCTCGAGGCGTTCGTCGTCCTGCGCGACGGCATCGACGGGACCGGCGAACTCGAGGCCGAACTGCAGACACTGGTGAAGAAGAAATTCGCCGCGCACGCCTACCCGCGCACGGTGCACTTCGTCCCGAGCCTGCCGAAGACGCCCAGCGGCAAGGTGCAGCGGTACCTGCTCCGCCAGAAGTAGGCGGCTCCGCCGCCCGTGCGTGGTTGACGAGTCTCTGGACTCGTCACCCACGCACGGGTGCGTCAGCGCCTGCGGAGGCGGCCGACGACCAGCAGCGCGAGCAGGGTGACTGCCAGCAGCAGGGTGGTGTCGGCCGCGGCGAGGAACACCCGGCCGCGGTCGGTGAGGCCGAAGATGCTCACCGGCAACGTCTTCCAGGTAGCCGGGTACACCATCACGGTGGCGCCGAGTTCGCCCATCGACAGCGCGATCGACAGGCCCGCCGCGGCACCGAGGGCCGGGAGCAGCAGCGGCAGCGTGATCCGGAACAACACCCGGGCAGGCCCCGCGCCGAGCGATTCGGCGGCCTGCCGGTACGTGGGATCGAGCCGGTCCAGTGCCGCCGAGACGGCGCTGAACGTGAACGCCAGCACCAGGATGGTGTGCGCCAGGATCACGATCCACTTGGTTCCGCCGAGCAGCAGCGGACGCGAGTTGAACGCGATCAGCAGGCCGAGACCGATCGCGACGGACGGGATCGCGATCGGCAGGTGGAAGACGGCGTCGGTGACGCGGCGCAACCACGGGGGCGCCTCCCGCGCCGCCAGTGCCGCCCACGTCCCGACCGCGAGTGCCAGTGCGCCCGCGATGAACGCCGTTTGCAGGCTGACCGTGAGACTGGCGAGATTCTCGTCGGACAGTGCCGCCGCGAGGTTCCGGCCGCCGAGGTCCGAGGGCAGTGGGCCCGTCCAGGATCCGGCGAGGCCGGCGGCGACCACGGTGGCGATCGGTGCCGCGAAGACGACGATCACCACGAGGCCGAACAGGCTCAGGGCCAGCGCCCTAGATCTTCTGGTCCACAGCAGCACGGCTGCCTCCCGTCAGTGTCGCGAACAGAATTCGGTACGTGCCGTACAGGGCCAGCGACAACGCCACCTGGACCGTCGCGATCACGGCCGCACCCGGCAGGTCGAACGTGACGATGCCGCGCGTGTAGATCAGGACGGGCAGCGTCACCACGTCCTTGGCGCCCGTGAACAGGACGATGCCGAACTCGTTGAGGGTGAGCAGCAGCACCAGCGACCCACCCGCCAGCAGTGCGGGCCAGGCTTCCGGCATCACGACGGTCCGCAGCACCCGTATCGGCGACGCCCCGAGACTGGCGGCGACGTCGAGTTGTTCGCGGGGGATCTGAGTGAACGCGGCGAGCAGGGGGCGGACGACGAACGGGGTGAAGAACGTGATCTCGGCGGCGATCACCCCGAGCGGCGTGCCGACGAAGTTCAGCGGACCGTCCGCGTCGCCCGTGATCCGCGTGATCAGTGCGTTGGCCGCCCCGGCGGTGCCGTAGAGGAAGGTGAATGCCAGGGTGATCAGGAACGACGGCAGCGACAGCACCGCGTCGATCAGCCGTCCCACGACGTTCGATCCCGCGAACGGGACGAACGCCAGCACCAGCGCGAGGAACGTGCCGAGGATCAGGCAGCCGACAGTCGAGAGTGCGGCGATCTGCACCGTCCGCCACAGGGCCGTGCGGAACAGTTCCGAGCCGAGGACGCCGGACCAGGTGCCCAGACCGGAACCGGTGTCGGAGTCGAGGGACTCGGTGAGCACCCGCGCCATCGGATAGACGGCGAATCCGAGGACGAGCAGCAGGGGTGGAAGCGTCCAGGCGACGGCGCGCCACCGGACCGGTTCCGGCCGGGGCGGGGTCTCCGCCGCGGGCGGACGTTCGAGTGTCGCGGTCATGCCGCCGGCACCAGGACGCTGCCGTCGGAGGGGAATTGCACGCCGACGACGGCGCCCGGGGTGCGCTGGTCGTGGCCGGCGACGTCCGCGTCCACCTGCACTCCGTCGAGTTCCTCGACGGACAGGGTGATCCGCGTGGTCGACCCCCGCCACACCGACGAGACGATCCGCGCCGAGAACGAACCCTTCGCGCCGGGCGCCGTCAGCGTGACCGCGTGCGGGCGGACGCACAGGAACGCGGGCAGGTCCGACTCCCACGCGACGTGTCCGATGTCGGGTTGCGGGGCCGTCGCGGTGACGGGGACGCCGCCGATCGACACGAGCGCCGACGTTCCGATCACCCGGGTGACGGTGCACGGCAACAGGTTGGCGCCGCCGAGGAATTCCGCGGTGAAACTGCTGGGTGGCCGCTTCCACAGGTTCTCGGCGGTGTCGACGTCCGCGAGCCGGGAGTTGCGCATGACGGCGATCCGGTCGGCCAGGGCCAGCGCCTCGCCCTGGTCGTGGGTGACGTAGAGCATGGCCGTGTCGGGCAGGGCCGCCCGCAACCGGGTGAGTTCCCCGAGCATGCTCTCGCGCAGCTGCGCGTCGAGTGCGGCGAGTGGTTCGTCGAGCAGCAGGACCGCGGGCCGGATCGCCAGGGCCCGGGCGATCGCGATCCGCTGCTGCTGTCCGCCGGACAGTTCGCGGGGCAGGCGCTTGCCGTAGGCGGCCATGCCGACCATCTCGAGTGCCTCCGTCACCCGCGCGCCGATCTCCGCGCGAGGGACGCGCCGGGCGCGGAGCCCGAACGCGACGTTGTCGGAAACCCGCATGTGGGGGAACAGTGCGTAGGACTGCACGACGACGCCGATTCCCCGTTTCGCGGGCGGAAGGCCGGTGACGTCGCGTGATCCGAGCCGCACCGAACCCGAAGTGGGACGGACGAATCCGGCGAGCGCCTTCAGTGCGGTCGACTTTCCGGAGCCGCTCGGTCCCAGGAGGGCGACGGTCTCACCGCGGGCGACGCGGAGGTTGAAGTCGACGAGGGCGTGCGTGACGCCTCTGCCGCGTCCGTAGGTGACGGTGACCCGGTCGAACGTGATGGCGGGGGCCGAGTACTCGGTGGCGCCGCGGACTGCGGCGGTGTGCGGCGGGTGCGTCCGCCCGGTGGGAATTCCCGACACGATCAGCTCCCGGTGGCCTTCTGGTACGCGGCGACGTCCGAATCGAGTTCGGTGAGTACGTCGTTCCAGTCCGGCGACCACACCTGGACACCCTGCAGGGCACGCGCCGGGGCGCTGTCGGTCGCGGCGGCGCGCACGTCCTCGCGGACCGACACGCCGCGCGCTTCGTCGGCGACCGTCTTCTGGGAATCCTCGGACAGCAGGAACTCCATCAACTGCCTGCCCTGCTCGCTGCGCGGTGCACCCTTCGCCAGACCCATCACGTACGGCAGGGCGACGGTGGTGCGGGTGCCGTCGGCGGCGGCAGGGAAGAAGAGGTCGAACGTCGAGCCGTCGTCGGCGATGGAGGTGAGGTTCATCTGGACGTCGCCGTTGGCCACGAGCAGTTCGCCGTTGCTCACCTTCGGCTGCAGCTTGCCGGTCGAGGACGACGGTCCCACGTTGTTGGCCTGGAGCCTCGCGAGGTAGTCGAGTGCGCCGTCCTTGCCCATCAGGTGCTGCAGGAGCAGCAGCACCGCGGTGCCGTCGCCGGCCTGACCTGGGGTGGAGTACTGGATCCTGCCCTTGAAGCGGTCGGACAGCAGGTCGTCCCAGGAAACGGGAGCGGGCGACGCCGCGGGGTTGACGATGAACGACAGGTAGTTCTCGACGACGGGAACGTAGCGGCCCGCCGGGTCCGTCTCCGCGGCGGGGATCGCCGAGGTGTCGACGCCGCTCGGCACGAGCAGTCCCTGGGCGTCCGCCTTCTGGATGAACGGCGGCAGCGTGACGACGACGTCGGCCTGCGGGTTGGACTGTTCCTTCTCGAGGCGGGAGACGACCTCGCCGGATCCGGCCTCCACGAGGTTCACCGCGATGCCGGTCTGTGCGGTGAAGGCGTCGAAACGCGACTGGTACCACCCGGAGAGTCCGTCGGCGCTGTACACGGTGACGGTGTCGGTGCCCGCGCTCGAGGCGGTACCGGTTCCGCCGCACGCGGTTCCGAGGGTGAGGACGGTCGCGGCCAGGGCGGCCGCGGCGATCCGTGGGCGAAGACGCATGGCGAGTTCCTAACGATGAAAGGGTCGGTGCCGAGGAGCCTGCCGTTTGGTCTAGACCATTGGGCCACCGCTGGGGGAACGGCAGGTGAACAATTGGTATAGACCATTTTTCGGGTACGCTCGGCCGCATGAACGACGACGGCGACGCGTCCGGTGAGTCCGTCCTGAACGGCACCGTCACGCGATGACCCGGACGACGAACGTCCCCAAGTACTACCGGGTCCGCACCGAACTCGAGTCGATCCTCGCCGAACTCGAGGTGGGCGACGCGGTGCCCGCGGAGCGGGAACTGGCCCTGCGGTTCACGGTGTCCCGCGAGACGGTGCGGCAGGCCATCCACGAGTTGCTGGTCGAGGGACGCGTCGAGCGTCGGGGCCGCGGAACGGTCGTCGCCAGTCCCAAGCTCGTGCAGCCGCTGTCGCTGCGGTCCTACACCGAGGGCGCGGTCAGCCAGGGCCGGGTGCCCGGGCGTGAACTGGTCACGTTCGAGGAACTCGGCGCCGACGCGGACCTCGCCGAGGCGCTCGGTCTCGCGGTCGGCGCGCCGGTGATCCACCTCGAACGGGTCCTGCTCGCGGACGATGCGAAGATCGGCCTCGAGAGCACCCATCTGCCCGCCGGCCGCTTCGGGGAGATGGCGCGCTCATTCGACCCGGGCACCTCGCTGTACGCGGCGATCCGCGAGACGGGAGTGGCGTTCGCGTCGGCCACCGAGCGGATCGAGACCGTGCTGGCCTCCCCGCGGGAGGCTGCGCTGCTCGACTCCACCACGGCCATGCCGATGCTGCTACTCCACCGGCTCTCGCTCGACACCGCGGGTGTTCCGATCGAACGCGTGCGCTCGCTCTACCGCGGCGACCGGATCGCATTTCTCACGACCCTGCGGGACTGAGTGCCCGCGCGGCGGGTCCCGAGGCGCCCCGGCCAGGTGCGGGTCTAACCTGGTACCCATGTCTGTCCGCACAGCACTGAGCCCCGGAACCGTGTCTCCCGTCCTCGCCGTACCGGCGGGGATCGAGCGTCCCGAGTACGCGTGGAAGCCCACGGCCAAGGAAGGCAACGAGCCGTGGGTGCAGACCCCGGAGACCATCGAGGCGATGCGGGTGGCGAGCAAGATCGCCGCGCAGGCACTGCAGGAGGCCGGTAAGGCGGTGGCGCCGGGCGTCACCACCGACGAACTCGACCGCATCGCGCACGAATACATGACCGACCACGGCGCCTATCCGTCGACGCTCGGATACAAGGGATTCCCCAAGTCGTGCTGCACGTCGCTCAACGAGGTGATCTGCCACGGCATCCCCGACTCGACCGTGATCCAGGACGGTGACATCGTCAACATCGACGTCACCGCCTACATCGGCGGCGTGCACGGAGACACCAACGCCACGTTCCTCGCCGGCGACGTCGCCGAGGAGAACCGGTTGCTGGTGGAGCGGACCCACGAGGCGACGATGCGCGCCATCAAGGCCGTCAAGCCGGGCCGGGCTCTCAACGTCGTCGGCCGTGTCATCGAGTCCTACGCGCACCGCTTCGGATACGGCGTGGTCCGCGACTTCACCGGACACGGCATCGGCACCACGTTCCACAACGGCCTCGTCATCCTCCACTACGACGAGCCCTCCGTGGACACGGTCATCGAACCCGGCATGGTGTTCACGATCGAACCGATGATCAACCTCGGTGACATCGGCTGGGAGATGTGGGACGACGACTGGACCGTGGTCACCAAGGATCGCAAGTGGACGGCCCAGTTCGAGCACACGATCGTGGTCACCGAGACCGGCAACGAGATCCTCACCCTGCCTTGAGCGAGAGCCGGTGGAGGGGCGCCCTGCTCGTCGCCGGCACCACGTCCGACGCGGGCAAGAGTGTGCTCGTGGCCGGACTGTGCCGGATGCTGGCGCGGCAGGGTGTCCGGGTGGCGCCGTTCAAGGCGCAGAACATGTCGAACAATTCCGTCGTCACGTTGGACGGCGGCGAGATCGGACGGGCGCAGGCCCTGCAGGCCGCGGCCTGCGGACTCGAGCCGAGTGTCCGCTTCAACCCGGTGCTGCTGAAACCGGGCAGCGACCGCACGTCGCAACTGGTGGTGCGGGGGCGGGCGGTCACGACCGTCGGGGCCCGCGACTACATCGAGCACCGGCAGCACCTGCGGGAGGTGGTGGCCGAGGAACTGGAATCGCTGCGCGCCGAATACGACGTCGTGCTGTGTGAGGGAGCGGGCTCTCCCGCCGAGATCAACCTGCGGGCCACGGACCTCGCGAACATGGGGCTCGCCCGCGCGGCGGACCTTCCGGTGCTCGTCGTCGGCGACATCGACCGCGGTGGGGTGCTGGCTCACCTGTTCGGCACGGTGGCGGTCCTCGCCCCGGAGGACCAGGCGTTGATCGCGGGCTTCGTGATCAACAAGTTCCGCGGCGACGTGTCGTTGCTGGCGCCGGGTCTGGAACAGTTGACGGTGATGACGGGTCGCCCGACGCTCGGGGTGATTCCGTTCGCCGAGGACCTGTGGCTCGACGCCGAGGATTCGCTGGGGGTGGTGGGTGACGCCCCGGTCGGACGCCCGGCACCACCGGTCGGCGACGACTGGCTGCGCGTGGCCGCGGTCCGCCTGCCCCGCATCTCCAATTCGACGGACGTCGAGGCGCTCGCGTGCGAACCGGGGGTGTCGGTGCGCTGGGTCACCGACCCGTCGCGGCTCGAGGACGCCGACCTGATCGTCCTGCCCGGCAGCAAGTCGACCGTGTCGGATCTGGAGTGGTTGCGCCGCAACGGCATCGCGGACGCGATCACCGTGCATGCCAAACGCGGCGGCCCGGTTCTCGGTGTCTGCGGCGGCTACCAGATGCTCGGCTCCGTGATCGTCGACGACGTCGAATCCGGTCGTGGTGTGGTGCCCGGACTGGGACTGCTCGACCTCGAGGTGGAGTTCGCCCCGGACAAGGTTCTCGCGCAGGTCCGCGGCGACGCCCATGGAGTGCCGGTGTCCGGATACGAGATCCATCACGGGCGGGTGCGCCGCAACGGTGATCCGCCGCTGCTCCACGCGAGCAGCGGCGCCGCGGAAGGCAGTATCCGCGGCGCCGTGTACGGCACGCACTGGCACGGTCTGCTCGAGAGCGACCGGTTCCGCCGGCTTCTGCTGGACGACGTGGCCGAGCACGCGGGCCGAACCGGTTTCGTCACCGCCCCGGACACGGACGTCGCCGCGATCCGGACCGCCCAACTCGATCTGCTGGCGGACCTGGTGGAGCAGAATCTCGATCTCCCCGCCCTCGAGGCGCTGCTCGGGGCGGGCGCCCCGACGGGGCTGCCCGCCATCGCGTCGAGCCTGGTGCGCTAGGCCGTCGCGGCGGCCGGCGCGGGCGAGGAGACCGCAGATCTCGTTCTCCTGCAACGAAAAATCGATCCCGTCGGGCGCGGCGGCGTCGCCGGGGTGATCTGCTGGAACAGCGGTCTGCCGTTGTCGATCCTCGACGCCCACCTCGCCGGTCGATCGGGTCATTTCTCGTGTAACGGACCATGGAACCAGGGCGGTCCGAGCGCAACGGGTCCGCGATCGCGTAGTTTTTAGCCCATGGAACTGACGCACGTGGCGGTGGGAAATGGAAACTGCACGGTCCGGATCGACGGACCGGAGAGCAAACACACCGTTCTCCTGCTACCGGGGGCCGGCGACGGGCCGGATGTCTACGACGCCGTCTGCGAACGCCTGCACAATTCGGACCTGCGCACGATCGTGCCCGAGGACATCACCGGTCTCGACGAAGCAGCCGTCATGGGCCTGCTCGACGAGCTGAAGGTCGGGTGGGTCAACCTCGTCGGCAGCCGGGAAGGGGCCGAACTGGCCTGGTCGCTGGCGGCCCGCCAGTTCGGGCGCTTCGCGAGCCTCGTCGTCGCCGATCGGGGGCATCCGGCGGCGCCCGACGCCGCGGGAGCGGTGCGCGGATCCGACTGTCCGGCGGTCGAACTCCCCACGACCGTGATGATCGGGGACCCCGACCGGCGCGCCGAGGCGGACGCCAGCGGACGCTTCGTCTACTCCGACTTCCGCGTCGTCCAACTCGACGGTGTCGGCAACGTCCCGGAGGCCGCGGCGGCCGAGCTGGCCACCGAGATCGTCCTCCGCACCAGCCCCTGGTAGACCCGGTGCGGCCCCACGCCGAGCCCGGCCGGGCTCAGCGCGGGGCGTACATGATGACGGCCATGCCCAGCAGGCAGATGAGGGCGCCCGACACGTCCCAGCGGTCCGGGCGGAAACCGTCGGCCACCATGCCCCAGATCAGCGAGCCCGCGACGAACACGCCGCCGTAGGCGGCGAGGATGCGGCCGAAATTGGCGTCCGGCTGCATCGTCGCGACGAACCCGTACGCACCGAGTGCCGCGACACCGGCGCCGATCCAGATCCAGCCCCGGTGCTCGCGGACGCCCTGCCACACCAGCCACGCACCGCCGATCTCGAACAGCGCCGCGACGGCGAACAGCGCGACGGATTTGGCGACCGTCACTCGAACGGCACGTCGAGGCCGAGGAGCGCGTTCTCGACGACCTCGGGCAGCGCCGGGTGGATCCAGTACTGGCCCCGCGCCATCTGCTGTGCCGTCAACCCGAAGCTCATCGCCTGGATCAGCGGCTGGATCACCGTCGGCGCCTGGGCGCCGATCACGTGCGCCCCCAGCAGTCGCCCGGTGCCGCGTTCGGCGACGACCTTGCAGAGACCTTCGTCGTCCTCCATCGCCCAGCCGTACGCGACGTCGCCGTACGCCTGCACCTTCACCGTGACGTCCCAGCCCGCCTCGCGGGCCTCGGCCTCGGTGAGCCCCACGTGCGCGATCTGCGGGTCGGTGAACACGGCGGCGGGAACGAACCGGTGGTCCGAGGCGCGCAGCCCCGACGTGTCCTTCCACGCGTCCTGCAGCAGATTGTGCTGAACGACCCGGGCCTCGTGGTTGGCGACGTGCTTGAGCTGGTAGGGGGAGGAGACGTCGCCGAGCGCGAAAACGCCTTCGGCACTGGTGCGTTGGAAGTCGTCGACCACGACGCGTCCCTCGTCGTCGAGGTCGACGCCACCGGCCTCTGCCCCGACGGCGTCCCCGTTCGACTGCCGCCCGGTGGCGACCAGCAGAACGTCGCCCGAGACGACGGTGCCGTCCGCGAGTTCGACGGCGACGCCGTCACCGTCCCGGCGCACGGCCGTCACGGCGTGCCCGCGGTGCACGTCCCACTTCTGCTCGGCGAGATCCGTGAACCGGCGGGAGACGTCCTCGTCGAGGTGGCGCAGCAGGCGTGAGCTGCGCGCGATCAGCGACACCCGGGTGCCCAGTGCGGAGAACACGTGCGCGAACTCGGCGGCGATGAATCCTGCGCCGATGATCACCATCCGCTCGGGTAGTTCCGGCAGCCGCATGATGTCGTCGTTGGTGTAGTACCGCACGCCCGACTCCCGGACGACGTCGGGAACGATCGGCCGCGACCCCGCGGCGATCACCACCTGATCGGCCGTGATCACCTCGCCGGTCCCGGTGTCGAGGGTCCGCGGGCCCACGAACGTCGCGTGCCCGCGGAACAGCGTCGTGTTCGGGCTGTCCTCGGCGCGGTAGCGTTCCCCGCCGGCCGAGATCGGGTCGATGCGGCCGAAGACCCGTTTGACGATGTCGGGCCAGCGCACACCCTCGAGCTGGGCGTCGACGCCATATTTCGCGGAACCCGTGACCGTGCGGGCCACCTCGGCGGCGTAGACGAACATCTTCGTCGGGATGCAGCCCACGTTCAGGCACGTCCCGCCGTACGTGCCCTCCTCCAGGATCGCGATCTTCTTGTCCGCGAACCGTTCGTCGGGCAGCGAGTTGCCGGACCCCGAACCGATGATCGCCAGATCGAAGTGGGTCACCGGTTCGCCTCCGCCGCGTTGTGGCCGTGCAGCCATTCGAGCCACAGGTCCACCTCGGCGAACGCCTCGGCGCGGGGCCGGTCGGCGGACAGGAACACGTCGTGCCGGGCGCCCGCGATCGGCACGATCGTGGTGCGGTCGCCGAGGCACCCCGCCCAGCGCGCGATCTGCCGGACGTCGAGGACCGCGTCCGCGGTGTCGACCCTCGGGTCGTACCGCGGCGCGAAGTACGACGCCTTGGAACGCAGGATCAGGGCGGGAACCCCGATGTCGAGTCCCCGGTGCAGCTGGGCGTGCCCACGGCGCACCGCGCGCAGCCAGCCGAACGTGACGGGGAAACCGCTCAGCGGCTTCCAGTCGAGGTTGTAGTTCCAGATGCCGTTGCCCTCCACGTGCAGGCTCACGCCGTACGTGTCGAGCCCGGTCTTCGGGATGATCGACTTGCGCTTGACCCGCCCGACCGCGTCGACGGCCACCGTTCCCACGTTCCGCAGGTACGACGGACCCTGCAGATCGAACCACGGGCTGTTGAGGATGACCCCGCTGATGCCGAGGGCTGCCGTGCCGCCCGCCTTGCGCTGCAGGCGGTGCAGCCACAGCGGCAGCACCAGACCGCCGGTCGAATGCGCGACGAGCAGGACCTCCCCGTCGGCGGTCTGTTCCCGGACCTGGCGCAACGCCTCGTCCAGTTCGGTGTCGTAGAGGCTCAGGTCGGAGACGAAGTGCGGCGTCTGCCCGGGTTCGAGCGAGCGTCCGCACTTGCGCAGATCGAGTGCGAAGAACGCGTAACCCTGTTCGGCGAAGTGCTCGGCCAGGTGCTTCTGGAAGAAGTAATCGGTGAATCCGTGGACGTAGAGCACGGCGCGGCCGGTCTTCTTCGTCTCCTGCGGGGGCTGGTAGCGGATCAGCGTCGCTTTCACCTCGCCCTCGCCGTCCGGGTCGGTGCCGAGAGGGATGGTCAGCTGCTGATAACCGTCGCCGAGAACGTCGGGAGCCCAAGTAGTCACAGATCACAATCTAATGTGCGTTTCGGGGGTGCGGGGAGGCGCACAATTGGGGCAGGTGATTTTCGCTCATACGCGCGGGTAACCTATCCGGCGAACACGGCAGGCGTATGCGCGTACGGCTATGGACAAGGAAGTCGATACTCCAGTGTCAGATCAGAATGCGGTAGAGACGAAAACGGATGTAGTGCTGGTTGGCGCGGGCATCATGAGCGCGACGCTGGGAGCGATCCTGCGTCAGGTGCAGCCCGATTGGTCGATCACCACATTCGAGCGGCTCGACGCAGTAGCCGCCGAGAGCAGCGACCCGTGGAACAACGCGGGCACCGGCCACTCCGCACTGTGTGAGCTCAATTACACCCCGCAGAACGCCGACGGCACCGTGGACATCACGAAGGCCGTCAACGTGAACGAGCAGTTCCAGGTGTCGCGGCAGTTCTGGGCGCACGCCGTCGAGAGCGGTGTGCTCACGCAGCCCAAGGAGTTCATCAACCCCATCCCGCACGTGAGCTTCGTGCACGGCGAGGCCAACGCGAAGTACCTGCGGGCCCGCTACGACGCCCTCGCCGGCCACCCCCTGTTCGCGGGCATGGAGTACATCGACGCCCCCGACGAGTTCACCCGCCGCCTGCCGTTGATGGCGAAGGGTCGCGACTTCAGCGATCCGATCGCGCTCAACTGGACCCAGGACGGCACCGACGTCGACTTCGGCGCCCTCACCAAGCAGCTCCTCGGCTACGTCGGCGCGTCCGGCGGCGTCGTCCACTTCGGACACGAGGTCACCGACCTCACCAAGCAGTCCGACGGCAGCTGGGTGGTCAAGGTCACCAACCGCCGCAACGGTGCGAAGAAGGTCGTGCGCGCCAAGTTCGTGTTCGTCGGCGCAGGCGGCGGTGCACTGCACCTGCTGCAGAAGTCCGGCATCGCGGAGGCCAAGGGCTTCGGTGGGTTCCCCGTCAGCGGCGCGTTCCTGCGCTGCACCAACCCGGAGCTCATCGACCAGCACCGTGCCAAGGTCTACGGCAAGGCCGCCGTCGGCGCTCCGCCGATGTCGGTTCCGCACCTCGACACCCGCGTGATCGGCAGCAAGCCCGGACTGCTGTTCGGTCCGTACGCCGGCTGGTCGCCCAAGTTCCTCAAGCAGGGCCGCGTCACCGATCTGCCCAGCTCGGTCAAGCCGAACAACCTGCTGTCGATGCTCGGGGTCGGCG